>JASCOI010000003.1 GCA_029959665.1 Microbacteriaceae bacterium PS02333
CTGGAGGCTCGGTGTCGGCTGGCACCGAGCCTCCAGTCCGCAGGATCCGCGGCCCGAGCCGACGGGTCAGACCGACGCGGCGGTCGCGATCTGCGTGTGGAGGTGGACCAGTGCGGGGTGCTGCGGGTCCGGGAACGCCTGTAGGGCGAACGACTCGATCGCACCCGGTTCGAAGACGAGGCACTCGGTGGACCCGCCGAACTGGAAGTACCCGAGCTCGTCGCCCTTCGCGACGTGCGTTCCCGGGACGATCCCCTCGGCGATGACGCACGACGACACCTCGATCATGCCGACCGGGACGACGGCGACGAGGCCCATGGCCGTGTTGTCGGCCTCGATGACGATCACCGCGCGGGCCGCGACGTGCGCGAGGTACCCCTGCGAGTCCTTCGGCTCGACGGCGTCCTCCCCCTCGGAGTCGGCCTCGGAGAAGTACGTGCCCGGGTGCACGAAGGCCCGCACGATGGTGCCGGCGACGGGTGCGTGCCAGCGGTGGTAGTTCGTCGCGCTGAGGAACGCCTGGTACACGGACCCGCCGACGAACCGGTCCACGGATTCGTCGTTCGCGAGGAGGTCCTCGAGCGAGTACGGCTGCTGCTTCACCCAGAACGCGTCACGACGCTGTACGTTCGTCGCGATGGCGTACGGGGTGGACTCGCTCGAGCTGACCACGACGGTGTCGTCGTCGGGTGCCGCGACGGGGCGCTGGCCGTCCTTGAACCGGCGGATGAAGAAGTCGTTCCAGGACGTGAAGCCCCAGTTCTCGGAGTCGGGGTCGTGCACGAACTGGTCCATGCCGACGACCTCTTGCGCCTTCTCCGACTTCCACCCGTCGGGCCCGTCCGTGATGACGGTGAGCGAGGCGGGGCTGTCGAGGTACTCGGCCCATGCGTCGAGGACGTCCTTCAGTGCGGCGTTGACCTTCGGGTCCCGGTAGACGGCGAACCCGGCCGGGGTGGCCATCGTCCAGTCGAGGATCGCGGCGAACGGCGTGGTCACCATCCCGCCGTCGCTGAACGCAGGAGCAGTCGTCATGACCTCGTTGATGAGCGAGAAGAACTCGTCGATGTCCTCGACGTGTCGCTTCTGGTACTGCTTGCCGTGCGGGACCTGCTCGATCATCCGGGTCATCCCCATCCGGATCACCGGGTCGGTGTCGAACAAGTGCCGGAACGCGGAGACGGCGGGGTGCATCGGACGGTCGCGATGGGCCCGTGCACGCTCCCGGTGTCCTTCGATCCAGGCTTCGAGGTCGTCCTGACCGGGCAACCACCCGCCCCGGCGTTTGTGGTCGCTCTCTGCGGGTGTCGTCATGTCCCGAACGCTAGCCACCGGGCCCGGGCGTGCGACGAACGCCCCCGGCGAATCCTCACAGGGCACACGCCTCGCGGGCATCACCCGGCCGCTGGCGGGTCCTCCGGCATCGGGTGTTCCCCCTGCCAGATCGCGTCCACGGCACCGAACTCCCTCGGGTAGCACTGCGTGTCGAAGACCTCGCTCCCGGTGGAGGGCGTGGCGTAGAGGAACCAGGGACCGGTCCCTCGCCCCTCGCCGTTCCACAGGCCGTCCGCGTACCAGGAGAGCGCGTCGTCGCCCATCGGCTGCCCGGCCTGCGCCTGACACGCGAGCAGCCGGTTGAACGCCGTCCGGTACTCGTCCAGCGTGACGACGCCGTCGGCCGTCTCGGCTTCCTGCTGCGCGGACGGACGAGCGATCTGCGGCGACCTCGCCCACGAGACCCACACGCCGTACCGGTCGGCGTCGTCGGCGGAGACGGTGACCGTGGCGTCGCCGGACGCCGGTGCCGCGGCGAGCGCCCATCCGATCTGTTCGGACTCCGGGTCGGCGCGACGACCACACGTGGTGCCCTCGACCGGGCGACCTCCGACCTCGACTGTCGGGTTCCCACCGTCGAGACATGCCCACGCCACGGCGACGCGGTCCGCGCCGGATGGTCGGGAGGACAGGGTCAGCGCGGTGTCGCCGTGCGTGACGCGGAACGTCGGGGTGCCGAGGAGCCGGCCGTGGTTGACTTCCTCGACCATGTACCGCGTCGTGGCACCGAGCGAGGCCTGGACCGCGGTGTCCGGATCGCTGCCGGGGAGCGCCGCGGCGGTGAGCCCGCCGGTCAGTCCGCCGCCGACCAGGAACGCGACGACGACGGCTGCGACCGTGGTCCGGGTCGGTCGACGCCGACCGCGTACGTGGGCCGCAGGAGTGGACGCGACCTCGGCGACGAGCGCATCGCGCATCGCGGTCAGTCGTGGGGAGCGTTCGTCGTCCCGGAGGGAGCGTTCGTCGTCCCGTGGGGAGCGTTCGTCGTTCACAGTGCGCCTCCGAGGGGTTCCGCTGTGGCTGTGTACTGCTGGTGGAGCCGGGCCTTCGCCCGGTGGAGTCGGGACTTGACGGTCCCTGCGGCGACGCCGAGCGCCGTCGCCGCCTCGCGTTCGCTGAGTCCCTCGAGGACGCAGAGCGTGAGGACCCGCTGATCGGCGAGACCGAGTCCGCGGAGCGCGGCGACCGCGTCCCCGTCGGTGAACCGATCGGCGGGATCCGGGAAGGGGTCGTCGACGGGGAACCGGCCGAGGAAGCTGCGGTGTCTGCGGGTCGAGCGCGTGAGGTTGTGCGCCGCGTTCGTCGTCGTCACGAGCAGCCAGGGCAGCAGCGAGTCGTCGACGAACCGGACGTGGTCACGTCGCCGCCAGGCTTCGAGGAAGGCGACGGCGACCACGTCGTCGGCATCGGCAGGGGTGGGGACGAGTCCGACCGCGTGTCGACGGAGCCGTGGAGCGTGCCGGTCGAACACCCGCCCGAATGCGTGGCCGTCGCCCGCGGCGCTCAGGGCCCAGTCGGCGCGGTCCCCCGTGATCTGGTTCATGTCCTGTGGTGTCCGCAGCCCCGCGATCGGTTCCCTCGTCGGCGTGTCGCAGGCCGCACAGCCGTGGTCGCGCACGATCCGGAGCCTAGGCCACCGGCTCCGGCGGCACCGGCCGACCGTCCGGGAGCGCGATGCCGCCCGACGACCGGCCGGGGCACGTACGATCGCGGCATGACCGCCGTCCGGACCGGGTGCGACCTCGCCGCGGTCGACGACGTCCTCGCCGGGATCAGCGCGCACGGCGAGCGGTACCTCTCCCGGGTGTTCACGGTCCGGGAGCGCGCCGACGCCCGCGACGACCCGGAACGCCTCGCCGCGCGGTTCGCCGGCAAGGAGGCCGTGATCAAGCTCCTCCGCCCCACCGGCGGGCAGGCGGTCCCGCTGCACGACGTCGCGATCGTGCTCGACGAGCACGGTGCCCCGGTGGTGGAGCTCACCGGCGCTGCCCTGGCGCTCGCCGAGGCGCAGGGGATCGGCGTCGTCGACGTGTCCCTCTCCCACGAACGAGGTCTCGCGCTCGCGACGGCGGTCGCGCTGGCAGACCGGTGAACGGACCCATCAGCGGGACAACCTGAACCCCTGTTCAGCCCCACGTTGGTCGATGCGGTTTCCCGCACCCGCACGGCGGCTTTCCGGGGCATCCCCGTCCCTAGGGTTGCTCGCATGCAGCCGGACCAGAACACCCTCGCTGACACGACCGAACAGGCCGTCCGACGCGCGCTCGCCGACCACGGGCGACTCACCGTCGACGCGTGGAACGTGGCGTCGATCGCCGACCTCTACGTCCTCGGACTCACCTCGCACGCGACCGTGAACGTGATGCTCGCGATCGAGAACGAGCTCGACGGCGAGTTCCCGGACCGTCTCCTGCATCGAGCGACGTTCTCCTCCGTCGAGTCGTTGACCACCGCGGCCGCGCAGGTGACGGCGTGACCACGCTGCAGCCGGAGTCCCCGACGCGGTCCGTGGTCGCGGCCCGATCCTCGGCAGATCGCTTCGCCGAGCGCACCGCCGCCGTCGCAGCCGTCGCCGCGCAGTTCGCCGACGAGGTCGACCGCGACGCCCGGCCCCCGCGCGAGGCGATCGCCGCGATGCGCGAGTACGGCCTGCTCGCCGCGTCCGTCCCGATCGAGCTCGGTGGCGAAGGTGCCTCCGTGTCCGAACTGTCCGCGATCGCGACCGACCTCGGAGGTGCGTGTGCGGCGACCGGCATGGTGTTCGCGATGCACCAGGGCCAGGTGATGGCGCTCTGGCGGCACGGCGGCGACGCTCCCGGCGTGCGCGCGATGATCGACCAGGTCCTGGACGGCGCGCTCGTCGCGTCGTCGACCACCGAGAAGGGCGTCGGCGGTGACGCCCGGCGGTCCACCTGTGCGATCGAGGCGTCCACCGAGGTCCCCGGGCGCATCCGCCTCCGCAAGGACGCCCCCGTGATCTCCTACGCCACGGAGTCCACCGCGGTGTTCGTCACCGCCCGCCGGGACCCCGACGCACCGGCATCCGACCAGCGCCTCGTGATCTGCGACACCGAACGCACCGTGCTCTCGCAGACCTCGACGTGGGACACGCTCGGTCTCAGGGGCACGTGCAGCAACGGGTGGATCCTCGACGCCGAGACCACCCTCGACCACGTGTTCCGCGACGACTACGCCACGATCTCCGCGCAGACGATCCTGCCCGTCTCGCACGTGCTGTGGGCGTCGGTGTGGCTCGGCATCGCGGCCTCGGCAGCGGAACGCGCTCGCTCGGCCGTCCGCAAGCAGGCACGCGCCAGCGTCGGGACGACACCACCCGGTGCGCTGCGACTCGCGGAGCTCCTCGTCGACCTGCAGGGGCTCGCCGACGGCGTCCGGCACGCCGCCGAGCGGTTCGACGCCGTCGCCGACGACCCCGACACGCTCGAGTCGAGCGCCTCCGGTCTCGCCGCGAACGCCCTGAAGATCGGGGCCTCCCAGAAGGTGACGGACATCGTCACGGCAGCGCTCCGCATCGTCGGGATCGCCGGGTACGCGGCCTCGGGCCCGATGAGCATCGCCCGACACCTCCGAGACGCACACGGCGCCGCCGTCATGGTGAGCAACGACCGTCTCCTCCAGAACAACGCCGGCCTGGCACTCATGAGCGGAGCGATCCTGTGACCATCACCGAAGCGAGCACGACGACCACGACGACACCGGTCGACCCCACGGCCCCGCTCACCGCCGCCCGCGCAGCGCTCCGCGCCCGACTGCTCACCGATCGCGTCCTCATCGACCTCGGCTCCCCCGGGCTCTACGGCCGCACCGGTGTCTTCGAGCACGTGTACACCGCCGTCGACTCCGCGGCCGTCCGCTCGATGGCGGACCTCGACTCCGAGGTTCTCCGCTTCCCGCCCGTCGAGCCGCTCGCCGCGTTCGAGCGCACCGACTACATCGCCTCGTTCCCGGACCTCGCGGCGTCGATCTCCGGGTTCACCGGCGACGACCGCAAGCACCGCGAGCTCCTCGCGGCGCGGGAACGCGGCGAGCGCTGGGAGTCCTTCCTGGAGCCGGCGGACCTGATGCTCGCGCCAGCGGTCTGCCACCCGGTCTACGGCCTGGTCGGCGACACGGTCCCGCAGGCCGGCCGGTACTTCGACATCGTCGGCGACTCGTTCCGGCGTGAGCCCTCGCTCGACCCGATGCGCCTGCAGGCCTTCCACATGCACGAGTTCGTCCACATCGGCACCCCGGCCTCGGCGAAGGCGCACCGCGACGGGCGCGTGCCCGTGATGCGGTCGCTCCTCGAGGGCTTCGGGCTGGAGATCGACGTGGTCCCCGCGAACGACCCGTTCTTCGGCCGCGTGGGCAAGATCCTCGCGCGCAACCAGGTCGAACAGGCGCTGAAGTACGAGTTCGTCACGCCGGTCTACGGTGACGCGGGCGAGCCGACCGCGATCAGTTCCGCCAACCTCCACGAGGACCACTTCGGCCTGTCCTTCGGGATCCGCACCGAAGACGGCGAGGTCGCCCAGAGTGCGTGCCTGGCCTTCGGCCTGGAGCGCATCACGATCGCCCTGTTCGCCGCGCACGGCACCGACCCCGACGCGTGGCCAGCGGCTGTCCGTCGCGCGCTGACGCTGTGACCACCACACACGGGTGGTCGGGTTCCCCGGCCTCCCGGGTCGCGGTGCAGACGCCGCCGTCGGTGCGCGCCGGGGTCGTCATCTGCGCACCGCTCGGGCAGGAGGGCGTGCTCGCGTACCGCACGTTCCGCCTGCTGGCGGACCGCCTGGAGGCTCGTGGCGTGGCCTCGGTGCGCTACGACCCGTCCGGCCGTGGCGACTCCCAGGACGACGCCGACCCCGACGCGCCGGTCCGGTCCGCTCGGCACGCGGCGGCCGTGCTCCGCACGACCGGGATCGAGCGGATCGTCTACGTCGGACTCGCTTCAGGGGCACTCATCGCCTCCGCAGCTGCGACCGAGGACGACGGCCTGGTGCTCTGGGACGCCCCCGAGTCCGGCCGCGCCTGGCTGCGTCGACAGCGTGCGCTCGCGACGCTGACGATCGAGGCCACCCGTGTCGTCGACGGCGTCGAGACCCTCGTCGGGATCGACCTGGACCCGGCGCAGGCCGCAGCCGTCGCCGCGCTCGTGCACGTCGAACGGGACCCCCGCTCCACGCTCGTGCTGGTCCGCCCCGGGGCACGAGCCCCCCGAGCGGTCGGTGCCCTGCCGGTCGTCGAGGTACCTGGCAGCGCGGAACTGCTCGACGAGATGAGCATCCACGCGCGCATACCGGTCCAGGCGGTCGACACGGTGGTCGCATGGGTCGACGAGCACGTCCCCACGGCGGCGGTCGCGTCGAGAACGCCACGTGTCGACGCGGTCCTCGACCTCGACTCCGGGATCTCGGAGCACGTCGTGCACCTCGGACCGGAGTCGCTCTTCGCCGTGGAGACGGTGCCCGCCGGTGTGGCGGACGACGCTCCCGTCGTCGTCCTGCACACCGGCGGCGCCGAGCACCGCGTCGGCGGGAACGACTACCAGGTCGCGCTCGCCCGGGCACTCGCCGAGGACGGCGCCAGGGTCGTCCGGGTGGACCGCCGGGGCACCGGGGAGAGCACGGTGGTGGCTGCCGGTGAGCACAACCACCTGTTCGCGCAGACGTGGGTGGACGACCAGGCCGCGGTCGTGTCCGCGCTCGGGGTCCACGGCGACCGGCTCGCGCTGGTCGGCATGTGCGCCGGTGCGTGGCTCGCCGGCCGCTCGGCGGCGCTGTCCCCGCGGCTGGTCGTGGAGATCAGCCCGAACGACTTCCGCCGACGGCCCGCCGCACCGGGCGGCGACAGCGCGGCGGCCGCGGGTTCGCCGTCGCGCGCCCGGCTGGTGATCCGGTCCTGGTACGACCGCGTCGTGCCGCGGGTCGTCCGTGAGCACGTCGAGCGGAGCCGCACCGGGGGCGTCCTGCAGCACGTGCGACCGCTCGTCGCTGCCGGCACCGAGGTGGTGGTGATCGCAGCTCCCGTCGACGTCGCGACGTTCGAGCGTCTCGGCGGCCGCGCAGTACTCCAGCGGTACGCACCAGGACCCCGACCCGGCTCGGTCAGCCTGGTGCCGGTGCCCGACGGGGACCACGCGCTGTTCTCCCAGGGGATGCGCCGGACGGTGGTGTCCGAGGTGCGAGCCCGGGTCGAGGCTCTCGTGCCGGAGCGCGTCTGACCGAGTAAGCACGGAACAGTGCGACGAGCAACGGCGACTGCGACCCTGACGGCAGCCACGCTCGTGGTGCTCCTCGCGGGGTGCTCGGCGGTGCAGGACGGTCCGCCGTGGCCGCGTCCGACCGACCTCGCAGCACGGGCCGAGGCCGCCGGGCTCCACGACGTGTGGGGACAGCGGTTGGCCGAGCACATCCACACCCACGTGACGATCACCGACGGCGACGAACCGGTCGTGATCCCCGCGGACATCGGGCACTCGGACCGGGAGCGCTTCGCCGCGGAGATCCACTCGCACGACACGTCCGGCATCGTGCACGTCGAGTCACCGGTGCGTCAGGACTTCACCCTCGGGCAGTTCTTCGACGAGTGGGACGTCCCGTTGAGCGCCTGGGGTGTCGGCGGCCTGCACGGGGACCTGACCGTGTGGGTCGACGGCCGCCGGTACCTGGGGAACCCGCGGTCGATCGAGCTGCGGAACCTCGGCGAGGTCGACCTCGTCGTCACGACCGTCGGCGAGGTCCCGCATCGTCCGCCCGCGTTCGACTGGCCGCCGCAGTACCACTGAGCGCGGCCACCACCGCAGCCGGGTGCTCGACGTGGGCGAAGTGCCCGCAGTCGTCCAAGAGAACGGTTCGTGTCTGCGGCACCACGCGAGTCAGGTCGTCGAGGTCGCGCACGCGGGCGAAGACGTCGTCGCGCCCGGAGACCGCGGTCACGGGGCACCAGATCCCCCGCCAGCGGTCCGTGTCGTAGGCGGCGCCCGATCGTGCGGCGGCGAGGAAGCCCGCCGGCCGGAGCTCCTCGACGAAGGCGTCGAGCACGCTCCGGTCCAGTCGTCGCACGTGGGTGAACACGGGTGCGGCGAGCAACCGCAGGAGCCCGATCCCGGCGAGCACCCGGAGCATCGGGACGGCCGCGCCGCGCGTGACGGCGAGACCGGCCCGCAACAGCGTGAACGCGGGGACGGTCAGCACGCCGCGGACGGGGTGCCGAGCGGCGTCGATCGCGGCGAACGTGGTGCCGGAGACGAGCGTCACGGAGCGTGTCCGGTCCGGGGCGGCGACCGCGAGGTGCATGCCGACGAAGGCGCCCATCGAGTGCCCGACGACGTCGACGACCGGGACCTCGAGCGCATCGAGCACGGCGGTCAGCACCGCGACGGCGTCGTCGACCGACAGCGGCGTCCGAGGCGCGGGCGACGACCCCCAGCCGGGCAGGTCGACGAGGACCAGCCCGCGGGTCGCGAAGCCGTCGGCGGCCTCGAGCAACGGGGTCCACGTGGTCCAGGACCCGGCGACCCCGTGCAGGAACAGCAGGGGCCGGACGCCGCTGCGGTCGTGCACGACGACGGGACCGTGCACGGTCGGGACGACCGTCCTGCGGAGCGACCACCTGGCGGCGTCAGCCGTCACCGGGAACGGCGCGTACGCGTCGGTCGTGCCCGTCCGCGGTGCTGCGGCGGTGTCGATGGCGTGCACCGTGCCTCCAGTCCGGTGCCTGCGCACCCAGCAGGTGTTCGGAACCGGACCGGTCGACGGTTGGTGCTTCGGACCGCTGCTAGCCGACCGGGACGGGCGCCGTGCAGGCGGCCAGCCGGTCGAGCGCCGCGCGGTACTCGGTGACGTCGCGGGCGACGCCGGGCTCCGAGATGATCGACGCGCGGATCCGGCCCTGCACGTCGATGACGAAGGTGGCGCGGTTCGCGAAGCCCTTGTGCTCGAGGAAGACCCCGTACTCCTTGGAGACGGCGCCGTGCGGCCAGAAGTCCGCGAGGAGCTCGAAGTCGTAGCCGTTGAGGTCGGCGAACGAGCGGAGCGTCGCCTTCGAGTCGACCGAGATGCCGATGAGCTCGACGCGGTTGTCCTGGAACATCGCGATGTTGTCCCGGAGCGCGCAGAGCTCGCTCGTGCAGGTCGACGAGAACGCGAGCGGGAAGAAGACGAGTGCGACCGGGCGGGAACCGCGGAAGTCGCTGAGGCGGACGTGCTCTCCGAACTGGTTCGGGAGTTCGAAGTCCGGCGCGAGTGAGCCGATCTCCAGTGCCATCGTTGCGTGTGCTTCTTCCTCGGGCTGCGGGTGTGCCCGTCGATCCATGCACGCGCAGGGTCGCACGGGCACGATCGGCAATCGTACGCCGACGACACGCGAATGCAAGCACCTGTTCACGAGCGTGCGGACACACGTCACCATCAGGCTGCTCGTCGGTGCTGGGGCCCAGAGGTGTCCCGTGTGGGCGCGGCTCCCACAGGCGACCTGTCGGCAGTGGGGCCTAGAGTGGACGGCGGCTCCCACCGCTGGTCGTGACCCGACCGACCGGTGCGCCACCATGTCCACCACCACGAGAACGAACCGAGGTCAAGGGTGACGGTGAACGACCAGGACCCGTACAGCAACGGCAGCACGGACCAGGACCCGGAGGAGACCGCCGAATGGCGTGAGTCCCTCGACGGACTGGTCGCCGCGCACGGTCACGAGCGTGCGCGCGAGATCATGCTCAGCCTGCTCAAGCGGTCCAAGGAACTGCACCTCGGCGTGCCGATGGTCCCGACGACGGACTACGTCAACACGATCGCGCCGGAGAACGAGCCGGAGTTCCCCGGCGACGAAGAGCTCGAGCGCCGCTACCGCCGCTGGATCCGCTGGAACGCGGCCATCACGGTGCACCGCGCGCAGCGCCCCGGCATCTCGGTCGGCGGCCACATCTCGACGTACGCGTCGAGCGCCGCCCTGTACGAGGTCGGCTACAACCACTTCTTCCGCGCCCAGGACCACGCGTCCGGCGGCGACCAGGTCTTCTTCCAGGGCCACGCCTCCCCCGGCATGTACGCCCGCGCCTACATGGAAGGCCGCCTCGACGAGAACCAGCTCGACGGGTTCCGTCAGGAGAAGTCGCACGAGGGCGGCGGACTCTCGTCGTACCCGCACCCGCGCCTCATGCCGCACTTCTGGCAGTTCCCGACCGTGTCGATGGGCATCGGCCCGATCAACGCGATCTACCAGGCGCAGCAGGCGAAGTACCTGTCGAACCGCGGCATCAAGGACGCGTCCGACCAGCAGGTCTGGGCGTTCCTCGGCGACGGCGAGATGGACGAGGTCGAGTCCCGCGGGCAGCTGCAGGTCGCGGCGAACGACGGGCTCGACAACCTCAACTTCGTGATCAACTGCAACCTGCAGCGTCTCGACGGCCCGGTGCGCGGCAACGGCAAGATCATCCAGGAGCTCGAGAGCTACTTCCGCGGGGCCGGCTGGAACGTCATCAAGGTGATCTGGGGCCGCGAGTGGGACGACCTGCTCGCCCGCGACACCGACGGCGCGCTGCTTAACCTGATGAACGTCACCCCCGACGGTGACTACCAGACGTACAAGGCCGAGAACGGTGCGTACGTCCGCGAGAACTTCTTCGGGCGCGACCCCAAGGCGCTGCAGCTCATCGACGGCTACAGCGACGACCAGGTCTGGAACCTCAAGCGCGGTGGCCACGACTACCGCAAGGTCTACGCGGCGTTCAAGGCCGCGACCGAGCACAAGGGCCAGCCGACCGTCATCCTCGCGAAGACGGTCAAGGGCTACGGCCTCGGTCCGAGCTTCGAGGGCCGCAACGCGACCCACCAGATGAAGAAGCTCACGCTCGACAACCTCAAGCAGTTCCGCGACGAGATGCGCATCCCGATCTCCGACGCGCAGCTCGAGGAGAACCCCTACACGCCGCCGTACTACCACCCCGGGAACGACGACGAGGCGATCCAGTACATGCACGAGCGCCGTCAGGCGCTCGGTGGGTACGTCCCGGAGCGTCGCACCAAGTACACGTCGATCACGCTGCCGGACGACTCGAAGTACCAGGTCGTCAAGAAGGGCTCCGGCAAGCAGGAGATCGCCACCACGATGGCGTTCGCCCGTCTGCTGAAGGACCTGCTGCGCTCCCCGGACTTCGGCGACCGCGTGGTCCCGATCATCCCGGACGAGGCACGCACGTTCGGCATGGACGCGTACTTCCCGACGGCGAAGATCTACAACCCGAACGGGCAGCACTACACGTCCGTCGACCGTGAACTCCTCCTGGCGTACAAGGAGAGCCCGCAGGGTCAGATCATCCACGTCGGCATCAACGAGGCCGGTGCCCTCGCGGCCTTCACCGCCGTCGGCACGTCGTACTCGACGCAGGGCGAACCGCTCATCCCGGTCTACGTCTTCTACTCGATGTTCGGCTTCCAGCGCACCGGTGACGCCATCTGGGCCGCCGGCGACCAGATGACCCGCGGGTTCATGATCGGCGCGACCGCCGGCCGCACGACGCTCACGGGCGAAGGCCTGCAGCACGCCGACGGACACTCGCTGCTGCTCGCGGCGACGAACCCGGCCGTCGTGTCCTACGACCCCGCGTACGGCTACGAGATCGGGCACATCGTGCAGTCCGGCCTCGACCGCATGTACGGCACGAACGAGGACGGCTCGCCGAAGCACGCCGACCCGAACGTCATGTACTACCTGACGGTCTACAACGAGCCGATCGTCCAGCCCGTCGAGCCCGAGGGCGTCGACGTGGACGGGATCGTCAAGGGCATGTACCTGCTCAAGCCGAGCGAGCACGACGGCCCGAAGGCGCAGCTCCTGGCGTCGGGTGTCGCGGTGCCGTGGATCCTCGAGGCGCAGCAGCTCCTCGCCGAGGACTGGGGCGTCTCCGCAGACGTCTGGAGCGTCACGAGCTGGGGTGAGCTCTACCGCGACGGCCTCGACGCGGAGCAGCACGCGTTCCTCAACCCGAACGAGCAGCCGCGCACGCCGTACGTCACCGAGCGCCTGCTCGCGACCGAAGGACCCGTCGTCGCCGTCAGCGACTTCATGCACCAGGTCCAGGAGCAGATCCGCCCGTTCGTGCCGACCGACTACGCCACGCTCGGCGCCGACGGCTTCGGCTTCTCGGACACGCGCCCGGCCGCCCGCCGCTTCTTCCACATCGACGGCCCCTCGGTCGTCGTGCGGACGCTGCAGCAGCTCGCCCGCCAGGGCAAGGTCGACGCGGCGCTCGTCCAGCAAGCGATCGACAAGTACCGCCTGCACGACGTGACCGCCGGCACGACCGGCTCCGCCGGCGGCGAGAGCTGACACCGGCGGTGACGACACCCCGCACCGACCCCGCCGTGGGCCGGGAGAACGACCGCGAACGCGCGCTCTCCTGGCTCCGGCAGGTGTCGGGCGAACTCTCGACCGCCACGATCAAGCGGCTCGAGGACACGCTCCCCTGGTACAGCGAGATGCCCCCTGGTCGACGCTCGGCGGTCGGCATGGTGGCGCAGGCCGGCATCACGTCGTTCATCTCGTGGCTCGAGGGCAGCGCGTCGACGCCGTGGATCGCAGCTGCCGACGTCTTCGGCTCCGCGCCGCGGGAACTCCTCCGATCGGTGAGTCTGCAGCAGACGCTGCAGCTCATCCGCGTGGTGGTGACCGTGGTCGAGGAGCGCGCCAAGGACGACGAGATGCTGCAGGAGGCGATCCTGAAGTACTCGCGGGACATCGCGTTCGCGGCCGCCGACGTCTACGCGCGTGCGGCGGAGGCCCGCGGGCTCTGGGACGCGCGGCTCGAGGCGCTCGTGGTCGACTCGATCCTGTCGGGCGAGTACGACGACGAACTGCCGTCACGGATCGCGGCGCTCGGCTGGCACGGCCACGGCGAGGTCGCGGTGCTCGTCGGCACCGCGCCGAAGCAGCTCGAGGTCGACCAGGTCCGCCGTGCCGCACGCCACATGGACGCCGACGTGCTCATCGGCGTGCAGGGGTCACGGCTCGTGGTCGTCATCGGTCGCTCGACCCCGCGGGACGACGTCCCC
Organism: Microbacteriaceae bacterium PS02333; assembly: GCA_029959665.1. Classification (GTDB taxonomy): domain Bacteria; phylum Actinomycetota; class Actinomycetes; order Actinomycetales; family Microbacteriaceae; genus Curtobacterium; species Curtobacterium guangdongense. The sequence continues at coordinate 13,386 of JASCOI010000003.1, forward strand.
GAGGGCGAAGAGCCCGTCTCGTTCATGGCCATCGCGCAGGCGCTGGAGCCGATGTTCGGCGAAGGGCACCTGGTCCTCGGCAACGAGGTCCCCGGCGTGGTCGATGCGTCGACCTCGGCGAAGGCGGCCCTCGCCGGGTTCGCCGTCGCGCGTGCCTGGCGCGGTGCTCCCCGGCCCGCGCTGGCGGACGACCTGCTCCCCGAGCGCGCACTCGCCGGCGATCCCCTCGCCCGCTCCGCCCTCGTCCAGCGCATCTACGTGCCGCTCAAGGACCAGTCCACCGAACTGCTCCAGACGCTCTGGTGCTACCTCGACACCGGGCGCTCGCTCGAGGCCACAGCGCGCGAGCTCTTCGTGCACCCGAACACCGTACGCTACCGGCTCCGTCGCGTCGCGGACATCATCGGGTGGGACGCCACCCACGCCCGTGACGCCCTCATCGTGCAGTCGGCACTGATCCTCGGCGCGATGTCCGAGTCGGCCTCTGGTCGGCGTCGGATCGGACGCCGGTGACCGCCGACCGTAGGGGTCCCACAATGTCTCAGGCGGATTCGTGTCGGGAGTCCACACGGGGCGCACGCGTCGCGGCAGACAGGATTGTCCGGTGATCGTCGTCGTCGCGCCCGGACAGGGCTCCCAGACTCCCGGCTTCCTCGCCCCGTGGCTCGAGGACGCCGCCGTTCGTGAACGCGTCGGGCAGTGGTCCGAAGCGATCGGCGTGGACCTCGCCGTGCACGGCACCGAGTCCGACGCGGACACCATCAAGGACACCGCGCTGGCCCAGCCGCTCATCGTGGCCGCGGGCATCATCACCGCCGACGCACTCCTCGCCGACGGCCGTCGTGCCCTGGTCAGAGGGGTCGCCGGACACTCGGTCGGCGAGTTCACCGCCGCCGCCGTCGCCGGCATCCTGCAGCCGACCGACGCCGTCTCGCTGGTCGCCGCCCGCGGCCGGGCGATGGCCGACGCCGCCGCGCTCGAGCCGACCTCGATGGCAGCCGTCCTCGGTGGCGACGCCGACGAGGTCGCCCAGGCCCTCGAGGCGCACGGCCTCGTGCCCGCGAACCACAACGGTGGCGGGCAGACCGTCGTCGCCGGCGCCGCCGCAGCGATCGCGGCACTCGCCGAGAACCCACCGGCGAAGGCCCGCGTGATCCCCCTCGCCGTGGCCGGCGCGTTCCACACCCGGTACATGGCCCCCGCCGTCGAGCGCGTGGCCCCCGTCGCCGCCGGCACCGCCGCCGCGGACCCCACGCTCCCGATCTGGACGAACGCCGACGGTTCCCGAGTGGACGACGGCCGGCAATTCGTCGACCTGATGGTCCAGCAGATCGCGAACCCCGTGCACTGGGACGCCGTGATGGAGTCCTTCCAGCAGGCCGGTGTCACCGGCATCATCGAGCTCGCACCGGCCGGTGCGCTCGTCGGACTCGCCAAGCGCGGCCTGCGCGGCACCCCGACGGTCGCGATCAAGTCCCCCGAGGACCTGCCGGCCGCGATCGAGCTCCTCAGCACCGCGGAGGTGTCCGCATGACCGACGTGTCAGCAGCAGTCGAGTCGACCGACCGTCCCGTCCTCGCGCAGCGCCGGGGCCACGAGTTCAGCCGCATCATGGCGTTCGGCGCCGCGCGCGGTGAGCTCACCGTCCCGAACGACGACCTCGTCGGACCGATCGACTCCTCCGACGAGTGGATCCGCCAGCGCACCGGGATCATCACCCGGATGCGTGCCGGTGAGGGTGTCGAGGCGGTCGACCTGGCCGAGACCGCTGCGCGCGAGGCGATCGCGAAGGCCGGGCTCACCCCCGACCAGATCGGCGTCGTCCTGGTCAGCACCGTGACGCACACGGTCGCGACGCCGTCGATGGCGTCGCTCCTCGCCGAGCGCATCGGTGCCACCCCGGCTGCGGCCTACGACATCAGCGCAGCGTGCGCCGGGTACGCCTACGGCATCGCACAGGCCGACTCGTTCGTGAAGTCCGGCATCGCCGACCACGTGCTGGTCATCGGCGCCGAGAAGCTCAGCGACATCGTCGACCCGACCGATCGATCGATCTCGTTCCTGCTCGGTGACGGCGCCGGCGCGGCGGTCGTCGGCCCGAGCGACTTCCCCGGCATCGCCCCGACCATCTGGGGATCCGACGGGTCCAAGTGGGACGCGATCGGCATGACCGCGACCTTCAACGAGTGGGAAGCGGGGGCCGCGCGGCCGACGATACGGCAGGCCGGTCAGACCGTGTTCCGCTGGGCCGTCTGGGAGATGGTCAAGGTCGCCCGCGAGGCGCTCGAGACCGCAGGGGTCCGCCCCGACCAGCTCGCCGCGTTCGTCCCGCACCAGGCGAACATCCGCATCATCGACGAGTTCGCCAAGCAGCTCGGCCTCCCCGAGTCCGTCGTGATCGCCCGCGACATCACGACCACCGGCAACACCTCGGCCGCGAGCATCCCGCTCGCCACCCACCGCCTGCTCGAGGAGCACCCGGAGCTGTCGGGCGGACTCGCCCTGCAGATCGGGTTCGGCGCCGGACTCGTGTTCGGCGCGCAGGTGGTCGTGCTCCCCTAGTCCACCGACTCATCCACAGGCCCGCCCGGCTGCGGGCACGGAACCACCCCGTGCCCTAGGCTGGTCCACGGTCAAACGACACCCCCCTCAAGGAGACACCATCATGGCCCTGTCCAACGAAGACGTCCTCGCCGGCCTGGCCGAGCTGATCAACGACGAGACCGGCATCGCGACCGACACCGTCCAGGCGGACAAGTCGTTCACGGACGACCTCGACATCGACTCGATCTCGATGATGACCATCGTCGTGAACGCCGAAGAGAAGTTCGACGTCAAGATCCCCGACGAAGAGGTCAAGAACCTCAAGACCGTCGGTGACGCCGTCGACTTCATCGTCAAGGCCCAGGCCTGACGCGAACTTCCTGAGCGCCGTGGTCCGGCTCGACCCTTCCGGTCACGGGCCGCGGCGCTCTTCATGTCCACCTCAGAAGAAACAAGTCGTTCCATGACCAACAAGACCGTCGTCGTCACCGGGATCGGTGCGATCACCCCTCTCGCCGCGACTGCCTCGGAGACCTGGGACGCCCTGCTCGAGGGCAAGTCCGGCATCACCAGGCTCGAAGACCCGCGCTACGCCGAGCTCGACATCCCCGTCGAGTTCGCGGGCCAGGCCCGGAACTTCATCACCGACCAGCTCACCCGCCCCGAGACGAAGCGGTTCGACCCGTCGTCGCAGCTCTCGCTCATCGCCGCGCGCGAAGCCTGGGCCGACGCCGGCATCGACAACGAGACCGTCGTCCCCGAGCGCCTCATCGTCGACTGGGCGACCGGCATCGGCGGCGTGAACACGCTGCTCGACGCCTGGGACACCCTGCGCGAGAAGGGCCCGCGCCGCGTCCTGCCGATGACCGTGCCGATGCTCATGGCGAACGGTCCGGCAGCGGCCATCGAGATGGAGTTCGGCGCCCGTGGCGGTGCCCGGACCTACCTCTCCGCATGTGCCTCGTCCACCGAGTCCCTCGCCGAGGCGTACCGGCACGTGGCCACCGGTGAAGCCGACATCGTCATCGCCGGTGGTGCCGAAGCAGCGCTCCACCCGATGCCGCTCGCGTCCTTCGCCGCGATGCAGGCGCTCTCGCGTCGGAACGACTCCCCCGAAACCGCATCGCGTCCGTACGACGTCACGCGCGACGGCTTCGTGCTCGCGGACGGCGCTGCTGCGCTGATCCTCGAGACGAAGGAGCACGCCGAGGCCCGCGGCGCGAAGATCTACGCCGAGGTCGCCGGTGCCGGCATCACGTCCGACGCCTTCCACATCACCGCTCCGGACCCCGAGGGCAGCGCCGCCGCCCGTGCGGTCCTCACGGCGCTCGAGCACGCCGGTGCGTCGCGCGACGACGTCGCGCACGTGAACGCACACGCCACGTCGACCCCGGTCGGCGACATCGCCGAGTACCACGCCATGCGTCGCGTGTTCGGTGACCACCTCGACTCCGTCGTCGTCTCGGCGACCAAGGCATCCACCGGGCACCTGCTCGGTGGTGCCGGTGCGATCGAGGCGATGTTCACCGTCCTCGCGCTGCACAACCGGGTCGCGCCGCCGACGATCAACCTCACCGAGCAGGACCCGGAGATCGTGATGGACGTCGCGACCGCTCCGCGCGAGCTGCCGACTGGCGACCTGCTCGCGGTCAGCAACTCGTTCGGCTTCGGCGGCCACAACGCCGTCGTCGCGTTCCGCACGGCCTGACGGCCTCACGGGCCCGAGACGCCGCCCACACGACGAAACGCCGCCGGATCCGGCGGCGTTTCGCGTGTTCGGAGGTGTGTCGCAGCCGGGCGGGCGCCTCAGCCCACGCGGTGGAGCCAGACGACCGGGTTGCCCTCGGCAGCGTGACGGAACGGCTCGAGTTCGTCGTCCCAGGCCTGACCGAGCGCCAGTCGGAGTTCACGGTGCAGCTCGAGGGCGTTGCTGCCGGCGACCTCCATCGCGTAGCGCACCCGGTCCTCGGGGATCACCATGTTGCCCGTGACGTCGGTCTGCGCGTAGAAGACGCCGAGGTCGGGCGTGTGCATCCACCGGCCACCGTCGGACGCCTCGGTGGGCTCTTCGGTGACCTCGTAGCGGAGGTGCTCCCAGCCCCGCAGCGCAGAGGCGATCGCGGCGCCGGTGCCGACCTGCCCGGTCCAGGTGTACTCGGTACGCCGTGAGCCGTCCTGCGCGGGCTGGTCCAGCCAGGAGAAGTTCACGGCACGACTCATGGCGCGACCTGCTGCCCATTCGACATGGGGGCAGAGCGCGCGCGGGGAGGAGTGCACGTAGAGCACTCCTGACGCAGTCCCGGTCATGATTCCTCCGATCATCAGGTGCGACTTCCCCATCGACCTGCGGAGGATCCGGTGACCAGAGCCATCGATATCCGATTGTGATGTCCTTGCGGACACGCCCATTATGCAGCGTCTCCGCTGGGAACGGCAAGGACGTCGGCCGGATCAGTGGAAGACGGCGCCGTCCCGATCGACCGGGTGCCGCTCCCCCGCCGTCACCGGGACCGACAGGCGGTTCTCCGGCGGCGGGATCGGGCAGGCGTACTGGTACGAGAACGCGCACGGTGGCAGCACCAGTTCGTTCCAGTCGAGCTCGACGTGCGCGGCGGTACCCGGGTCGGCCAGGAACAGGAACCGCCCCATCGAGTAGCTGCTGTGGACGTCGTCCTCGGGGAGCGCGCTCGTGCCGTCCTGGACGATCAGCTGCAGCCGTGCCGCTCCCCCGAACGGTGCCGACCGGACCGCGACGAGCGTGACGGCCACCCCGCCGACGGTCGTCGACACGGTGCCGGCGACCACCAACGGATCGCCTGCGGCGTCGAGGACGTCACCACGAGCCTCCAGGTCGGCGACGTCCTGTGCCGGCGTGAACCTGCCGGAACCGACCCACTCGTCGGAGCGCGGGAACCGGTCGATCGTCGCGAAGCGGGCGATCGCCTCCGACGCCGGGTCCCACACGCGGAGGGTGCGTCCGGCGACCGTGCCGGCGAACCCGTCCGGGAAGGCGACCGTCGACGGGACGACCGCCTCGTCACCGGCGACGAGGACCGTTCCGTCGACCGGGACGCCGTCGACGACCACGCCGTCGTCCGCGGCAGCGGTCACGGTGAGTCCGCCGGCCGACGGCGCCCAGGTGCCGGGCACGGGCCAGACGGCCTGTGGGTGGTCGACCCGCTGCGCGTTCACCAGGGCCAGCGGGCCACGCGGACCGACCGCCCAGCGTTCTCGCGCGGAGGCGGTCATGCCTGCTCCTGCCTCGGGTAGATGACCTTCTGCACGATGATGATCACCGACGCGGCGATCGGCACTGCGACGAGGGCGCCGAGCACCCCGCCGATGGTGGCTCCGGCGACCGCGGCGATGACGACGAGGGCGCCGGGGACCTGCACGGCACGGGACATGATGCGCGGGGAGATGACGTACGACTCCACCTGCATGTACACGAGGTAGTAGATCGCCGCTGCCAGTGCGGTCGCCGGCGAGGCGAAGAGGCAGAGCAGCGAGATCACGATCGCGGCACCGAGCGTCCCGACGAGCGGGATCAGGGAGCCCATGAACGCGAACGTGGCGAGCAGGACCGGCAGCGGTGCACCGATGATGAGCAGGAACACCAGGCTGAGGATCCCGTTGATCGCTGCCTGCGAGATCTGGCCGACGACGTAGCGACCCACCGAGGAGGTCACCTCTTCGCTGACGTCGACGAAGTTCTGGCGACGAGACGCGGGCACGAAGCGGTACAGCATGCTCTTCATGCTCCGCATCGACGCCAGGAAGTAGAGCATCAGGATGAGGACGATGAGCACGCCGGTCAGTCCGGACAAGATGCCGGAGCCGACCGCGAGGATCCCACCTCCGAGGCTCAGCAGGTTGCCCGGGTCCTCGGCGAAGGACTGGACCGACTGCAGCGCGTGCGTCAGGTCGAACGAGCCGGCGAGCTGCTTCGACAGGTTCTGCACCCAGTCCTGCTTGGAGATGTCCTCGACGATCTCCGGGAAGTTGTGCACCAGGTTCGTCGCCTGGTTGACGATGATCGGCACGACGGCGAACACGATGCCGACGAACGCCCCGAGCACCACGACGACGACCGCCAGGATCGCGGCCCACCGTGGGATGTAGCGCTCGAGGAACGTGACGAGGGGGTCGAGCCCGAGCGCGATGAACAGCGCGACGCCGATGTAGACGAGGACGGTCGACAGCTGGCCGATGAGGGCGCCTGCGAGCAGCGCGACGAGGACGCCGATGCCGCCCATGAACCCGATGCGGAAGGCGTTGACGCGCACGCCGGTGCCCGACCGGGACGCCTCGAACGTCACGTTCGGGGTCGGGCCAGGCGTCGGCTCGTCGTCGTGGTTGTTCCGCTTGCGTGTGGGGAGGTGCACGTGGGGCGGGCCCGCCTTTCGAATCGTCTCGAACCCGCGGTGGGTTGCGACTACGTGGGGCGGGCGGGACTCGAACCCGCGATCGTTCCGTTATGAGCAGACTGCCTTGACCAGCTTGGCTACCGCCCCTCGTCGGGAGCCTAGGCCACCGGCTCCCCACGATACAGCGACTCGAACGTCGCGAGCGTGCGGTTGATGTCGTGCGCCTCGATCATGGCCAGGCTGCGCTCTCGGAGACCGACGTAGTCCTCGTCCGAGGCCGTCAGCACCTTCGCGAGCTTGTCGGCGAGGTCGCGCTCGTCACCGGGCTCGAACAGGTACCCGTTGCCGTCGACCAGGTGCGGCAACGCCATCGAGTTCGCGACGACGACGGGCAGGCCGGACGCCATCGCCTCGAGCGAGGAGATGCTCTGGAGCTCGGCCGTCGACGGCATCGCGAACACCGTGGCGTTCGTCAGGGTGCGGAACTTCACCTCGTCGGAGACGAACCCGAGGAACGTCACCCGGTCCTCGATGCCGAGCTCCTTCGACAGCGCGGTCAGCTTCGGGATCATCTCGCCGTCACCGACGATCGTGATGCGCGCGCCGAGCTCGGCGGGGAGCAGCGGCAGTGCCCGGAACAGGACGTCGAGGTTCTTCTCCGGAGCGACGCGGCCGACGAAGACGATCTCGTTGTTCGCTGGACGCCCCTCTCGCGCGACGTAGCGGGAAGCGTCGATGCCGCACGAGATCGCGAGCACGCGCTGTCCGGCGATGGCTTCGCGGAGGTAGTCGGCGGCGAGGTTCGTCGGCGTCGTGATCGCGTCGGCGAGCCGGTAGGTGCGGGCAGCATCGTTCCACGCGATCTTCAGCGCGATCGGCAGCGTGAACCGACCGAACGGGGTGTACTCGAGGAGGTTCTCGGGCATGAAGTGGTTCGTCGCGATGATCCGGATGCCCCGGTCGTGTGCTTCCCGGGCGACGCCGCGGCCGACGATGATGTGCGACTGGATGTGCAGCACGTCGGGCTTGATCGCGTCGATGATGGGCGCGGTGTGCTTCCGGACGCTCCACGGCCATGCGAAGCGCAGCCAGGCGTGCAGCGGCCACTTGTACGACTTGAGCCGGTGCACGACGAGGGTGACCCCGCGGTGCTCCTCGTCGAAGGTGCCGTGGTGCCGGTTGGCGGCCGGGGCGATGATGTGGACCTCGTGGCCGCGCTCGGCGAGGCCGACGGCGAGCTGCTCCGTGAAGGTCGCAGCGCCGTTGACGTCCGGTGAGAAGGTGTCTGCGGCGATGAGGATGCGCAGCGGGCGTCCGGTGGGGGTGGCGTCTCCTGACACGGCGGGCGTCGTCCTCTCCTGGGCCTGCATCCGGCGGGTCGCTGGTCCGACGTGCCGGGGTTGGTTTGGGTCTGAAACGCTACCGTACGCCGATGCGCGGCCGCGTCAGCCGCGCGGTGGACGGGATGCCCTCCCCCAGGGGGACGGCCTCGGTCAGCGCCTGGCTTCCGGGTGGTACTTCGCGAGCATGAAGACACCGGTCACCGCGATCGCTGCGGCGACGACGAACCCGACGACGGCGAACGACGGGGCGCCGGCGGCCTCGCCGAGGACGATCACGCCGATGCCGACGGCGACGATCGGGTCCACCACGGTCAGGCCGGCGATGACGAGGTCCGCGGACCCCGCCGAGTAGGCGTTCTGCACGAAGTACCCGCCGAGCGATGCCGCGACGATGACGCCGATGATCGCCAGGACGGTGAGCCAGTCGAACGTGTGGTTGACGAACCGGTTCAGGGTGACCTTCGCCAGGGTCGCCACGAAGCCGTAGAGCACCCCGGCGCCGATGATGTAGTACAGCGCGCTCTTGTGCTTCGCGACGACGCGGAACGACACGAGGACGAGGACGAGGACCACTGCGAGGATGATCAGCACGGTCACGAGCTGGGCACGGGTGATCGGGCTCTCGTGCCCGACGAACGCCGCGATCGCGACGAACAGGCCGACGCCGATGATGCACGTCCACACCGCGCGCCGCGCCTGTCGCCCGAGGGGGACCCCGGAGGACCGCGACGAGAACCAGGTCGTGATGACGAGCGCCACGGCGCCGAGCGGCTGGACGACGATGAGTGGTGCGTAGGTGATGCTGATCAGCTGCAGGACCACGGCGACGCCGAGCATGATCGTGCCGAGCACCCAGTACCCGCTCGAGATCAGCCCGAGGACGTGCCGGACGCTGAGGCCCTTCGACTGCTTGCCGAGGCGCGCTTCGACCCGCTTGACCCCGCGGGCCTGGAACTGGGCACCGAGGGACAGGAACACCGCGCCGATGAGCGCGACCGGGATCATGAGCGCCTGGAACGGGGTGAGGTTGTTCACCGCGTCCGGGAGCTGGAGGTCCGTCGTCACGCGTCGAGGCTATCCGACCGCTCCCGATAACCTGGGTGAATGGCCGTTCTCCCCATCCGGATCACCGGTGAACCCGTCCTGCACGACCGCGCCGACGAGGTCACCGTCTTCGACGACGACCTGCGCTCCCTGGTGGCGGACATGTTCGAGACGATGGACCTGGCGCCTGGTGTGGGGCTCGCCGGCCCGCAGGTCGGTGTCGGCAAGCGGCTCTTCGTGTACTCATGGACCGATGATGACGGCGTGCTCTGGCGCGGCGCAGCGGTGAACCCCGTTCTGTGGATCACGCCGCCGGTGCCCGAGTCTGTTGAGGAACTGGACGAGGACGAGGAGTCCGAGGGCTGCCTCTCCATCCCCGGTGACCGGTTCCCGCTGCGCCGGAGCGACGGGGCCCTGCTGCGCGCGGTCGACGAGCACGGCGAACCGTTCGAGATCGAGGCGCACGGCTGGCTCGCGCGCATCTTCCAGCACGAGTACGACCACCTCGACGGCGTGCTCTACGCGGACCGGCTCGTGCACCCGTACTTCAAGCAGTCCCTGAAGTCCGTCAAGAAGCAGAGCTGGGGCGGCCCCGGCAAGTCCTGGCTGCCCGGCCGCGACCACCCGGAGGGCTGACGGAGCGTCGGGCCCGGCCTGGAGGCTCGGCTCAGCCCCGGTACGCCGCGATCGCGTCGCGCAGGTGCTCCATCTCCGGATGGCCCGGGCAGTAGATCGCGAGGCCGGCGGCGGTCCGCGCCTCGGCAGCCGACTCGATCGGGGTCGTCCACGGGGCCGCCCCGGACACCGCGCAGGTCGCCGCGAGCTGCTCGATCGTCGACTCCCCCGCCGTGGCGTCCACCGCGTCCTGCTGCTGCGCCGATGCCTCGGTCCCCGTGATGCGCTGCGCCCGGCAGTCGGTCCGCTCGGCTTCCCACACCGCCGAGTAAGTCGTGAACGTCTCCGTGCGGCTCGGCACCCCGTCGTCCTGGCAGACGAACGCGAACACCATCGGTGCCGTGCCCGATGCTGCGACCGAAGAGGACGGCGTGCTGTCGACGGAGTCGTCCGGCTCGGACTCGGCCCCCGCCGTGCACGCGGCGACTCCGCTCACGACCACGCCCGCGACCACGAGGCAGAGCGCCGCGCGGACGGTTCGACGGATGAGGTGCACCTGAGAACGCTAACAGGCTCCGCCCCGGCGCCCGCCGTGAACCGCTCAGCCGAGCAGCTCGCGGCGCAGCAGCGGCGCGATGTACTTCGCGTACGTCGTCGTCATGTGACCGTCGTCCCACCGGACGAGGACCCGGCCGACGAACGGAGGGCAGACACCGGCGTCCGTGCAGAACCAGTCCGTCGCGTCGACGAACGTCGCGCCGGTCGCGGCAGCCGCAGCCCGGTCGGCCTCGGCCTTGCGCTTCCACGCGTCGGAGGGCGTCGTGGCGCACGCGCTCGGCGGGGCCCCCGCATCGGCGCAGGACAGCGGCGGGCCGACCGGGTTCGGCGCGATGAGCACGACCCGGCCGACCGAGCCCCGCACCTGGTCGATGATCTGCTCGCGCGCGGCCGTCCACTCCCGGACGGCTTCCGCCCCGGTGGCGCCGGAGTTCAACCGGTCGATGCCGAGCTCGAGGTCGGAGATCACCAGCACGTCCGGGTGCAGCCGCTTGATCTGGTCGATGCGGGCCTGCCGTGTCGCCGTGCAGCGCGCGCCCTGCGACGGTGCGGGGGCGTAGGTGACGTCGGCGGCGATGAACGGGCAGTTCGAGTACCCGATCGCGTGCACCCGCCACCCGGAACCGAGCGCTGCGCGAACCGCGGGCTGCCACGCCATCGAGATGGAGTCCCCCGTCACGACGGCCGTCTTGCTCCCGGACCCCACGGTGCACTGCGTGGCGTCGGTCGGATCGGCGGGATTGAAGCAGTGCGTGTCCGTCATCGCCGCGGACGCATCGGTCGGCGCGGCGTCGATCGTCGGGGTCAGGTCCGCCGGCCACGCCGTGGCCTTCGCCGCGGCCGCGATCTGCTGCGTCAGCTGGCGGGCGCCGACGCTCGACCCCGCGATCGTCGGCACGGGCGCGACGGTCTCTGGTCGGACGGTCGCGACGCTCACACCGGCGGCGACCACGACCGCGAGCACTCCGGCGACCGCGATGGTCCCCCGACGACGCACTCGCCGGCCGGTGCGTGATCCGTCCGGGGCGCGCCAGCTCCGGATCGGGGTCTCGACGAAGCGGTACGACAGGACGCTCAGCACGGCGGTGAGGACGACCACGGCGAGCAGGTACCGTTTCGAGCCCTCCGGCACCACGGCACCGGCGAGGACGATCACCGGGAAGTGCCAGAGGTAGATCGAGTAGGAGCGGTCGCCGATCCACCCCGTCACGGGATTCGCGAGCGGGGACGTGCCCCGTGCTGCTCCCCCGGTTCCGGAGGCCACCACGAGCGCGGCACCCACCACCGGCAGCACCGCCCACGGGCCGGGGAACGGCGTCCGGGAGTCGAGCAGCACCGCGCCGACGACGATGACCGCGAGCCCGGCCCACGCCCCGATCGTGCGGACCCGTGGACCGAGCCCGGTGAGTCGCCCGGAGACGACGGCGACGAGCGCGCCGACGGCGAGTTCCCACCCGCGGGTGAGGGTCGAGAAGTAGGCGACGGTCGGCTCCGCGGCGGTCTGCACCACCGCGAACCCGAAGGACCCGACGACGAGGACCGCGAGCACGATGCCGAGCAACCGTCGTGACGCCCGCCCCCTCGCGACGAGGAGCACCACCGCGATGAGCACGGGCCACACCGCGTAGAACTGCTCCTCCACGCCGAGCGACCAGAAGTGCTGCAGCGGCGAGACCGGGCCGTTCGCCTGCGAGTAGTCGGTGCCGACGGCGGCGAAGTGCCAGTTGGCGAGCGAGACCGTCGACCAGAACGCGTCGACGGCGACGGTCCGGAACCGGGTCGGGCCGAGCACGACCGATGCAGCGACGACGGTCACCGCGATCGTCGCCATCGCGGCCGGGAGGATGCGACGGACCCGGTGCAGCCAGAACCGCCCGAAGCGCACCCGGCCGTGGCGGTCGACGTCCCGGAGCAACTGTCCGGTGATGAGGAAGCCGCTGATGACGAAGAACACGTCGACGCCGACGTACCCACCGGTCGGGAACGCCACGAGGTGGTCGGCGACGACGAGGAGCACGGCGAGGGCGCGGAGCCCCTGGATGTCGCCGCGGAGCCGGGACGGGTACGCCACGCGACGCGAGCGGTCGGCAGTCGGCACGGTGATCGTCGGTCTCCTCGGGCAGCGGGCGCAACGAGCGCACGATGGTGCGGGGGGCGCGGGATCGCCCAGAGCACTCTAACGCCCGTCAGGGAAACGAAGAGGCCCCCACCGCGGACGGTGGGGGCCTGACGCTCCCCGAGTTGGACTCGAACCAACAACCTGCCGGTTAACAGCCGGCTGCTCTGCCAATTGAGCTATCGAGGATCAGTTGCGCTTCCGGGTGACCCGGTCTGAACAACGGGTAACAGCATAGCAGGACAACGGACGCTCCCCGCGCATCCGGCACGCACCCCGGGCGCGCCGCACGTCAGTACCCGGCGACCGGGTCCACGACGCCGACGAAGCCGGATCCCGACTCCGCGAGGAACGCCGCCACGTTCGCCCGCACCCGCTCGGCGAGCAACGGCGCCACCATCTCCGGTGTGTCCGCCTGGTGCGGCGTGATGACCGCCCCGGGCGTCTCCCACAGCGGGTGGCCGTCGGGCAGGGGCTCCGGGTCGGTCACGTCGACGCCGGCGCCGGCGATCGCCCCGGCGCGGAGGGCGTCGACGAGCGCGTCCGTGTCGACGAGGCCGCCGCGGGCGATGTTCACGAGACGCGCGGTCGGCTTCATGCGCGCGAACTGCGCCGCGCCGAAGAGCTTGGAGGTCCCGGAGGTCATCGCCGCGGCGATCATCACCACGTCGGCGGAGGGCAGCACCTCGTCGAGGTCCTCGGTCGTCACCGTGCGGGACGCACCCGGCACCGGCGAGGTCGACCGGCGGACGACCGTCACGTCCACGTCGAAGGGTGCCAGCAGCCGCATGTACTCCAGCGCGATGCCGCCCGCGCCGATGACGAGCACGTTCCGGCCGTAGAGCGACACCCCCTCGGGTTCGGTCGCCCACGAGGTCGCCCGGGCCCGCGCGGGCAGGACCCGCAGCGTCGCGAGGGTCAGCGCGAGGGCGTGCTCGGCGACCGGCTCCGCGTACGCCCCCTTGGCCGAGGTGAAGAGCACGCGATCCCCGTGCGCGGAGATCAGGTGCGCGAACGCGTCGACGCCGGCGAACGGCAGCTGCACCCAGGTCACACCGGGCGCGGAGTCCAGCGCGGCCTCGAGGCCGGAGGGGTCACGCGGGTCGAGCCAGACGATCCCACGCGTGTCGCCGTCGAGCGGGGCGACGGTGCCACCGGCGTCGGACACCGCCGACACGTGGAGGTCGGCCGGTGAGGGCAGGATCGCGATCGGACCGGACGTCGGCGGTGGCACCGGCAGCGGCGCGCCCGAGTCGGTCAGCACTGCGCGGTGGCCACGTGACGTCACGCGTTCTCCTGTCGGTCGGTACGGGGGCCGGTGCCGGCGGTCGCCGGGCGGCGTGGAGCGGACGAGCGGCGCGGCGCAGCAGCGGCACCCCCGGCGGGTCGGCGCTTGACCGGCCGGGCAGCGGTCGCGGCGAGGGTCTTCACGTAGGGATCCACGGGGCTGTCGAGGACCTCGTCGAACGTCCCGAGGCCGACCAGGCGTCCCTCGTTCATGACGGCGACGCGATCGGCCAGGGCACGGGCTTCACGGAGGTCGCTCGACACGACCACGGCGGAGAACTGCCGGCCCTGCTGCAGGCTCGCCAGCGCCTCGAGTACGGACTGACGGACGAGCACGTCGACGCCGCGGGCCGGTTCGTCCGCGACGAGGAGCTGCGGTTCGAGGACGAGCGCCTGTGCGAGTGCGACCCGCTGGCGCTGCCCGCTCGAGAGCTCCCACGTGTTGAGCCGCATCACGCCGAGCGGCAGGTGCACGGCGTCGACGAGCCGCGCGACGATGAGCCCGGCTTCCTTGCGGTCGAAGCGACGGTCGCGGGCGTAGATCGGTTCGGCGATGGCCTCGCCGACGGTGAGGTCGGGACTCAGGCGATCGGCGGCGTCCTGCGAGAGGTAGCCGATCCGACCGGTCAGCCGGGCGAGTCGTCGTGACGAGGCCCGGAGCCCGCGCGTCTTCTGCCCGAGGACGGTGAGCTCGCCGCCGACGATGTGTCGACGCTGCGCGCTCTCGCCCTCGCCGCGGGCGCCGAACTGGCCGGCGACCGCCGCCGCGAACGTCGACTTGCCCGAGCCCGACTCCCCCAGGAGCGCCAGGATCTCGCCGTTGCGGACCGTCAGGCTGACGCCGTCGACCGCCCGGATCGGCCGGGCGCCTGGAACCCGGTACTCGATGGACACGTCGTCCGCGACGACCGCCGGTCCGTTGACCCCGATCATGGAACCCCTTCCGCGCCGCCCCCTGGCGGCGCAGCGCGGACGGAACCCGTCCGCGCGTCGTACGTGGTGCAGTGGAGCCGACCGCCCCGGAGGCTCGACCAGCGTCGACGACGCAGGCTGGGCCTCCAGGGATGGCCGGTCCGTCGGATCAGGACCCGACGCGCTCCAGTTGCTCCAGCGTACGCCGTCGCTCGGCCTGCTCGGCCGGGTCCGGCACCGGCAGCGACGCGAGCAGGCGCTGCGTGTAGGGGTGCTGCGGTGCGCCGAGGACCTCTGCCGTCGTGCCGGTCTCGACCAGGTCGCCGCGGTACAGCACAGCGATCCGGTCGGACAGCGCGCCCACGACCGCGAGGTCGTGGCTGATGAACAGCGAGGCGAAGCCGAAGTCCTGCTGCAGCTCGAGGAAGAGCTCCAGCACACGGGCCTGGACCGACACGTCGAGCGCACTCGTCGGCTCGTCGGCGATGAGCAGCTTCGGCCGGAGCGCGAGCGACCGGGCGAGCGATGCACGCTGGCGCTGCCCGCCGGAGAGCTCGTGCGGGTACCGGTCCCCGTACGCCGCGGGGAGCTGCACGGCCTCCATCAGCTCGTCGACCTGCTTCCGCGCCGCCCGCGGGGACGACGCGACGCCGTGCACGATGAGCGGTTCGGCGACGCACTCGGCGATCGTCAGCAGCGGGTTGAACGAGGTCGCCGGGTCCTGGAACACGAACCCGATGTCCTTCCGGACCGGCTTGAAGTCGCGCTCCTTGAACCCGAGCATCTCGTGTCCGAGCACCTCGAGCGACCCGCCCGTCACCCGCGTGAGACCGGCGATCGCCCGTCCGATGGTGGTCTTGCCGGAGCCGGACTCCCCCACCAGGCCGAGGACCTCGCCCGGACGGATCGCCAGGTCGACGCCCTTGACCGCCTTGAACGCGTGCGAGCCGAGTCGTCCGGGGTACTCGATCTCGAGTCCCTTCGCCTCGACGACCGGTGCGACGTCCTCGGTGATGATCGCCCGACGTGCCGCGCCGGTGGATGCTTCGAGCCGGGGCACCGCGGCGAGCAGCCGCTTGGTGTAGTCGGCCTGCGGGTTGCCGAACAGCTCCGCGACCGGGGCCTCCTCGACGATCTCGCCCTGGTACATCACGGCGACGCGGTCGGCCAGGTCGGCGACGACGCCCATGTTGTGCGTGATGATGACGATCGCCGCGCCGAACTCGTCGCGGCAGCGGCGGAGCAGGTCGAGGATCTCGGCCTGCACCGTGACGTCGAGCGCTGTCGTCGGCTCGTCGGCGATGATCACGCTCGGCTCGAGCGCCAGCGCGCTCGCGATGACGACACGCTGCTTCTGGCCGCCGGAGAACTGGTGCGGGTAGTGGTCGACGCGGACCTCCGGGTCCGGGATGCCGACTCGACGGAGGTAGTCGATCGCCTTCGCACGGGCCTCTTTCCTCGAGACGCCACCGTGGGCACGGAGGCCCTCGGCGATCTGCCACCCGACGGTGAAGACGGGGTTCAGTGCGGTCGACGGCTCCTGGAAGACCATCGCGCCGGCGGTTCCGCGGAGCTCACGGAGCTTCTGCGCGCCGACCGTCACGACGTCGTTGCCCTCGAGCATGACCGCCCCGCCGAGCGTCGCCGTCTCCGGCATCAGCCGCAGCATGCTGCGGGCGGTCACGGACTTGCCGGAGCCGGACTCGCCGACCAGGGCGAGGACCTCGCCGGGGCGGACGTCGATGCTGACGCCCTTCACGGCGTCGACGGCGCCGCCGTCCGTCGCGAAGGTGACGGTGAGGTCGTCGACGACGACGACCGGTTCCTTCCGTCCGGCCGTTCCGGCGTCGGCCGTTCCGGCGTCGGCCGTTCCGGCGTCGGCCGTTCCGGCGTCGGCCGTTCCGGCGCCGGACTGGAGGCTGTTTGTGGCGTCGGTCATGCTGCTGCCCCTTCCGCTGCGGTCGCCTTGTCACGCGTGGAGACCAGCTGCTTCAGCCGCCGGCGCGCGCGCAGACGGGGATCGGAGATGTCGTTGAGGCTCTCGCCGACGAACGTGACGCCGAGGACCAGCACCACGATCGCGACCCCCGGGTAGACGCCGGTCCACCAGACGCCGGACGCCACGTCGGAGAGCGCGCGGCTGAGGTCGTAGCCCCACTCGGCGCCGGCGGTCGGACCGATGCCGAACCCGAGGAACCCGAGGCCGGCGAGCGTCAGGATCGCGTCGGATGCGTTGAGCGTCAGGATCAGCGGCAGCGACCGGGTCGAGTTGCGGAGCACGTGGCGCGTCATGATGCGCCACGGGTTCGTGCCCATCACCCGGGCGGACTCGACGAAGGCGTCGTTCTTCAGGCGCACGGCCTCTGCCCGGACCACGCGGAAGTACTGCGGAACGTAGACCACGGTGATCGAGATCGCCGCGGCCGTGATGCCGCCGTAGTAGCTCGAGTTGCCGCCGGAGACCACGATCGAGACGACGATCGCGAGCAGCAGGGACGGGAATGCGTAGATCGCGTCGGCGACGACGACGAGGATGCGGTCGAGCCACCCGCCGATGTAGCCGGACACCATGCCGAGCAGAACGCCGACGATGATCGAGACGACCACCGCGACGATGACGACGAGCACCGCGGTGCGGGCACCGAACACGACGCGGCTGAACACGTCGAAGCCGCCGACCGTGGTGCCCCAGATGTGCTCGGCGCTCGGGGCACCGGTGCGGGGGAAGTTCGCCCCGTCGGCACCCTGCAGCTGGCCGAAGCCGTACGGGGCGATGAGCGGCGCGAACACCGCGACGAGGAGGTACAGGGCGCAGATGACGACGCCCGTGATGAGCATGGCGCGCTGCCATCCGGTGCTCCTGCGGAGCTGGACGACGACGGGGAGCCGCTTCCAGAGCGGCTCGTGGCGGTCGACGAGGGACGCATCGGTCATCGTCAGAACCTCACTCTCGGGTCGATCAGGGCAGCGACGACGTCGACGATGAAGTTCGTCACCGCGACGATCACCGCGAGCATCGCGACGATGCCCTGGACCGCGACGAAGTCACGGGCCGACAGGTACTGGTTGAGCTCGAAGCCGAGGCCGCGCCAGCCGAACGTCGTCTCGGTGAGCACCGAGCCGCCGAGGAGCATCGCGATCTGCAGGCCCATCACCGTGATGATCGGCACCAGGGCCGGGCGGAACGCGTGCGTCCGGACGAGGCGGGACTCGCGGACACCACGGGAGCGGGCCGCGTCGACGTACTCGGAGCCGAGCGAACCGATCATGTTCGCGCGCACCAGGCGCAGGAAGATGCCGGCGGTCAGGAGTCCGAGGGTCAACGCCGGCAGGACGGCGTGCAGCAGCACGTCGCCGATGATCTGGCCGTTGCCGGTGCGGAGCGCGTCGATGATGTAGATGCCCGTCGCGCCGGGGACCTGGTCGAGCGCGAGCTCCACCCGGGTCGACGCTCGGTCACCGAGGGGCAGCCAGCCGAGCCACACCGAGAAGACGAGCTTCATGAGGAGACCGCCGAAGAACACCGGGGTCGCGTAGGTGAGGATCGCGAGCGCGCGGAGCAGCACGTCCGGCCACTTGTCGCGGAGGTAGGCCGCGAGCATGCCGAGCGGGATGCCGAGGACGAGCGCGACGATGAGCGCGTAGAACACGAGCTCCGCGGTCGCGCCGCCGTACGTGACGATGATCTCGGTGATCGGACGGTGGTCGGTCGCGGTCGTGCCGAAGTCGCCACGAGCGATGTTGCCGAGGTACTCGAGGTACTGGACGATCACCGGGCGGTCGTACCCGGCGGCGTGCAGGCGTTCCTGCAGCTGCGCCTGGGTCAGCCGGCCGCCGACGGACGCGACGATCGGGTTCCCGATGATGCGCATCAGGAAGAACACGAGCGTCACCAGGATGAAGACGGTCGGGAAGATCAGGAGGAATCTGACGAGGACGTACCGCCCGATGCCACCGCCGGACTTGGCACTGCGTTGTGCCGCCGGCTTCGTGGGCTCGGTGTCGATCGCCTCTGGGGTCGTGAGGGTCACTGGGTGGGTGCCTTTCGGGTCCTGTGTGTGGACCGGTGGTCCTGCGCGGCCGAAGGGGGCGTTCCGGCCTGCGGAACGCCCCCTCCGGGGTGGTGCTTACTTGCTCAGCGTTGCGTAGCGGAACTTGAACGACGCGTCGAGCTTGAGGCCCTTGACGTCCTTCGACGCGACCGCGACGGACTTGCCCTGCAGGAGCGGCAGCGTCGAGATCTGCGTCGCCTCGCGCTCCTGCGCCTGCTCGATCAGGTCAGCGCGCTTGGCCGGGTCGGACTCGGCCTGCTCCTTCGCGATGAGGTCCTGGATCGTCGGGTCGTCGTAGTGGTTCTGCACGAAGTTGTCCTTCGTGAAGAACGGCGACAGGTAGTTGTCGGCGTCCGAGAAGTCCGGGAACCAGCCGAGCTGGTACTCCGGGTACGAGTCCTTCGTGCGCTCCTGGGCGTAGGTCGTGTAGACCGTCGACTGGATGTTCACGGTGAACAGGCCCGACTTCTCGAGCTGCGTCTTCAGCAGGGCGTACTCGTCGTCCGACGCCGAACCGTAGTGGTCGGGCGCGTACTGGATGTCGAGCTGGATCTTGCCGTCGACACCGGCGTCGGCGAGGGTCTTCTTCGCCTTGTCCACGTCCGGCGCGCCGTTGCCGTCGCCGTACATCGACTTGAACGGCGTTGCGGCACCCGTGAGGCCGTCCGGCACCATCGAGTACAGCGGCGTGTACGTGTTGTTGTAGACCTCC
The DNA here is from genome assembly GCA_029959665.1 of Microbacteriaceae bacterium PS02333. Classification (GTDB taxonomy): domain Bacteria; phylum Actinomycetota; class Actinomycetes; order Actinomycetales; family Microbacteriaceae; genus Curtobacterium; species Curtobacterium guangdongense. The sequence goes on from JASCOI010000003.1 coordinate 32,936, forward strand.
TTGGCGAGCGCGTCGCGATCGACGACGTCCGCCACGGCCTGCCGCACGGCGAGGGCCTTCGCCTCGTCGGAGTCGGACTGGCCGGTCCCGAAGGGCTGCGACTTGAAGTTGAAGACCAGGTAGCGGATCTCGCCGCCGGGGCCGTCGGTGACCGTCAGCTTGTCGTCCTTGCGGAGCGAGGCGATGTCGGTCGGCGTCAGCGAGCGGTACGCCACGTCGACGTCGCCCTTCTGCACGGCGAGCTTGAGGTCGGTCTCCTTCGTGTAGTAGTTGGCCGTCACCTCGTCCGTCTTCGCCTTGCCGAGCAGCCCGTCGTACTTGGCGTTGGCCTTGTACTGGATGAGCTGGTTCTCCTTGTACGAGGTGATCTCGTACTGGCCCGCGAACGCCTTGCCCTTGACGATGTCCGCAGCGGGGGTGAGCTTGTCCGCCGAGAAGACGTCTTCGTCGACGATCGGGCCGGCGGGGCTCGACAGGACCTGCGGCCAGGTCTGGTCCGCGTGGTCCAGGTGGAACACCACGGTCGTGGCGTTCGGCGTGTCGATGCTCTTGAGGTTCGCGAGCAGCGATTGCGGGCCGTTCTCGTTGTTGATCTTCAGTTCACGGTTGAACGAGAACTTCACGTCGCTCGAGGTGAGCTTGTTGCCGTTCGCGAACTCGAGCCCCTTCTTGAGCGTGACCGTGTAGGTCGTCGGGTCCGTGAACTCGCCCTTGGTCGCGATGTCCGGCTTGACGTCCGGGCTGCCGACCGGGGTGTTCATCAGGAACGGGAACACCTGGTTCTGCACGGCGAACGAGCCGTTGTCGTAGGAGCCCGCCGGGTCGAGCGACGTGATCGAGTCGGTCGTGCCGATGATCAGGCCGTTCAGGTCGGTGGACGAGCCGCTGCCGCCGCCCGCGCAGCCGGTCAGCACCAGCGCCGTCGCTGCTGCTCCCGCGCCGAGCGCGATCGTGCGCTTGCCCCACGTGGCTGTGCGCTTCTTGAACACGGATGCCATGTCCGATGCCTCTCTGCTGTTGGTTGCAGGAGCCCCGGGATCGGTGGTGGAACCGCTGTGTACCGTCCCGGGACACTCATTGAGAGACACCCTGCCACGGAACTTCTTCCGGCGGGGCCGGTTTTTTTACACCGCTGTAACGCAGGAGTGCTGCGCATGCCGCATCATCCGTTCGTCGGACGCGGCGCGCCGCGCAGGAAAGTTGCGCAGCACAACACGCCGTTGCGCGACGGGTCAGGCGGGGTCGGCGTCGGCGCGGAGCCGCATGCGCTGCGCGTCGATGTCGACGAGCTGGCGCTGGATCTCGCCGCGTCGATCGGCGTTCTCGTTCGGGTCGGCGCGCTGGAGCTGCCCGAGCAGCGACGCCTTGCGCGCGAGGAGGTCACGCTCGACCAGGGCCACGACGATCCCCCGGCAGTAGATCGCCAGGTCCTCGTCGTTGCGGGCGGGGATCGGGGCGAGCGCGAGCTCCGACACGAGACCTCGGACCGGAGCGGGCACGTCGGCGGTCAGGCGGTCCAGCCAGTCCGGCCGTCCGAGCGAGTCGACGTTCGCGACGACGGCGTCACGGACGACGGCGAGCATCGGCGCGGAGAACGTCGCAGCGGCCGCGAGTCCGAGCAGCGGTGCACCGACCGACGTCGGCTGCTGCACCATCGCCATCACGGCGTCGCGCTCCATGCGGGTGATCGGGTCGTTCGGGAGCGATCGGATCCCGGCGACGGGCTCGTCGAGCGGCGCGACCATCTGCCCACCGGGTCCGGCCTGGCCGACGGGCACGGAGGACGAGGACCGGGAACGAGCACCCTCCACCGCCCGTCGCACGTCGCCCATCTCCATGCCGAGCCACCCCGCGAGCTCGCGGACGTAGCCCTGCGTCAACGAGCGGTCCCGGATGCCGGCGAGGACCGGTGCCGCAGAACGCAGGGCAGCGACCCGGCCCTCCACCGTCTCGAGGTCGTGCCCGTCGAGCGTGCGCCGGATCATGAACTCGAACATCGGCCGCTTGTTCGTGACGAGCCGCCGGATCGCGTCGTCGCCGCGGGCCAGCCGGAGGTCGCACGGGTCGAGGCCACCCGGCGCCACCGCGACGAAGGTCTGCGCGGCGAACCGCTGTTCTTCGGCGAAGGCGCGGGACGCCGCCCGCTGCCCGGCTTCGTCCGGGTCGAACGTGAAGACGACCTCCCCGTTGGCGTTCGGGTCGGCACCGCTGACGTCGCCGAGCATCGGGCGCAGGACCTTGATGTGGTCGACGCCGAACGAGGTACCGCAGGTCGCGACGGCGGTCGTCACCCCGGCGAGGTGGCACGCCATGACGTCGGTGTAGCCCTCGACGATGACGACCTGCTTCTGCTTCGAGATGTCGCGCCGGGCGAGGTCGAGCCCGTAGAGCACCTGGCTCTTGTGGTAGATCGGCGTCTCGGGGGTGTTCAGGTACTTCGGGCCCTTGTCGTCGTCGAGGAGCCGACGGGCACCGAACCCGATCGTGGCACCCGTGACGTCGCGGATCGGCCACATCAGGCGCCCGCGGAACCGGTCGTACGGCGAACGGTCGCCCTGGCCGACGAGCCCGGCGGAGATGAGCTCCTCCATCGTGAAACCGCGGCCCTTGAGGTGGTCCTTGAGCGCGTCGTAGGACTTCGGGGCGAACCCGACGCCGAAGTGCTGCGCGGCGGACGGGTCGAAGCCGCGCTCCCCCAGGAACCGCCGCGCCGGGTCGGCCTGCGGGGTCGTGAGCTGGGCGACGTAGAACTGCTGCGCTGCTTCGTTCGCGGCGATCAGCCGTGCACGCGTGTTGTAGTCGGTCCGCGGCCCGTCGCCCTCTTCGTAGTGGAGGGTGAAGCCGATCTTGGCGGCCATCCGCTCGACCGCTTCGGAGAACGTGGTGTGGTCCTGCTTCATGATGAAGCTGAAGACGTCGCCGTCCTCTCCGCACCCGAAGCAGTGGTAGCGACCCACCTGCGGGCGGACGTGGAACGAGGGAGAGCGCTCGTCGTGGAACGGGCAGAGCCCCTTCAACGACCCGACTCCGGCGGACTTGAGCGTGACGTAGTCGCCGACGACGTCGGCGATGTTCACGCGTGCGCGGACCTCGTCGATGTCGTTCCGCGCGATGAGTCCAGCCACCCCTCGATCCTAGTTCGCCGGACCGACCGCGCCGACCGCGCAGCACGAGTCGTGCACAGCCGCGCGGACGGCTCAGACGGGGATGTGGACGGCTTCCCGATCGCCGACGACGAGACGCCGATGCCATGCGAGTGCGCCCTGGTCGGTCAGGCTCGCGACCTGGTCGACGACGGCACGCAGCCGTGCAGCGTCGTCACGCGCACCACGCCAGTCGGCAGCGAACCCCGGCTCGAGCGCGGACACGCCACGGTCGGCGATCGCGTCGAGCAGCTCGGTGAGGATCCGCCGCTGGTCCTCGTACACGGGCTGCCGGTCGCCGTGGGTCATCACGAACGCGGCGACGATCCCCTTGAGCACGGCGATCTCGCCGATGATCTCCGGCGGCGTGACCACCGACGCGGCGAACCGGACGAGCGAGCCGGACGCGTACGCCTGACGGGTCGCCGTGGTGGCCGTCCTGGCGAACCGACCGATGAGCTGCGAGGTCAGGTTCTTCAGGCGGGCGGCGTCCTGCCGGGAGCCGTCGTACGAGGTCATCCACAGCGGCAGCGATCGCAGTCGATCGAACGCCTCGAGCAGCTCGTCGCGACTGAGGTCGTCCCCCACCCAGGCGTGCATGGCGGACACGATGTCGTTCTCGCCGACGCGGTCCCCCAGCGCGGCGACGTCGATGAATCCCGCGACGACGGCGTCCTCGAAGTCGTGCACGGAGTACGCGATGTCGTCGGAGAGGTCCATCACCTGCGCCTCGATGCAGCGCTGCCGACGGGGAGCGCCCGCTCGGAGCCACTCGAAGGCGTCGTGGTCGTCGTCGTAGAAGCCGAACTTGGTGCGTCCGGACGACGACTCGGCGACACCCTGGGACGCCGGCCACGGGTACTTGCACGAGGCGTCGAGTGACGCGCGTGTCAGGTTGAGGCCGTACGCACGGTCGTCGTCGCCGTAGACCTTCGGCTCGAGTCGGGTCAGCAGCCGGAGGGTCTGCGCGTTCCCCTCGAACCCACCGATGCCGGCGGCCCAGGCGTTCACCGCGGTCTCGCCGTTGTGCCCGAAGGGCGGGTGGCCGATGTCGTGCGCCAGGCAGGCGGTGTCCACGACGTCCGGGTCGAGGCCGAGCGAGTCGGCGAGTTCCCGCCCGACCTGCGCGACCTCGAGCGAGTGCGTCAGGCGGTTCCGGGCGAAGTCGAGACCGGTCGTCGGGCTCAGCACCTGGGTCTTGGCCGCGAGACGGCGGAGCGCACTGGAGTGCAGCAGCCGGGCGCGGTCACGGGCGAAGTCGCTGCGGCGGTTGCCGTGTTCCTCGGGCAGCCAGCGTTCCGCGTCGGCCGGCCCGTACGAGCTCGTGGCGCTCATCCGCCGCTGTGGTGCAGCTCGGCGGCGGCGAGGACCTTGCGGAACTCGGCGTCGACGTCGCGGCTCTCGAGCCAGCGGTCGGGCAGGGCCGTGCGCTTCGGGTGGCCGGCGCGGCCACGGGGACCTTCGGCGTCGGCACCCGGGTACGGCGCGTCGTGGTCGAGCTGTGCGAGCAGGTCGTCGATCTCCTGCAGGCTGGACGCCATCGCGAGCCCGGACCGGACGTCACCGCCGATCGGGTACCCCTTGAAGTACCAGGCGACGTGCTTCCGGATGTCCCGGCATCCGTGCTCTTCGGACCCGAAGAACTCGACGAGCAGTTCGGCGTGCCGACGGAACCCGACCGCGACCTCGCCGAGGGACGGCATGTACCGGAGACCCTCGCCGCGGAACGCCGCCGCGAGGTCGCCGAAGAGCCACGGCCGGCCGAGGCACCCACGCCCGACGACGACACCGTCGCAGCCGGTCTCGTCGACCATGCGGAGCGCGTCGGCAGCGGACCAGATGTCGCCGTTGCCGAGGACCGGGATGTCGGTGACGGCTTCCTTGAGCGTCGCGATCGCCGACCAGTCGGCTTCGCCGGAGTAGTGCTCGTTCGCGGTGCGGGCGTGCAGCGAGACCGCGGCGACACCGGCGTCGCGCGCGATGCGGGCGGCGTCGATGTAGGTGAGGTGGTCGGCGTCGATGCCCTTGCGCATCTTCACGGTGACCGGGACGTCCCCGGCGGCACGGACGGTCTTGGTGACGAGCTCCTTGAACAGCTCGGTCTTCCACGGCAGCGCCGCGCCCCCGCCCTTGCGCGTGACCTTCGGCACCGGGCACCCGAAGTTCAGGTCGATGTGGTCGGCACGGTCCTCACCGACCAGGATCGTCGCCGCTTCTGCCACGGTGTTCGGCTCGACGCCGTAGAGCTGGATGGACCGAGGGGTCTCGGACTCGTGGTGCTGGATGAGCTGCATCGACACCGGCGTGCGCTCGACCAGTGCACGGGAGGTGATCATCTCGCAGACGTACAGCCCGGCACCGTACTCACGACAGAGCCGGCGGTACGCCATGTTCGTGATGCCCGCCATCGGCGCGAGCACGACGGGCACGTCGACCTCGATCGGGCCGATGCGCAGGGGCTTCCGGGGGGCTTGTGTGATCGTCATACGGGCTCCATTCTCCCACGTCGGCACGCGCCGGTAGCGTTCTCCACATGACGACCGATGCCATCGCCCGATTCGACGCCGACGCCGCAGCCCGAGGGCTCCGGGTCGAGGTGGTCGAACGCCCGGCCGCGAACTCCCTCGCCGAGGCCGCCGACCTGCTCGGCATCACCCCGGGCGACATCGTCAAGACCCTCGTCGTCAAGCGCCACGACGGCGACTTCGTCCTCGCGCTCGTGCCCGGCGGCCGGAGCATCGCGTGGAAGAAGCTCCGCGCGCTCGTCGGCGTGAACAAGCTCTCGATGCCCGACGCCGCGACCGCACTGCAGGCCTCCGGGTACGAGCGCGGCACGATCACCCCGATCGGTGCGACGGGCGACCTGCCGGTCTTCGCCGACGGACGCATCGTCGGCCGTCGCGTCGCACTCGGCGCCGGCCGCCACGGTGCGAGTGCGTTCGTGGACGCCGACGACCTGATCGCGGCCTACGGCGCGACGGTCGCCGACATCACCGACGAGGAACCCCAGCGCTGAGCTAGTCGGGGACCTCTGACCAGTCGCCCTCGGCACCGGGGACGAAGCACGAGTCGCCGTCGCACACGACGGCGTCCGCCAGCAGGGGCTGCAGCCCCGGCACGGCCTGGAGGCTCGGCGCGGCCTGTGCGCGCACGTCGAGGTCCGTCATCGGGTCGCCTCCACGTCCGCGCTCGCGTCGTCCGCAGCGCGCTCGGCCGCCGCGGCCACGTCCTCCGGCGTCGACGTCCGCAGCGCGACGACCTGGCGGAGCACCTGCTCGAACGCCGCGGGGTCCTGCGCGCCGGAGACGCCGTACTTGCCGTCGATCACGAAGAACGGCACGCCGTTGATGCCGTACGCCTGGGCCTGCGCCTGGTCGGCACGGACGTCGGCGAGCTTGGCGTCGTCGCGCAGGGTCGCCAGCACCTCGTCACGGTCGAGCCCGACCTCGGCGGCCAGGTCGGCCAGCGAGGACTCCTGTCCGACGTGCTCCCCGCGTTCGAAGTACGCCGCGAAGAGCCGCTCCACCATCTCGAGCTGCTTGCCGTGCTGCTTCGCCAGGTGGATGACCTGGTGCGCCTTCACGGTGTTGGTGTGGTGCATCGAGTCGAAGTCGTAGTCGAGCCCGACGGACGCGGCGATCCCGGTGACCTGGTCGAGCATCTGCTGCGCCTGGTCGACGGGCATGCCCTTGTGCCCGGAGAGGAACTCGGCCTCGGTGCCCTCGAAGTCGACCGGGGTGTCCGGGCTGAGTTCGAAGGAGTGGTACTCGACCTCGACACTGTGCCCATCGGGTCCGGCGCCGAACGCGCTGACGCCCGCCTCGAACTTCCGCTTGCCGATGTAGCACCAGGGGCACGCGATGTCGGACCAGACATCGACCTTCACGCTGTCGTTGCTCATGCTGAACGACAACGCGGCCGACCCCGGGGCATTCCCGGAGTCGACCGCGTCGGTGGTGCTGGTCGTTACGCGCCGACGAGACGCTGCGCGAGGTAGCCCTGCAGCTGGTCGAGCGCGACGCGTTCCTGCGCCATGGTGTCGCGTTCGCGGACGGTGACGGCATTGTCCTCGAGCGTGTCGAAGTCGACCGTGATGCAGAACGGTGTGCCGATCTCGTCGTGGCGACGGTAGCGGCGGCCGATCGCACCGGCGTCGTCGAAGTCGACGTTCCAGTTCTTGCGCAGGTCGTCGGCGAGCCCGCGGGCGACCGGCGAGAGCTGCTCGTTGCGGGACAGCGGCAGGACCGCGGCCTTGACCGGGGCGAGGCGCGGGTCGAGGCGGAGGACCGTGCGCTTGTCGACGCCGCCCTTCGCGTTCGGGGCCTCGTCCTCGTGGTACGCGTCGAGCAGGAACGCCATGAGCGCACGCGTCAGGCCGAAGGACGGTTCGATGACGTACGGGACGTACTTCTCGTTGGCGGCCTGGTCGAAGTACCGGAGGTCCTTGCCGGAGGACTCGATGTGGTTGTTGAGGTCGAAGTCGGTGCGGTTCGCGACACCCATCAGCTCGCCCCACTCCGAGCCCTGGAAGCCGAACCGGTACTCGATGTCCGCGGTTGCGTCGGAGTAGTGCGCACGCTCGCCGTCCGGCACGTCGAAGCGACGGAGGTTCTCGGGGTCGATGCCGAGGTCCGTGTACCAGGCGATCGAGTCCGCGATCCACTGCTCGTAGTGGGTCTCGGCGTCGGCCGGCGGGACGAAGTACTCGATCTCCATCTGCTCGAACTCTCGCGTCCGGAAGATGAAGTTGCCGGGCGTGATCTCGTTGCGGAAGGCCTTGCCGACCTGGCCGATGCCGAACGGGGGCTTCATGCGGCTGGTCGTGACGACCTGCGCGAAGTCGGTGAAGATGCCCTGCGCCGTCTCGGGACGGAGGAAGTTCAGGCCCTCCTCGGACTCGACCGGACCGAGGTAGGTCTTCAGCATCCCGGAGAACTCGCGGGGCTCCGTCCACTGGCCGCGGGTCCCGCAGTTCGGGCAGGCGATCTCCGCCATGCCGCCCTCCGGAGCACGGTTCTTCTTGGCCTCGAAGGCCTCGATCAGGTGGTCCTCGCGGAAGCGGTGGTGGCAGTGCAGGCACTCGACGAGCGGGTCGGTGAAGGTCGCGACGTGGCCGGAGGCCTCCCACACCTTGCGGGGCAGGATCACGGCGGAGTCGAGCCCGACCATGTCGCCACGGCCGCGGACGAACCGCTGCCACCACTGGCGCTTGATGTTCTCCTTCAGCTCGACGCCGAGTGGCCCGTAGTCCCAAGCGGAGCGGGATCCGCCGTAGATCTCACCCGACTGGAAGACGAACCCACGGCCTTTGGCGAGGGCGATGACCGAGTCGAGACGGGAGGGCTGAGCCAAGGAGAACTCCGTAAGGTCGCCGAGCTGGATGCCCGGTTCGTGAGAAACGTACCGGGCAAGACTAACGGCCCAGCACCGCCGCCACTGCGTCCACGTCCGACTCGTCGTTCCAGTGGTGGAACGCGAGCCGGAGCCGTCCCGCCCTGCCGGACGCCGTGATCCCCGCCGTGGTCAGTGCCGCGAGCCCCGCGCCGGACGGATCCGGCACCGTCATCACGGCCTGCGACTGCCCGGCGACCCCGAGGCGGGCCGCCAGCTGGTCCGCGAGACCGGTGCCGTGCCTCCAGACCGTGTCCATGTCGAGCGACGCGACGTGCCGCAGGGCGGCGACCGCCCCTGGCCAGGCCTGCCATGCCGGCGACACGTCGAACCGGCGGGCGTCGTCGGCGAGTCGCATCGCGGGGCCGTAGCAGGAGGACCAGACGTCCTCGCCCGCGTACCAGCCGGCCTGGACCGGGCGGAGCCACTCCTGGGCGGCGGCCGACACCGTCATGAACGCGACGCCGCGCGGCGCGCAGAGCCACTTGTAGGCATGGGTGACGGTGACGTCGAACGGTGCGGCCGAGATCGGCAGGATCCCCGCAGCCTGGGTGAGGTCGCAGAGGGTCCGCGCACCGACGGAACGGGCGGCGGCCACGACGGCGTCGTTGTCCGCGACCGCGCCGGTCGCCGACTGCACCGCCGACCACGCCACGAGTGCGGTGTCCGCGGTCACGGCCGTCGCCAGCGATGCGAGCGGGACGCTCCGGACGTGGATCCCGCGGTGCGCCTGTGCGAGGAACGGGAAGACGATGGAGCTGAAGTCCCCCTCCGGGACGAGCACCTCGGCGCCGTCCGGCAGCGACGACGCGACGACCGCGGTCATCGCCGAGGCCTGCGAGCCGGTCGCGACCCGGCTGGCATCGACGCCGACGATCTGCGCGAACAGGGCTCGCCCCTCCTCGACGAGCTCGCCGTACCGGATCGGACTCGACCCGCAGGCGCCCCAGTCGTCGAGGTCGGCGCGCATCGCCGCGAGGGTCCCCCGTGTCGGGAGCCCGGCGGTGCAGGCGGCGAGGTAGCCGTGGCCGTCGACGAAGGAGTCCATGCCGATCATGCTCGTGCGCGACGATCCATCACACCAGAGCAGTTCTGTTTGCTTCGCCATAGCATTGCGTTATGGACGATCTCGACCCGCAGCTGCTCCGCGCACTCCGAGCGGTCGCCGATGCCGGGTCGATCACCGGCGCCGCCGCCACCCTCGGGTACAGCCAGCCCGCCGTCAGCCAGCTCCTGCAGCGGGCCGAACAGCGACTCGGACATGCGCTGCTGCTCCGGGGCGCTCGCGGCGTCACGCTGACCGAGGCGGGACAGGTGCTCGCCGACCACGCGCTGCACGTGCAGGCTGCCCTGACCGCTGCACAGGAGGACCTCGACGCCGTCGGGGGGCTCGCCCGCGGACGGGTCCGGATCGCGGGCTTCCCGAGCGCCTCGTCGACACTGGTGCCCGCAGTGCTCGCGTCGATGGCGGCTGCGGTCCCCGGGGTCACGACGTCCTATGTCGAAGTCGAGCCCCCTGAGGCGCTCGAGCTGGTCCGGCGGGGCGAGGTCGACGTCGCGCTGACGTTCACGTACGTGGGTGACGACGTCGCGACCGATGCCGGGCTGGTCACGAGGGCGCTGGGTCGCGATCCGCTCGCGCTGGTCCGGCTCGCGCTGGTCCGGTCGGGAGGCTCGGGGCGGGCTCGCCTCGCCGGCTCGGCGGGTGCCGTCGCCGGTTCTGGCGCGGTCGATCTCGCCTCCCTGCGTGGTGCGCGGTGGATCGGCGGGTGCCCGCGCTGCCGTGGGCACCTGCTTGCCTCGTGCGCGAGCGCCGGGTTCACGCCGGACATCGTGCTCGAGACCGACAACGCCGCAGCGGTGGTGGGCCTCGTCGCTGCCGGACTCGGGGTGGCACTCCTCCCCCGACTGGCGCTCGCGACGACGGTGATCCCGCCTGGGGTGTCGATCGACCCCGTCGACGACGAGCTCGCTCGGCGGGTCGAGGTCGTCGTCGCGCGCGGGGCTGAGCGGGTGCCGAGTGTCCGAGCGGCGCTCGACGCGGTGCGTGCGGCGGAACCGTTGCTGGCCTGACGCGTTGCGCGTGTACCCCCGCTAGGCGGTCGGGGCGTCCACGGCGCCGCCGTACCGACGGTCACGGCTCGCGTACTCCTCGATCGCACCCCAGAGGTCGCTGCGGCGGAAGTCGGGCCAGAGGCGGTCGAGGAACACCATCTCGGCGTAGGCGGACTGCCACAGCAGGAAGTTGCTGGTGCGTTGCTCGCCCGAACTCCGGAGGAACAGGTCGACGTCGGGCATCTCCGGCACGTACAGACGCTTCGCGAGGGCCTTCTCGGTCACCTGGCTCGGCTTGAGGCGACCGGCTGCGACGTCCTCGGCGAGCGACCGGACCGCGTCGGCGATCTCGTTGCGGCCGCCGTAGTTGACGCACATCGTCAGGGTCAGCACGTCGTTGCCCGCGGTCATCCGCTCGGCGGTCTCGAGTTCCTCGATGACGCTGCGCCAGAGCCGTGGGCGCCGACCGGCCCAGCGGACACGAACACCCCACTCGTGCAGCTGGTCCCGACGGCGGCGGATGACGTCGCGGTTGAAGCCCATCAGGAACCGGACCTCCTCCGGGGAGCGCTTCCAGTTCTCCGTCGAGAACGCGTACGCCGAGATGTGCTTGACGCCGATCTGGATCCCGCCGGCGACGACGTCGAGCAGCGAGGCCTCGCCGGCCTTGTGTCCCTCGATGCGCGTGAGTCCGCGGCCGTTCGCCCACCGACCGTTGCCGTCCATCACGATCGCCACGTGCTCCGGGACGAACCGTGCGGGGATCGCCGGAGGCGTCTCGCCCGTCCAGTCGATCGGCTTGAAGGGCTCCGGTTCGGCGGAACGACGGGGGCTCATGCGGTGTGGGTCCCTTCGGGGGCGCTGGGGTCGAGGGTCGGTGCCGGGGGTGCCGGGACGGTCGCGACCGCCCTGGCCGTCGCTTCCGGTCCGCCGTGCGTGGTCGGCACCGGCACGGGGTGCTCGGTGCGGTCGACGTGCGGCAAGGACTTCAGCGATCGTTCCAGGTGCCACTGGGCGTAGGCCGCGACCACGCCGGAGGCCCGGGACCTGCTCCGCTCGTCGGCGGCGTCGACCGTGCGCCAGTCCCCTGCGAGCAGCGAGCCGAGGATCGACAGTGTGGTGTGGTCGAGCCGGGGCGAGCCGGGAGGCGCGGCCCCGTCGGCGACGACCCCGCCGAGCTGGACGACGAACGCCGAGTGCGGGCCGGGCTCCCCAGTCACCGCACAGTCCGAGAACGACGGCGCCCATCCGGCGATGCTCATCGCGCGGAGCAGGTACGAGTCGAGCGTCGCGCTCGGGACGTGCTCGCTGCGTGACAGGGAACGGAGGGCACCGACGAGCAGCAGGTACTGCTGGAGTCCGGCGTCCGCTTCGCTCAGTCGGTCGGCGGTCTCGACCATCGCGCTGGCGGCCGTGTACGCGCTGTAGTCCGCCACGATCTGCGCGCCGTACGACCCGAGCGACTCCGCCTGGGTCACGATGTCGAGCGAGCGGCCCTCGTAGAACTGCGCGTCGACGACCATGAACGGCTCCAGCCGGGAGCCGAACTTCGACGCGGTGCGCCGGACGCCTTTCGCCACGGCGCGGATCTTGCCGTGCTGTCGGCTGAGCATCGTGACGATGCGGTCCGCCTCACCGAGCTTGTGGGTGCGGAGCACGACACACTCGTCCCGGTACAGCGGCATGCCCCCAGTATCCCCCGCGCCTCCGACACGGCGCGCCGCGCGGGGGCGGACACGCGGGGTCGAGCCGAGCGTGCCGCGGGCCCTTCCGCGCGTGCCGCGGGTCCTTCCGCGCGTAGGAGGTCGAATCGCGCGTAGGCGGTCGGAAGTTCTGACCTCCCACGCGCGATTCCGCTTCCCATCGCGACCGTTGTGGGCCGGAACGCGACGACGGCCGGGAGGTACCGTGCGGGGCGGACCCGCACCGTGCCTCCCGGCCGTGGTGGCGGACCGACTAGGCGGAGACGAGCTCCGGGGACGCCCCGGTGGCGGCACCCGCACGGACCGCACGGTTCACGGCGGAGACGATCGCCTTGAGCGACGCGGTCGCGATGTCGGCGTCGATCCCGACACCCCAGAGCCGCACGCCATCGACGTCGAGCTCGACGTACGAGGCCGCCTTCGCGTCACCGGAGGCGCTCATCGTGTGCTCCGAGTAGTCGTACAGCGTGACGGCGACGCCCTGCTCACGCATGACGGACAGGAACGCGTCGATCGGGCCGGTCCCGACGGCATCGGCGTCCACGGATCCCTCGTCGACGCGCATCGTGACCGCGAGCTTCGTGGTGCCGTCGAAGTCGCTCGAGGTCGCGGTCTTCGTGATCTCGTAGCGGCCCCACTTGTCCGACTCGTCATCGGCGGGCAGGTACTCGTCGCGGAAGAGGTCCCAGATCTTCTCCGAGGTGAACTCGCCGCCCTCGGTGTCGGTGCGCTGCTGCACGACGCCGGAGAACTCGATCTGCAGCTTGCGGGGCAGGTCGATCGCGTGGTCCGTCTTGAGCAGGTACGCGACCCCGCCCTTGCCGGACTGCGAGTTGACGCGGATGACGGCCTCGTAGGAGCGGCCGATGTCCTTCGGGTCGACGGGCAGGTACGGCACCGCCCACTCGACGTCGTCGATGCTCTTCCCTGCTGCGGCCGCCTTGGCCTTCATGGCGTCGAAGCCCTTGTTGATCGCGTCCTGGTGCGACCCGCTGAACGCCGTGTAGACGAGGTCACCGGCCCACGGCTGGCGCTCCGGCACGGGCAGCTGGTTGCAGTACTCGACCGTGCGCTTGATCTGGTCGATGTCCGCGAAGCTGATCTCCGGGTCGATGCCCTGCGTGAACAGGTTCATGCCGAGGGCGACCAGGTCGACGTTGCCGGTGCGCTCCCCGTTGCCGAACAGGCACCCCTCGATGCGGTCGGCACCGGCCATGTACCCGAGCTCGGCGGCGGCGACGGCCGTGCCGCGGTCGTTGTGCGGGTGCAGCGACAGGATCACGTCCTGCCGGTGGGCGAGGTGGCGGGACATCCACTCGATCGAGTCGGCGTACACGTTCGGCGTCGCCATCTCGACCGTGGCCGGCAGGTTGATGATCACCTTGCGGTCGGGCGTCGGCTCGAAGACCTCCAGCACGGCGTTGCAGATCTCGAGCGCGACCTCGAGCTCGGTGCCCGTGTAGGACTCCGGCGAGTACTCGTAGTAGACCGTCGTGTCGTGCTGCAGCGTCGCCTCGGCGGCCTTGCAGAGCTTCGCGCCGGCCACCGCGATGTCGACGACGCCCTCTACGTCGGTGCGGAAGACGACCTCCCGCTGGACGATCGACGTCGAGTTGTACAGGTGGACGATGGCCTGCTTGGCACCGTCGATCGCCTCGTACGTGCGCTGGATGAGGTGTTCGCGCGCCTGCGTCAGGACCTGGATCGTGACGTCGTCGGGGATCGCGCCCTCGTCGATCAGGCTGCGGACGAAGTCGAAGTCCGTCTGCGAGGCGCTCGGGAACCCGACCTCGATCTCCTTGTAGCCCATGCGCACGAGCAGGTCGAACATCGCACGCTTGCGCTCGGCGTCCATCGGGTCGATGAGGGCCTGGTTGCCGTCACGCAGGTCGACGGCGCACCAACGCGGAGCGCGATCGATGCGCTTCGTCGGCCAGGTGCGGTCCGGCAGCTCGACCGAGATCTGCTCGTGGAACGGGACGTACTTGTGGATCGGCATCCCGGAGGGGCGCTGGGTGTTCTGCATCGGTCGTTCGCTTTCGGTTCGTCAGGTGGTGTCGGCCGACGACGAGACTCCGCGACGAGGTGGGCCGGTGTGTCAGGCCTCGTCGCGGCAGCGAAGGAGGAGGAGCGCCGAGTACATAGCTCCTTCACCGTAGCACCGGTCCGCCTCGTGTGACGCGTCGGTTCCGCACCACCGTCACCGTCAGTCGACCGCGAGCGCCTCGGTCGGCGGGACGCGCATGGCTCGCCGGACGGGGGCGACGGTGGCCACCACCGCGAGGACGAGCGCACCGGCGACCACGATGACGATCGTGGTCGGTGGGAGCACCGGACCGACGGGCTGACCGAGCGACCCGAGCAGCGTCTGACCGCCGACCCACCCGTAGAACGTCCCGAGCACGAGCCCGGTGAGGACGGCCGCGACGACCATCTGCACGGCCTCGGTCACGATCATCCGACGCACCTGCGCACCGGTCAGCCCGAGCACACGCAGCAGCCCGAGTTCGCGACGCCGCTGCAGCACGCCGAGCGCGAGCGCGTTGACGACACCCACGGCGGCGATCACCGCGGAGAAGCCGACGATGACGCTGACGACGCCGTTCACCTGGACGAAGAAGTCGCGCATGCCCTGCAGCTGCTCCGGACTCCCGCCCTCCAGCTGCCCGCGGAGCTGTGTCTCGAGTACCTGCTGCATCATCCCGAGCGCGACGGCGAAGGTAACGAGCAGGGTGACGCCGATCACGAGTCCGATCGTCGCCCGGGACGACCGACCCGGCGCACGCATCGCGTTCCGGCCGGCGAGCAGCACCACCGGGTCCTTGGCACCGATGCGGCCGATGAGCGCCAGGACGGGCGGCATCACGATCGTGGCGCCGACGGCGATCCCGGCGAACGACACGAACCCACCGAGCGCGGCTGGCAGGACCGCGAGGGGCGACGCGCCGCTCACGGCGAGCCCGAGCACCATCAGCGCCCCGCCGCCGGCCATCAGCAAGATCGCCCAGACCTTCCGTGCGATGCCGGACCGGACGTCGTCGTGGCTCGGCTCGACACTCGAGGACAGCGCCTGGAGTGGCGTGACCGTCAGGACCCGACGGGACCCCACCGCGAACGCACCCCAGGTGGCGAGCACGACCGCGACGATCGGCAGCACGAGCTGCCACGGCACGAGCGTGTAGGTGGTGTCCGGCAGGAACCCGTTGCCCCGGAGGACGGCGACGAACAGCGCACTGAGGCCGGTGCCGACGACCGCGCCGACGAGTCCACCCACGACCCCCACGACGAGGCCCGCCCGGGTGATGCGGGACCGGAGGGTCGCACCAGTGGCACCGACCAGGCGCTGGAGCGCGAGGACTCGCGTCTGCCCGGCGATGAGGGTCGCGCAGGTGTTCGCCGTGACGATCGCCCCGACGTACAGCGCGATGCCCAGGAACAGCCAGCCGATCACGTCGAGGATCGCCTTGACCGGTCCGAGGTCGGAGAGTCCGGCGGCCGTCATCGCCTGGGTGACGATGCCCGGCGCGATGACCAGTGCCGAGCCGAACGTGGTGCCGAGTGCGGCGACCAGGACGGTGGGCGAGAAGTCGCGGAGGGCGTTCACGCTGCGGCCTCCATCCCCAGCATGGTGGTGGAGATGTCCGCGGCGCTCATCGCCGGGCGGTCCCCCACGATGCGGCCGTCCGCGAGGAACAGGATGCGGTCCGCGTTGGCGGCCGCGACCGGGTCGTGGGTCACCATGACGACGCTCTGCCCCCACTCCGCGACGGCACCGCGGAGGATGCCGAGCACGTCACGCCCGGTCCGGGAGTCCAGGGCACCGGTCGGTTCGTCGGCGACGACCACCGCCGGGCGCGATGCCAGCGCGCGTGCGATCGCGACCCGCTGCTGCTGTCCGCCGGACAGCTGGTGCGGACGGTGGGTCAGGCGGTTGCCGAGTCCGAGCATCTCGACGAGCCGGTCGATCCACGCCGATTCCTGCTTGGAGGGCTTGTGTCCACCCAGCAGGAACGGCAGCCGGATGTTCTCGGCGACGTCGAGCGTCGGGACCAGGTTGAACGACTGGAACACGAACCCGAGTCGACGTCGGCGGAGTTCGGTGAGCTCCTTGTCGCCGAGCTGCGTGATGTCGGTGCCGTCGATCTGGATGCGGCCGCCAGAGACCGTGTCGAGCCCGGCTGCGACGTGCATGAGCGTCGACTTGCCGGAACCGGACGGGCCCATCACCGCGGTGAACTCGCCGGCGCCGATGTCGACGCTGACGTCGTCGAGCGCCGTGACCCGGCGTGCGGCGTCCCCGTAGTGCTTGGACACGTGGTCGAGGCGGATGATCGGTGCGTGGCTGGTGGTCATGCATCCACCTTGACGATCAGGAGGCCCGGTCCGCGTCGGTCCGTCGGCTTCCGTGGATCGTCCGCTCGACTCGGTTCGCTGTGGACGGGTCATCCCACCGGATGACACCGTGCGGCGCCGGGCGCTGCGCACAGCAGCCGATCGTCAGTCCTTCGTGACGAGCCCGTGCTGGTGCGCGAACACCACGAGCCGCACGCGGTCCCGCAGCTCGAGCTTCGTGAGCACCCGTGAGATGTGGGTCTTCACCGTCGCCTCGCTGACGAACTCGTGCTGGGCGATCTCGCTGTTGCTGAACCCCCTGGCTGCCAGGTCGAAGATCTCCCGTTCCCGAGGCGTCAGTTCGGCGAACGCGGCCGGGACGTTCGCTGCCTGCTCCTGCGCGTCGTCGTACCGGCGGAGGAGTTCCCGGGTCGCCGACGCCGCGAACACGGCCGTCCCCGCGTGCACCGTCCGGATCGCCGCGAGCAGGAACTCCGGGTCAGCGTCCTTCAGCACGAACCCGCTCGCCCCGGCACGGATCGCCTTCGCCGCGGCCTCGTCGAAGTCGAACGTCGTGAGCACCAGGACCTTCGCACCGTCCGTCCCGCCGTCCTCGACGATCTTCGCGGTCGCCGTGATCCCGTCCATGACCGGCATCCTGACGTCCATGAGCACCACGTCCGGGCGTCCCGTGCGGACGAGTTCGACACCGCCGGCGCCGTCGCCCGCCTCTCCTACGAACAGGAGGTCCGGCTGCGAGTCGATGAGCATCCGGATCCCGGTGCGGAACAGGGCCTGGTCGTCGACGAGCGCGACGCGGATCGGGGTGTCGGTCATCGTCCTGTGTGCTCCTGGTCGGTGGTGTGGTCCGTCGGCTGCCTCGCCGTGACGAGCCCCCGCGGCATCTGCCCGCTCGCGGGGTGCGCGGGCATCCGGACCGCGACGGCGAAGTCGTCGCCGCGTGGTCCAGCGGTCATGCTGCCCCCGGACATCGTGGCACGCTCCCGCATCCCGACGAGCCCGTGCCCGGTTCCCGGTCCCGCGTGCCCATGGTCAGCACGGCGGTTGACGACGTCGATCTCGACGGTGTCCGGGCGGTACGTCAGGGTGGCCTGCACCGGGGTGCCGTGCTCCCCGTGCTTGTACGCGTTCGTCAGGCTCTCCTGGACGATGCGGTAGACGGCGAGCTGCGTGGTGGTCGGGAGGGTGGTCGAGTCGCCGTTGCGCTCCACGCGGACGTCGAGCCCGATGGCGCGCATCTCCGTCACGAGGAGCTCGATGTCGTCGATGTCCGGGGTCGGCGCGGTGCCCTGCTCGTGTCGGAGCGCGCCGAGCAGCTCCCGCACGTCGCCGAGCGCCCGCCTGGCCGTCCCGGAGATCGTGCTGAGTGCCTGGTCGGCGACGGCTGGGTCGGCCTTCAGCGCGTACCGGGCACCGTCCGCCTGCGCGATGACGACTGCGAGGGAGTGCGCCACGATGTCGTGCATGTCGCGTGCGATCCGCACCCGCTCCTGCTCGACCGCGACCGCACGGTCCGCCCGGGCCGCGTCGCGTTCGGCGAGGAGCAGGGCCTCACGACTCATCCGCGCGGCCCGACGGGTCCGCACGACGACACCCGCGAGCCACGGCAGCAGGAGCAGCGCCAGGATGACCACGAAGTACGCGATCGTGACCTGCATCGACTCCCGCGCCGGTGTCGTCGCAGTGTCGATGGTCAGTCGCTGGGCGTAGTCCTTCGCGCCGACGTACACCGCGGCCGTGATCGCGCCGCCGATCGCCGAGACGAGTCCCGCCAAGCGGACGCGTCGGCTGCCGTACGCGCTCGTCGTGTAGACGATCGCGGCGATGAACGCATCGGCACCGTCCGGGTTCTGCCCGGTCACCATCTGGAAGACCGCGGTGACCCACGCGACGGTCAGCGCGAGGCTCGGCGAGAGACGCCTGAGCGCGAGCGCCACGGTCAGGCCGAGCACGGTCAGGTACGCGAGCGGCCCGTCGATCCCCCGAGTCGACGTGACCGCGACGAGCACGCCGAGCACGCCGGCGACCACGAGGTCCACGACGATCTGGGCGCGCAGCATGGGACGGAACACCCGTCCACGGTACGGCTGCGCGCCGTCGTGCGCGTCAATCCACGGAATGACCCGCGTCAGAACCCGAGTCGACCGAGCTGCTTCGGATCGCGCTGCCACTCCTTCGCGACCTTCACGCGGATGTTCAGGTAGACGTGCCGTCCACCGAGCAGCGACTCGATCTCGGCACGAGCCCGTGAACCGACGTCCTTCAGCCGTTCACCCTTGTGCCCGATCACGATCGACTTCTGGCTGTCACGCTCGACGAACAGGTTCGCGAAGATGCGCAGCGGTCCGTTCGGGTCGTCATCGGGATCTGGCTCGACCATGTCCTCGATCAACACCGCGAGCGAGTGCGGGAGCTCGTCGCGGACGCCCTCGAGCGCGGCCTCGCGGATGAGCTCCGCGATGCGGTCCTCGCTCGTCTCCTCGGTGACGGCCTCGGCGTCGTAGAGCGCCGGCGACTCGGGCAGCAGCTTGGTGATCTCGCCGAGCAGGGCCTCCAGCTGGGTGCCCTCGGTCCCCGACGTCGGGACGATCGCGTCCCACTCGCGGAGCTGCGAGACCGCGATGAGCTGCTCGGCGATCTTCTCCTTGCCGGCACGGTCGACCTTCGTCACGATCGCGATCTTCTTCGCACGGGGGAAGTGGTCGAGCGTCTCGTTGATGAACTTGTCGCCGGGCCCGATCGGCTCGTTCGCCGGCACGCAGAACCCGATGACGTCGACGTCGGCGAGCGTGGACTGCACCAGGTCGTTCAGTCGTTCGCCGAGCAGCGTCCGGGGGCGGTGCACACCCGGCGTGTCGACGATGATGACCTGCCCGTCAGGTCGGTGCACGATGCCGCGGATCGCCCGCCGCGTCGTCTGGGGCTTGGACGAGGTGATCGCGACCTTCTGCCCGACGAGGGCGTTGGTCAGCGTCGACTTGCCGACGTTCGGTCGTCCGACGAACGAGACGAAACCGGCTCGGAAGGTGGGGGTGCTGTCGGTGTCGCTCATGCTGAGGTGGATCCCGTCGTGGTCGGTGCGGTGCCGTCGAACGCCTGCTCCGCGCCGGCGAGGGCGTCGGTGCGTTCGGCGAGCACGGAGATGAGGTGGCGGCGCTTGCCCTCGACACGGTCCGCCGTCAGCACGACGCCGGACACGGTCACGGACTCGCCGGCGGTCGCCAGGTGGCCGAGCTCCTTGGTGAGCAGGCCGCCGGCGGTGTCGACGTCGTCGTCGTCGAGGTCGACGCCGAACAGGTCGCCGAGGTCGTCGATCGGCATCCGCGCGGAGATCCGCCAGACGCCGTCGGAGACCTCGACACGATCGATCACGGTGCGGTCGTACTCGTCGGAGATGTCACCGACGAGCTCCTCGATGAGGTCTTCCATCGTGACGAGTCCCGCGACGCCGCCGTACTCGTCGACGACGAGGACCAGGTGGTTCTTCGCGGCCTGCATGTGCCGCAGTGTCTCGTCGGCGTGCTTCGACTCCGGGACGAACTCGGCTGCCCGGAGCAACGACGTCACGACCCGGCCGCCGGCGCTCTCGTTCTCGTACAGGGCGCGCGCCAGGTCGCGGAGGTAGACGACGCCGAGGACGTCGTCGCTGTCCCGGCCGGTCACGGGCATGCGGGACACCCCGGCGGCGAGGAACTCCTCCATCACCGTCGACACGGTGTCCGCCGCGTCCGCCGTCACCATGTCGGTCCTCGGCACCATGACCTCGCGCACGAGCGTGTCGCTGAACTCGAACACCGAGTGGATCAGCTCGCGGTCGTCCGCTTCGAGCACGTTGCTCTCGGTGGCCTCGTCCACGAGCGACAGGAGCTGTTCCTCGCTCGAGACGCTCGACGTGCTGCCGTTCCGGCCCGGTGTGACACGGTCGCCGATGAGCACGAGCAGCCCGGCGAGGGGCCCGAGGACGATGCGCACGGCGTGCACGAGACCACCGGTGACCCCGATGAGCCGGTCCGCGTGGGCTCGGCCGACGCTGCGGGGGCTCGACCCCACGAGGACGAAGGACACGGCGGTCATGATCGCCGCGGAGACGATCAGCGCGAGCCACCACGTGTCGAGGACCGAGAACAGCGCGATGGTGACGAGCACGGCGGCTGCCGTCTCGGCGAGCACCCGGAAGAAGTTCAACGCGTTGACGTGGGCGCCGACGTCGTCCCCGATCGCCTCGATCGCACGGCGGCGCTTGCTACCCCTGGCGATGTCGTCCAGATCCGCGCGGGAGAGCACCCCGAGCGCGGCGTCGGACGCGGCGAGCAGCCCGCCGAGGACGACGAGCACGAACGCCACCGCGAGCAGGACGGCGACGAGCAGCACTGCGGTCACCGCCCCCGGCGCTGCGCGGCGAAGGCGGTCAGGATCTCCCCCTGCAGCCCGAACATCTCGGCCTTCTCCTCCGGCTCCGCGTGGTCGAAGCCGAGCAGGTGCAGGATCCCGTGGCACGTCAGGAGCAGGAGCTCGTCGGTCGTGGAGTGCCCGGCGGTCTTCGCCTGCGACTCGGCGACCTGTGGGCAGAGCACGATGTCGCCGAGCAGTCCGGGTGGTGTCGGGTCGTCCTCGGTACCCGGGCGGAGCTCGTCCATCGGGAAGCTCAGCACGTCGGTCGGACCCGGTTCGTCCATCCACCGGACGTGCAGCTGCTCCATCGCCCCCTCGTCGACGAGCACGATGGCGAGCTCCGCGTCGGCGTGGACGTGCAGCGCGTCGAGCGCGAAGGCCGCGAGACGCTGGACGGCGTCGTCGTCGATCTGCACACCGGACTCGTTGTTGAGCTCGATGCTCACCGGGTTCCTCCTCGAGGATCGTTCTGGGGGTAGGGGCTGGTCTGGCGGTCCTGCGGGACCCGGCCACGGCGCTCGGCGCGGTTCGCACCGGCCGGGTTCCCTGCCGGAGCCGTGCCACGGCCTCCCGGTCGGTGCCCGGCCTGCTCAGCGAGCCGCTGCTCGTCGTAGACGGTGTAGGCGTCCACGATGCGGCCGACGAGCGTGTGCCGGACCACGTCCTCACTGCCGAGCCGGGCGAAGTGGATGTCCTGCACCTCGGAGAGGATCTGCGTGACGAGCCGGAGCCCCGACACGTTGCCCGGCAGGTCCACCTGCGTGATGTCGCCGGTGACGACCATCTTCGAGCCGAAGCCCAGACGCGTCAGGAACATCTTCATCTGCTCCGGCGTGGTGTTCTGCGCCTCGTCGAGCACGACGAACGAGTCGTTGAGCGTCCGCCCGCGCATGTACGCCAGCGGAGCGACCTCGACCGTGCCGGCCGCGAGCAGCTTCGGGACGAGCTCGGGGTCCATCATCTCGTTGAGCGCGTCGTAGAGCGGCCGCAGGTACGGGTCGATCTTGTCCGTCAGCGTGCCGGGGAGGAACCCGAGCCGCTCGCCCGCTTCGACCGCGGGGCGCGTGAGGATGATCCTGGTGACCTCGCGCCGCTGCAGCGCCTGCACGGCCTTCGCCATCGCCAGGTACGTCTTGCCGGTCCCGGCAGGGCCGATGCCGAACGTGATCGTGTTCTCGTCGATGGCGTCGACGTAGGCACGCTGGCCGTCCGTCTTCGGCCGCACGGACTTGCCGCGGCTCGACACGATCGGCGTGCCGAACACGTCGGACGGGCTGCGCTGCTCGTCGATGATGCGGGCCGAGGTCGGGATGTCGGCCTGCCCGAGGTCCTGACCACGCTTGACCATGCCCACGAGCTCGTCCACGAGCGCACGCGCACGGGCGACGTCGCGCTCCGGCCCGGTCAGGGTCACCTCGTTGCCGCGGACCAGGACCCGGACACCCGGGTACTGGCGTTCCACGGTCTTGAGGAGCCGGTCCTGCGGGCCGAGCAGCTGCACCATGGCGATGCCGTCGACACTGAGTTCCGAGACGGCTTCGGTCTCGGCGGATGCGGTTTCGTCAGCTGGCAATGTTGCCTTCCTGCAGGTCGCCTGCGAGTACGTGCGCGTGCACGTGGAACACGGTCTGTCCGGCGGCTTCGCCGGTGTTGAAGACGAGTCGGAACTGGCCGCCGGCGCGCTCGGCGGCGATGCGCTGGGCGGTGGCGACCACGTGCGCGAGGAGGTCCGGGTCCCCCGCGGCGAGTTCGGCCACGTTCGCGTACTCCTCGGTCTTGGGGATCACGAGCACGTGGACGGGCGCCTTCGGGGCGATGTCCTCGATCGCGATGACGCGGTCGTCCTCGGCGACGACGGTCGCGGGGATCTCGCGGTCGATGATCTTGGTGAAGACGCTGCTCATTGGTCCATCGTAGAACGCACCGGTCACCAGCGGCCGAGCCGCGACTGCAGCACCGCCAGTGCGGCGGGCCCAGCGGTGGACGTCCGGAGCACGGTGTCACCGAGCCGGACCCGGACGGCACCGGCAGCCGACAAGCGGTCGAGTTCCGACCCGTCGATGCCGCCTTCGGGGCCGACGACCAGCGAGATCGACGTCGCGTCGGCAGGCGGCTCCCACGTCGCGAGCCGCTCGGTGGCGGTCGGGTCGAGCACGAGGAGCACGACACCCGCCGACCCCGAGGCGGACGCCGCGAGCGCTGCGGTCGTCACGGGGTCGGACACCGACGGCACCCACGACCGGATCGCCTGCTTCGCCGCTTCGTGCGCGATCGCCTGCCAGCGGGCACGGCCCTTCGCGACCTTCGCGCCCTCCCAGCGGGAGACACTGCGTGCCGCGGACCACGGCACGACGTGGTCGACACCGATCTCGGTCGACGCCTGCACCGCCATCTCGTCCCGGCCGCCCTTCGCGAGGGCCTGCACGAGCGTGAGCGACGGCACCGGGCGCGACGACACCAGGACGTCCGACACCGTCAGCGACAGCGCGTCGCGTCCGAGCGACGCGACCGCGCCGACGACGACCGTGCCCTGCCCGTCCGAGAGCCGCAGCGTCTCCCCGACCCGCACCCGCGACACCGTCACGGCGTGCCGGCCCTCGGCCCCGTCGAGGGTCACGGAGCCGCCGACGGCCACACCGTCGAGCGACTCCACCAGGTAGAGCGACGCCATCAGAAGTTGAAGAAGCGATCGCGGAGCTTGCCGAACATCCCCTGCTGGAACCGGGCGAGCTGCGGCGGCGACGCCTTGTGCGACTTCGCGAGCTGCTCGACGAGCTGACGCTCCTTGTGCGACAGCTTCGTCGGGGTGACGACCTGTACGCCGACCCGGAGGTCGCCGCGGCCGTTCCCGCGCAGCTTCGTGACGCCACGGTCCTTCAGCACGAGCACGTCGGCGCTCTGCACGCCGGGACGGATCTCGAGCTCGACCGGGCCGTCGAGCCCGTCGATCGTCGCCGTGGTGCCGAGCACCGCGTCGGTCATCGAGACCTCGAGCGTGGCGAGGAGGTCGTCCCCGTCACGGCTGTAGACGTCGTGGTGCCGCACGCGGATCTCGAGGTACAGGTCGCCGGACGGGCCGCCGGCGGGGCCGACCTCGCCCTGGCCGGGCATCTGCAGGCGCAGACCGGAGTCGACACCGGCGGGGACGTCGACCGGGATGGTGCGACGGGCGCGGACGCGGCCCTGGCCCTGGCAGGTCGGGCACGGGTTCGGGATGACGGTGCCGTGGCCACGGCAGGTGCCGCACGGTGCGCTCGTCACGACGTTGCCGAGGAGCGACCGGACCTGGCGCTGGATGTGACCGGAGCCGCCGCAGATGTCGCAGGTGCGCGGGCTCGTACCGGGAGCGCAGCAGGAACCACCGCACGTCTCACAGAGCACCGCCGTGTCCACCTCGACGTCCTTGTGCGTGCCGAAGACGACCTCGTCCAGGTCGACGTCGATTCGGAGCAGGGCGTCCTGCCCGCGTTCGGCACGGCTCCGGGGACCGGAACCCCGGCCGCCGCCTCCGCCGCCGCCGAAGAAGGCGTCGAAGATGTCGCTGAAGCCGCCGGCCCCGCCGCCGAACGGGCTGTCGGCCTGCGGGCCGGCGTCGTACCGCCGTCGCTGCTCGGGGTCGCTCAGCACGTCGTACGCGTGCGTCACGTCCTTGAAGCGCTCGGCGGCGTCCGGGCTCGGGTTCACGTCCGGGTGGAGCTCGCGCGCGAGGCGTCGGTACGCCTTCTTGATGTCGGCGTCGGCCGCGTCGCGCGGGACACCGAGGACGTCGTAGTGGTCTGCCACGTATCCCTCAGTTGGTTTCGTCGGTCGTCTGGTCGGTTCGGCCTGGAGGCCGTGGTCACGTCATGCGGTCGGCCCGCGTCGCTGCTGCGGTCGGGCTGGCACGGTCGGTGTGCACTGCGGCGGTCGTCAATTCTCTCCGAGCAGTCTGGACAGGTACCGCGCGACCGCGCGGACCGCGGCCATGTTGGAGCCGTAGTCCATGCGGGTCGGTCCGAGGACGCCCAGTCGGGCGACCTCGCCGCCTGCGGCGACGTACCCGCCGGCGACGATGCTCGTCGCGTCGAGGCCGTACTCCGCGTTCTCGACGCCGATCCGTGCGGTGACGGACACGTCGTCGAGCTGCATCTCCCCGAACAACCGGAGGAGGGTCACTTGTTCCTCGATCGCTTCGAGCACCGGGAAGAGCCCGCCGGAGAAGTCCTGCTCGCTCTTCGCGAGGTTCGCGGCGCCCGCCATCACCAGGCGGTCCTGCCGGTTGGCCGCGACCTGCTCGATCACCGTCGCGACGACGACGCCGGCGAGGGTCTGCGACTCCGGCCGGATCTGCGCCGGGATCTCCCGCAGCGCCGTCGGGACGTCGTGGAGCATGAGTCCGACGGTCGCCGCGTTGAGCACCGTGCGGAGTTCGACGAGCGCGGACTCGTCGAGCGCGACGTCGGTCTCGACGACGCGCTGCTCGACCCTGGCGGTGTCGGTGATGAGCACGACCATCAGCCGGGAGTCCCCGAGTCGGACGAGCTCGATGTGCTGCACCCGTGCCCGCACCATCGAGGGGTACTGGACGAGCGCGACCTGGTTCGTCAGCTGACTGAGCAGCCGGACGGTTCGCCCGAGGACGTCGTCGAGGTCGTTGGACGCCCCGAGGAAGGTCTCGATGGCGTGCCGCTGCGCACTGGAGAGCGGACGGGCGGCGGCGAGGTGGTCCACGAACACGCGGTACCCCTTGTCCGTGGGAACCCGCCCGGACGACGTGTGCGGCGCGATGATCAGCTGCTCGTCCTCGAGCAGGGCCATGTCGTTGCGGATCGTCGCGGCACTGACCCCGAAGGCGTGGCGCTCGACGATCGTCTTCGACCCGACGGGCTCGCGCGAGGCGACGTAGTCGCGCACGATGGCCTTGAGGACCTCGAGGGAGCGTTCGCTGACCAACCCAGATCCCTTCCGTTCGTGCTGGCACTCGGACGTGTCGAGTGCTGATCCTACGCCCGTGCACCGACGTCCCGACACTTCTCCACATCGGGTCGCTACGCTTCCGGCATGACCTACGGACAGCAGCCGGGCAACGGACAGCCGGGCGGACCCTGGGGCCAGCAGCCCGGCGGACCGCAGGGCCCCGGCCCCTCCTACCAGCCGCCGCAGCCGATGACGCCGGAGGACCAGCGTCTCTGGGCCACACTCACGCACGTCGGCCAGATCTTCTTCAGCTTCATCGCACCGCTCGTGGCGTACTTCGTGCTGCGCGACCGGGGCCAGTTCGTCCGCGAGCACACCCGCGTCGCGCTGAACTTCTCGATCACCATGGCGATCGCGGACGTGGTCGGCGTGATCACCAGCTGGCTCGGCATCGGCATCCTGATCATCCTCGCGGTCCGCGTCCTGACGATCGTGTTCGGCATCATGGCCGCGGTCGCCGCGAACCAGGGCCGTTTCTACCGCTACCCGCTGTCGATCGAGTTCCTCAAGAACTGATCGATCAGTCGAGCAGCTCCCGGACCACCGCGTCCGCGAGCAGGCGGCCCCGCAGCGTCAGGTCGAGGCGACCCGGCGTGCCGGCCATACCCTCCCCGACTGTCTGCCCCAGCGCACTGCGGCCGTCCACGAGGCCCCGTGCGATGAGCCCCGCGACCCGGCCACGAGCCTCCTGGCGGAGCTCGGACGTCCGGAGCTCGCCGCGGACGCGCGTGGCGAGCAGCACGCGCTCGACGTACCGGGTCTCGTCGTCCAGGGTCTCGCGCCCGGCGGCCGGCGACTCGTCGGCGAGCACCCGGTTCGCGTACGCGGCCGGGTGCTTGACGTTCCACCAGCGCGTGCCGGCGACGCTCGAGTGTGCGCCCGGGCCGACGCCCCACCAGTCGTGGCCCTTCCAGTACGACAGGTTGTGGCGGCTGGCGTGCTCGTCGCCCTTCGCCCAGTTCGAGACCTCGTACCAGCCGTACCCGGCGTCGCCGAGGACCCGGTCCGCGAGCTCGTACATGTCCGCGGCGACGTCGTCGTCCGGCGCCGGCAGCTCGCCGCGCTTGACCGCGCGGCCCATGGCGGTGCCGTCTTCGACGATGAGCGAGTACGCCGACACGTGATCGGGCTCGCACGCGATCGCCGCGTCGAGCGAGGTGCGCCAGTCGTCGAGGGATTCCCCCGGCGTCGAGTAGATGAGGTCGAGCGAGACGTCGAGTCCCAGCTGCTTCGCGAGGTCGACGACGAGCGGCACGCGTTCCGGGTCGTGGGTGCGGTCGAGGGTCGCGAGCACGTGCGGCACCGCCGACTGCATGCCGAAGCTCATCCGGTTGAACCCGCCGGCGCGGAGCGTCTCGAGCGAGGACGCGTCGACCGAGTCCGGGTTCGCCTCGGTCGTGACCTCGGCACCGGGGAGGATCCCCCACGTGTCGTCGATCGCGCGGAGGACCATCGCGAGGTCGCTCGCCGGCAGCATCGTCGGCGTCCCACCGCCGAAGAAGACCGTCGAGACCGGACGCCGCGGCACGCCGGAGCGGTCGAGCACCTGCGCGGCCCACTGGATCTCGCGGACGGCGTGTCCGGCGTAGTCGTCACGACGGACGCCGCGGAGCTCGGATGCCGTGTACGTGTTGAAGTCGCAGTACCCGCAGCGGACGCGGCAGAACGGCACGTGGACGTAGACGCCGAACGGCACGTCACCCGCGCCGGGCCCGGGGGTGATCAGGCCGTCCACGGGAGCCGGGTCGGCGATCGGCAGAGCACTCGGCATGGAGTCCATTGTCCGTCATGATGGAGTCATGGAGCACCACCCCGTCCCGACCACGGTGCTGTGGGACATCGACGGCACCCTCGTCCGCAACGCGACGTCGCCGGGCAACCTCTACCACCTGGCCCTCGAGCGTGCGATCGGGCGCGACCTCCCCCAGCTCGTCGGGCACCAGCACGGCCGCACCGACGCCGGCATCATCGCGGAGCACGTCCGCGCGCACGACCTCGACGACGGGGTCATCCCGACCGTCAGCAGCCACCTCCGCGACCTCTCCGAGGAACGACACCGCGCCGGCGACCACCGGACGCCGGCACCCGGTGCCACCGCATTGGTCGCGCGCTTCGCCGAGATCGGCTGGCGCAACGGCCTGCTGACCGGCAACTCCGCCTACCGGGCCCGCGTGAAGCTGCTCGGCGCCGGGTTCGACGTCGACGCGTTCGACTGGGAGCACTCGTACTTCGGCGACGAGGAGATCGAGCGGGCGGGCGTCACCGCCCTCGCGGCCACCGCACTCGCCGGCACCCGCGCGGTCATCGTCGGCGACACCCCCAGGGACGGCGAGGCGGCCGACGCGGTCGGGATCCCGTTCCTCGCCGTCGCGACCGGGGTCTACGACGTGGACGCGCTGCGGCACACGAACGCCGTCGCGATCGCGCGCGACTGCGTCACGGACGCCGCCCTGATCGAGGACGCGATCGCAGCACTCCCGCCGCTCCGGCCGGTCGACGAGGACTAGTCGCCGCGGAGCGCCTCGAGGTACTTCTCGGCCATCACGCGCTGCTGCCGACGCAGGAGCGGCGCGACGAACTGCCACTTGCGACTCGCCGGCTGCGAGAACTGGCGGACCTGCAGCCACACCGAGCCGTCGGCGGTGCGCTCCACCACGAACGACTCCTCACCGGACAGCGGGTGCCCCTCGAGCGTGCCGTAGGCGAACCCCTTGCGGTCGGGCTCGTCGATCACGGACACGACCCGCACCGGCGCCTGCACCGTCCGCCCGAACGCGTGCATCGTCAGCACGGCGGAGGTCCCCGCGGTGACGAGCGGCGTGCCGTCCGGCGCGAACTTCTCGACACGCGGCGTCCCGATCGACGCCGGCGCGATCGGCACCCCCTGGTCGTCGAACGTCACCGGGTTGTAGCGGACCTCGTCGTCGTCGGGCGCTTCCTCCACGTGGACGCGGATGCCGCTGCGCTCCTGGATCTGCCACGTCAGCGCCTGCGTCACCGCGGTCTCGAACCGCTGGTCGCCGTGGCCGATCCGCGAGCGCGACTCCGCCGGGACGAATCCCTCCGGCGGGTAGGTCATGAGGTCCGGCGCCTGCGTCGCACCGACCGCTCCGTAGGTCAGGGCGGTCAGGTACCCTCCGCGGCTGCTCATGCGGCCATCGTACTGGGGCGCGGAGCACGGATCGAACCGATCGGGGCTCACCTCGCACGGGTCGCCGTCCGCTTTCCGCGCGCCCCGAACTGGAGGCCGTGGTCGCCCCCGACCCGCCCCTATCGTTGGCGCGTGCCCACGCCCGAACCCACCCGCCGCCGGTCCGTCGACCGCCGGGTGCTCGTCCTCGCCATCGCGACGCTCGTCGCGTTCGCGATCGCGGCCGCCGCACGGGTCACCGTCGACCAGGCCGTCGCCGGGTACGGCGTGCCGTCGCGCTACTCGAGCGAGGCAGCGAGCGGCTGGACCACGTTCGACACCGTCGACGTCGTCGCCGGCATCGGGGCGTCGGCGGCCGGCGCCGGCGTGCTGCTGTTCGGCGCGACGCTCGTGACCGCGGTGCGACGCCACCACCACCGTCGGCTTCCGCTCCTGCTCGGCGGGACCACCGTCCTGTTGGCGCTCGGCGCCGTCGTGGCCGCGGTGGTGGCGACGTCCGCGACCGACTTCGCCACGGTGTCGGAGGCGACCATCGTGCGGACCGCGCTGGCGGGACTGGCTGCTGCGAGCCTCCCGGCGGTTGCTCTGGCCGCGTTGCGGACGCGCGCCCGCCGCTGAGCCGGCGCTACTTCTTCTTCTCTTCGACGTCGCCGGAGAGCGCGGCGATGAAGGCCTCCTGCGGGACCTCGACCCGGCCGATGGTCTTCATGCGCTTCTTGCCCTCCTTCTGCTTCTCGAGGAGCTTGCGCTTGCGGCTGATGTCACCGCCGTAGCACTTCGCGAGGACGTCCTTGCGCATCGCGCGGATGCTCTCGCGCGCGATGATGCGGGCGCCGATCGCGGCCTGGATCGGGACCTCGAACTGCTGGCGCGGGATGAGCTTGCGGAGCCGCTCCGTCATGAGCGTGCCGTAGGCGTACGCCTTGTCGCGGTGCACGATCGCGCTGAACGCGTCGACCTGGTCGCCCTGCAGCAGGATATCGACCTTCACGAGGTCGGCCGCCTGGTCGCCGGTGGGCTCGTAGTCGAGGCTGGCGTAGCCTTGCGTCTTGCTCTTCAGCTGGTCGAAGAAGTCGAACACGATCTCGCCGAGCGGGATCTGGTAGCGGATCTCGACGCGGTCCTCGCCGAGGTACTCCATGCCGAGCAGGGAGCCGCGGCGCTGCTGGCAGAGCTCCATGATCGCGCCGACGTAGTCCTTCGGCGCGAGGATCGCCGCTCGGACCATCGGCTCGCGCACCTCGACGATGCGGCCGGTCGGGAACTCGGACGGGTTCGTCACCTGGACCGTGGTGTTGTCCTCGGTCGTGACGTCGTAGATCACGCTGGGCGCGGTCGTGATGAGGTCGAGGCCGAACTCGCGGCTGAGCCGCTCGGTGATGATCTCGAGGTGCAGCAGGCCGAGGAAGCCGCAGCGGAAGCCGAAGCCGAGCGCCACGGACGTCTCGGGTTCGTAGACCAGCGCCGCGTCGGACAGCTTGAGCTTGTCGAGCGCGTCGCGGAGGTCCGGGTAGTCCGAGCCGTCGATCGGGTAGAGGCCCGAAAACACCATCGGCTTCGGGTCCGTGTAGCCGGGCAGGGCGTCCGTGGCGGGCCGCTGCGCGCTCGTGACGGTGTCGCCGACCTTGGACTGCCGGACGTCCTTGACGCCCGTGATGAGGTAGCCGACCTCGCCGACGCCCAGGCCCTTGGTCGGCTTCGGCTCGGGGCTCGACACCCCGATCTCGAGGATCTCGTGCGTCGACTTGGTCGACATCATCTGGACCTTCTCGCGCGGGGCGATCGATCCGTCGATCATGCGGACGTAGGTCACGACGCCGCGGTAGCTGTCGTAGACCGAGTCGAAGATCATCGCCCGAGCGGGGGCCTGGGCGTCACCAACGGGGTTCGGCACGGTGCGCACGACGCGGTCGAGGAGCTCTGGGACGCCGACGCCCGTCTTGCCGGAGACACGGAGGACGTCCTCCGGCTTGCCGCCGATGAGCTGCGCGAGCTCGGCCGCGTACTTGTCCGGATCGGCAGCGGGGAGGTCGATCTTGTTGAGGACCGGGATGATCTCGAGGTCGTTCTCGAGCGCCAGGTACAGGTTCGCGAGCGTCTGGGCCTCGATGCCCTGCGCCGCGTCGACCAGCAGGATCGCACCTTCGCACGCGGCGAGGGAGCGGGAGACCTCGTAGGAGAAGTCGACGTGGCCGGGCGTGTCGATCATGTTCAGCGCGAACGTCGTGCCGTCGAGCTCCCACGGCATCCGGACGGCCTGCGACTTGATCGTGATGCCGCGCTCGCGCTCGATGTCCATGCGGTCGAGGTACTGCGCACGCATCGCACGGTCCTCGACGATGCCGGTGATCTGCAGCATGCGGTCGGCCAGCGTGGACTTGCCGTGGTCGATGTGCGCGATGATGCAGAAGTTGCGGATCGCCTCGGCCGGAGTCGCGGCGGGCTCGAGCGGAGCGGATGCTTGTGGGCTCACGGTTCCTCAGGTGGGTCGGACGGTCGAACGATTGTCCCACGGTTGTGCGTGCTCGGCGTCCGGGGCCGGCAACGCACCGAGGCCGTGCCGCAGGTCCTCCGGCGTCGCGGCGAGGCACACGCGGATCCAGCCCTCGCCCGTGCGGCCGAACGCACTGCCGGGTGCGACGGCGATCTTCTCGCGCTGCAGGAGCCCGAGCGCCCACTCCGCGACGTCCCCGTCGGCGGCGTGCGACATGTCGATCCACAGGTAGAACGCCCCCTTCGGGTCGTTGTACCTGATGCCGGCGGCGTCGAGCACCTCGGTCGCGACCTCGAGGTTGGCGCGGTAGTGCTCGCGGGCGTCCCGGACCGCGGAGTGGTCCCCGACGATCGCCGCGAGGGCCGCGTACTGGTCGGGCTCCGCGACGCAGCTGATCATCGCCTCCTGGGTCGTCCGCATGGTCGCGCCGAGCCCCTTCGGCGTCACGAGGTACCCGACGCGGACGCCCGTCATCGCGTAGGTCTTGCTCAGCGAGAACGCGGTGAACACCCGGTCGTCCTCGTCGAGCGCCGCGAGGCTCACGTGCCGCGTGTCGTAGGTGAAGTACTCGTAGACCTCGTCGCTGATCACCCAGAGGTCGTGCCGCTTCGCCAGGGCCAAGATGTTCCGGAGCGTCTCCTCGCCGAACACCGACCCGAGCGGGTTCGACGGTGAGTTCACCACGATCGCCCTGGTGCGCTCGGTGATGCTCGCCTCGAGTGCGTCGAGGTCGGGTTCGAACCCGTGCTGCGGCTCGAGCCGGTACGGCACCGGGGTGGCGCCGAGGATGTGCGCGTTCATCGTGAACGTCGTGTAGCCGGGATCCGGCACCAGGAGTTCGTCGCCGGGGCTCAGCACCAGAGTCATCGCCTGGAACAGTGCCTGCGTCGCGCCGATCGTCATCCAGATCTGCTCGAGGTCCACCTCGATGCGGTTCTCACGCAGCAGCTTCTGCTGGATCGCCTGGCGCAGCGGCAGGATGCCGCCGTTCGGGGTGTAGTCCGTCCGGTCCTCGGTCCACGCCCGCTTCGCCGCGTCCCCGATGTGCGCGGCGACCGGGACATCGGGCTCCCCCACGACGAGCATGGTCACGTCGTCACCGCTCTGCTGCAGCAGGGCGGCCTGTTCGAAGACCCGGCGGATGCCGGAGGGCGGGACGGTGTCGATCCGGGGTGCGAGGGACGGCATGTCCGTCACGGTAACGGAGCCGTGTTTCCGCGCGGTGACACGGGTCGTGCGCGTTGAACCGGATGCGCCGTCCTGGTAGTGTTGCTTGCTGGCTTGCGCGTTCCCCGCCCACGGGTGGAACGCGAGACGACCAAGGGCCCCTCTACCCAGCGGTCGCATTCACCCGTACGAGACGAAGCAGGAGCACCACGCATGGCGAACATCAAGTCGCAGATGAAGCGCATCAAGACCAACCTCAAGGCCACCGAGCGCAACAAGGCCTACAAGTCCGAGCTGAAGACGTTCATCCGTCACACCAACGAGGCGATCGTCGCCGGCGACAAGGAGAAGGCTACCGCCGCTCTCGCCGTCGCGTCGAAGAAGCTCGACAAGGCCGTGAGCAAGGGCGTCATCCACAAGAACCAGGCCGCGAACCGCAAGTCGGCCATCGCGAAGAAGGTCGCTGCGCTCTGACGCACTGACCCCCTCGAAGGCCCCGCACCGTTCCGGTGTGGGGCCTTCGTCGTTGCGGGGTGGGTCCGCGGGTTGGTGGTCCGGGTCGCGGCGCGTTTCGCTTTCGCACAACCGAAAGCAAGTCGCACCGGTGATCGCCGTGGTGCGTCGTGCTCTTGGTTGTGCAGACACACCGGGGCGAGGCTCGGGCGGCGCGGACGGACGGGAGGCTCGGGTCGGCTCAGCGGGGTTCGCCGCGACGGGCGATGGTGCGGACCATGACCTCGAGCGCGTAGTGCGCGTCGCGCGAGCCACCCTTCACCGCGGTGTCCGCCTCGGCGATGCTGATGATCGCGTTCGCGAGCCCGGCCTCGCTCCACCCGGCGACGTCGCGCTGCGCACGCTGGACCTGCCACGGCGCCATGCCGAGCGCGGACGCGGCCTGGCCGCTCGAGCCCCGGTAGGCGCTGACCTTCGCCATCGTGCGGATCTTGCTCGCGAACGCGGCGACGATCGGCACGGGTGCTTCGCCGGTCGACAGCGCGTGCCGCAGCTCGACGATGGCGGGTGCCGACCGACCCGCGAGCGCGATGTCGGCGACCTTGAACGCGTTGGTCTCGACGCGGCCGCCGTAGTACTTGTCGACGACCTTGTCCGTGATCTCCTGCGCTTCGTCGGCGAGGAGCTGCCGGCACGCGGCCGCGAGTTCGGCGAGGTCGTCCGCGAAGGCCGCCACGAGGGTGCGGACCGCGGACGGTGCGATCTTCCGACGTGCGGCGCGGAACTCGGCGTTCACGAAGTCGATGCGGTCGGTCTCACGCTTGAGTTCGTCGCACTGCACCTCGATGCCGCCGCCCGATCCGCCGCGGATCGCGTCGAGGAGCTTCTTTCCGCGGACTCCCCCGCCGTGCCGCAGCACGAGGGTGACGTCGTCCGCCGGCGCGCCGAGGTACGAGATGGTCTCGGTGATGAAGGCGTCCGTGCACTTCTCGACGTTGGTGACCCGGACGAGGCGCGGCTCACCGAAGAGGGACGGACTGGCGAGCGTCGCGAGCAGCCCGGGTGCGTACTGGTCGGCTTCGAGGTCGTGGACCTCGAGCGCGGGGTCTTCGCCGACCAGGAGGTCGCGCAACATCCCGGTCGCCCGCTCGGCGAGGAACGTCTCCGGCCCGGTCACGAGGACGACGGGCGCCGGACGGATGCCGGACCACGGGACCTGGTCGATCTTCGCGGCGGCGCGCGCGGGCTTCTTGGCGGGCATGCGTTCCTTCCGATGGTGCGGGTCCGAGTCTACGGGCCACCGCCGACCCTTCCGCTGCCCATCCCGAGGGCGTCTGCTCCGGGGACGCCCGCTCGGTCCACACCTCCGGTCCGTCCGCTCCGCCACGTGCGACCACCGTGCCCTGCCGATCCGTCCGGAACACGGTCGTCCCGGACGCGGCGAGCATCTCGAGCGCCCGCGCGGTCGGGTGTCCGTACGAGTTGTCCGCACCGACGCCGATCAGTCCGACCGGTGCCGCAAGTTGCCGGTAGAGCAGCGGGTCCTGGTCCGAGGAGCCGTGGTGCGACACCTTCACCGCGTCGACCTTCCCGAGCGGTACCCCGCCGCGGAGCCGTCGCTGGGCGATCCGGTCGAGATCCCCGAGCAGCACCGCCGACAAGCACGACCTGCATGACTCCGGCGCGTCCACCGCGAGCACGATGCTCGCGTCGTTGCCGACGGCACGATCACCTGCTGGCGGCCAGAGCACGCGCCAGGTGACCTCGCCGATGGTCCCGGCGGTCCGGTCGTCGGCCCGGCGGACGTCTGCTCCGGCCTGGGTGAGCTTCCGGACGACGCCTGTGTCCGCCGGGCGACCGGTCGGACCGGTGAGCACCACGTCGACATCGGCAGCGACCTCGTCCACTGCACCGACGTGGTCACGATCGAAGTGGGTCAGCACCAGGAGGTCGAGCCGGCCGACCCCGAGCAGGTCGAGGCACGCGCGGAGGCGCTCGCGATCGTCTCCGGTGTCGACGAGCGCCGTGCTCGCCGCGCTGCGGAGGAGCACCGCGTCCCCCTGCCCCACGTCGCACATCGCGATCGCCCAGTCGGCGGGTACCCCCACGCGGACGACCACGAGCGGGACGATCACGGTGCCGGCGCCGATCACCGCGACCGTCGCCGCCGCCACGAGGAAGCGCAGCCGTGCCACCGCGGGCCCGAGCACCGCGCCGACGAGAGCTCCGGACACCAGTACCGCTGCACCCACGCCGACGAGTCCGGCCGGCCACGGCACCGACGCCGCCGGGAGTGCTGCGGCACCGTGCGCGATCGCGCCGATCGCCGATGCGGGCAGCCATGCGACGGCGGCGACGACCGATGCACCTGCCGGCCAGACGGGAGCGAGCAGGCAGGCGAGGAGCCCGACGACGGTGACGACCGGCGCGAACGGCTCGGCGAGGAGGTTCGCCGGTACCGCGTACGTCGGGAGCGCCGCCGAGAGGGGGATCGTCAACGGCCAGCACGCCATCTGCGCCGAGACGGGGACCGCGAGTGCTGCTGCGACGGGCGTCCAACACCACCGCGCGAGCAACGCGGTCAACGGTGGCCCGAGCACCACGATCCCGCTCGTCGCGAGCACGGATAGCCCGAACGCGAAGGAGCGGGCGAACCACGGATCGACGACCAGCATGCCGATGACCGCGAGCGCGATGAGCGGAACGCCTCGGACCGGACGCCCGGACAGGTGCACGACGAGCACGACGACGGCCATCACGGTCGCGCGCAGGATCGACGGATCAGGACGGACCAGCACCACGAACCCGACCGAGAGCGTGATCGCCACGGCGGCGCGGACTGCACGGCCGAGTCCGAGCGCACGGCCGACCAGGACGACCACCGCGACGATGACGGCGCAGTTCGACCCGGACACGGCCGTCAGGTGGGTCAGCGCACTCGTCTCCATCGCCGTCTCGGTGTCGGGGTCGAGCCCGCTGCGGTCACCGATCGCGAGCCCTCGGAGCAGTGCCCCACCCGGCTCGGGCAACTCGTCGGTGATCCGCCCGAACGCCTGTCGCACGCTGTCCGTGACGGCGAGCACACCGGTCGGGGGTTCGGACGCGGGCACACCGCGGAGGAACACCACCGCGGCCTCCGGTCCGCCCGGGCCGTCGGGTTCGACCGCTGCGCGCCCGGCGAGCACCGTGCCCGCAGCGGCGCGGAGGGGCGTGTCCGGCACGACACGGACCGGTACCCGCAGCCCCGTGCTCTCGCCGAGTGCCCGCAGCGTGCCCGTGGTCGACCGGGCGGAGTTCGCGATGTCCCGCGTGAGCGCCACCTCGACCTCGACGGTCCGTCCCGCCGTCGCTCCGAGCTCCGTGGGCGACCGAGCCGTCTCCCCGACGGCCACCGCGATCCCGACGAGTGTGCAGCAGGCGGCAGTCGTCACCGCCAGGGCGAGCACCACGGACACGGCGGGCGTCGCACGCTCCGTTCGCCGACCGAGAAGTGCGACCGCGATGACGCCGGTCAGCGCAGCGCTACCGACGCACCACCACGCCACCCCCGGCACCCCCACGAGCAGCGCCGCACCCACCCACGCGAATGCGACGGGACCGGCGAGCCGGAGGTCACCGAGTCGTGGGGCGAGATCGGCGCGAAGCCCGGCCGCGCGGTTCCCGTCTTCTGCCGGGTCGTCGGATCGGGTTTGGCGGGTGCCAGTCATGTCGAGAGGGTCGTCAGCACCGACGTCGTGGTCGGCATCTCGTTGCAGGTCATCTACGGGACGCTAGGGCGCGATTCGTCCCGGCGACGGCTCGAGGCTGCTGCTTGTGCAGGAGAGCAGTGGCTCGGTCAGCTGGTGAGGAGCGGTCGGGCAACCTGACCGGGACGTCGTCCCGCCCGATTGACGTCAACCGGTTGCGACGCATGCGCGGCTGAACCATGTGCTCGCGTCGTATCGTCGGCTCTTCGATCAATGACCGGATGCGGTGCTCGCTCGCCGTCGCCGTCGCCGTCCTGCAAATGGCGGTGCATCGCCAGAATCCAGTTGGGACGATTGTCCACCTCTGTTCTGGGAGCCAGTTCTGATCGGAGACTATCGTCCGTGCGTCGGGTGATGCGGGCCTGCTCGGATGCATGGGTAGGGTCGGAGGGTACGCGGACGACACGGCGACGGAATCGATTCCTGCCCTCTTGCAGAAGAACGTCTTGAACAGGAAACGATGGTCGAACCAGGAAGCGCTCCGGCCCGCGATCATCACTTGGATCGAAGGCACCGATCACCGAAACGGCGCCAACGCGGTCTCAGCGAGCCGACCCCGATCGAGTACGAGACGACCATCGACCCACAGGTCACACTCAAGGCCTCGACGAGCAAGTCAAGTCAAACTGCAGCAGTCCCGAAACCGATGGTCGCCAGTTCGGCGGACATCGGCGCGCGCCGGACCAACCACTGACCTGAGCCCCTCGAAGCGCGAGCCTCCGAGCACTTCAACGCCGGCGCCGTCGCAGCGGTTCCACTGAACGCAGGACACGGATGATGGCCGCGCTCCGCCACTCACAATCAGTGGACGGTCGAGAACGAGCCGCATGTTCCCGTCGAGCTCAGCAGGGGGAACAGCTTGTTGTTGTAGTTGTTCACGCTGCTGCCAGGGTTCGAAGTGACCCAGTCGCTTAGGTCAGGATTGTGGCAGACTTCAGTGAATCGCTCGTCATCGAGGCCAAAGTAAACAACCTGATAGCTCTGCGGTGCTTGAAGGTCTCCGAGCACGGCGTCATAAGACGCATCGGGGATCGCCGTGATTTCAAACGTCCGACTGGACCCGGCGAGACGTTGGGCAGAGCCGAAGCCCCCGCCGTCAACACCTTCGGATGTAAGCTCGTTGAGGTCGACGCCACCGAGTTCGACGCCGCACAGCTGTGCCTCTGAGTCATCGAGGACTCCACCCTTCGGCACCAATTGACAGACGGCACTCGTGCTCGGCCACAGAGCGACAAGGAACATCGCCGCAGGGTCCGGATTGATCGCACCAAAGCCGTGGAACGTGAGATTGCGCCCCGGCGTCGTGTTTGTAACGGTGAAGGTGCCGGACGAGTTGAGCACGATGCTACTGAAACCGGGCTTCTCGTCCGCTACCTTCTTCTCGTAAGCGGGCGAATACGAGTAGTCATGTCGAACGTGTAACCATCTGCGTCTTCCACGCTTGTGTGACCAGTCGCCGCGGGCTCTGATGATTCACTGGGTTGATTCGAAGGACTCGCGGAGCGGGTCGCAGGAGTGCTCGTCTCGGACTCGTCCTTCACGGCGGTCGAGTCCGAGCAAGCCGTCAAGCAGACAAACGAGCACATCAGGGCGACGGACGCCAGCGCAAACCGATTACGGTAGGACGGCGCGAGGTGCGGGCGGATCATGGGGGTGCCTGCTCTCGGTGGCGGATCACGGACTTCGTGCCATTCAAGATCGTGACCACGACGCGAGCAACGCAACGACCATGCGGTGAACCGCAGGATTGCGGTCAGTTGACGGTGCATCAGTCCCCGGGACGTGTCACTGCGAAGACGTCAATGTCGCCGTACGGGGTGCTCGCAGAATTGTTCTGCGTCGGCGTCTTCTGTTACGTCGCCATAGCGTGACGGCCGCCACGTCGATCATCCAGAGGGTGAAGAACATCGCCCCTCGCCGGCGCCCGGGAGCCGATCAACTTCCGCGCGCGCCACGGCCGGCGTGCGTCGGAGCTGCCCCACGGCGCAGGCCACCCCGATCAGGCCGACGACGACAAAGCCGTGAAGACGGCTGCTGCGACGGCCCGGACGACCTCGGACGCTCGTAACCAGCGCAGGACCACGAACCCGCCGGCGACGACGACCGCTGCGCCCGTCACGACGAGCCAGGCCGCCGCGGGGTAGCCGACGAGCACCGCCGCGACCACCCACTCGATCGCCTCCGGGACCGCGACCCGGAGGTCCGTCCGGTCGGCCGCGGGGTTCACACCCGCACCCGGTCGCGGAGGTCGGCCAACCGCGCGTCCCCGATCCCGCTGACGTCGAGCAGGTCGTCGACGCTCGCGAACCGACCGTGCTCGTCGCGCCACGCCAGGATGCGCCCCGCCAGTGCCGGTCCGATACCCGGAAGGGTCTCGAGTGCGGCCTGGTCGGCGGTGTTCAGGTCCACCACGTCGCCGACGCCAGCCGCACCACCACCGCCATCACCACCACCGCTCCCTCCCGCACCGGCACCACCCGCGGTCCCCGCACCGCCCCCCGCACCGCCCCCCGCATCGCCGTCGAGCGCCTGCGGCACCTCGTCTTCGCCGACCCGTGGCACGTACAGACGTTCGCCGTCCTGGACCGGCCGCGCGAGGTTCAACCGCGCGAGGTCGGCATCGTCGGCCGCGCCACCCGCCGCCGACAGCGCGTCAGTCACCCGACTCGCCCCCGGCAACGTCACGACCCCGGCCCGGTGGACCGCACCCAGCACGTGCACCACGACCGACGGGGCCGGCGACGACGTCGCACCAGGGGTCCGCACGCCGTCCGACGGCCGATCGGACACCACCGGCGCACCCGTCACCGTGGCGACACCCCCGGCGCCGCTCCCGCGCGCGCCGAGCAGGATCACGACCAGCGCGACCACCACGACGACGCCGGCCAGGACGAGCGCGGCGCGCGGCGAGAGCGAGAAACGGGACATGCCGAAACGCTAAGGAGCCCGGCTGACCGGCCGGGCTCCCGAGGCGTGGACGGTGCACCGACGAGGCCGGCGCACCGCTGTGGAGGAACTACCCCTTGATCGCGATGTTCACGAGCTTCGGCGCCCGCACGATGACCTTCACGATCTCGCGGTCCCCGATGTACCGCTGCACGTTCGCGGACGCGCGCGCGAGGGCCTCGAGCTCCGCCGGGTCGATCGACTTCGACACCTCGAACGAGTCGCGCACCTTGCCGTTGACCTGCACGACGGCCGTCAACGACTCCTGCACGAGCAGCGTCGGGTCCGCCTTCCGCCACCCGTAGGTCGCGACGGAGCCCTCGTAGCCGAGCTGCTCCCACATCTCCTCACCGGCGTACGGCGCGAACACGCTCAGGCCGAGCGCGATGGTCTCGACGGCCTCGCGCACGGCGGGGTCGCCGGCGCCCGGCCCGTTGTCGATCGCCTTGCGGGTGACGTTGACCAGGTCCATCAGTCGCGCGATCACGACGTTGAACTTGAACGACTCCATCAGCCCCGGGGAGTCGGCGAGGAACCGGTGGGTGACCTGCCGCAGGGCACGGTCGCCGTCCGCCCACACCGCGTCCGGCGTCGAGGTGACGTCGGTCGCGAGGCGGTAGGCGCGGGCCAGGAAGCGGGCGGACGCGGCCGGCGAGACGTCCTCCCAGTTGATGTCGTCCTCCGGCGGACCGGCGAAGCCCATCACCATGCGGATGGCGTCGACACCGTGCGCGTCGAGTTCGTCACCCAGCGAGACGCCGCCCTTGGACTTCGACATCTTCGAGCCGCCGGACAGCACCATGCCCTGGTTCAGCAGCGCCGAGAACGGCTCGGTGAAGTCGAGGTAGCCCAGGTCGAACAGGACCTTCGTGACGAAGCGTGCGTAGAGCAGGTGCAGGATCGCGTGCTCGACACCACCGATGTACTGATCGACCGGCGCCCATTTGTTGACGAGCGAGGGGTCGAACGCCTGCGTGTCGTCGTTCGCCGACAGGAACCGCAGGAAGTACCACGACGAGTCCACGAACGTGTCCATGGTGTCGGCGTCACGCTTCGCCGGCGAACCGTCCACGGGGTTCGGGACGTTCACCCAGTCAGTCGCGCCACCCAGCGGCGACGTGCCCTTCGGCTTGAGGTCGAGCCCCTCGGTCGACGGCAGCACGACGGGCAGCTGGTCCTCCGGGACCGGGTACTCGGTGCCGTCCTCGCCGTGGATGATCGGGATCGGGGTACCCCAGAAACGCTGGCGCGAGATGAGCCAGTCGCGCAGGCGGTACGTCTTGGCCGCGCGGCCGGTGCCGCGCTCGTCGAGGAGCTTGATCGCCGCGGTGATCGCGTGCTGCTTCGACATGCCGTCGAGCGGACCGGAGTTGATCATCCGGCCCTGCCCGGTCAGGGCTTCGCCCGTGGCGGCCGGGTCGAGGACGGGCAGGTCGAAGTCCTCGAGGGTCGCGCCCTCGGGGATCACCGGGATGGCCCCGGTGACCGGCTGGTTCGTGTCGACGACGACCTTCACGGGCAGGTCGAACGCCCGTGCGAAGTCGAGGTCGCGCTGGTCGTGCGCGGGCACGGCCATGACGGCGCCGTGGCCGTAGTCGGCGAGCACGTAGTCCGCCGCCCAGATCGGCAGGCGCTCACCCGTCAGCGGGTGGATCGCGAAGCGGTCGAGCGGGACGCCGGTCTTCGGGCGGTCGGCGTTCTGCCGGTCGATCTCGGAGGTCTTCTGCGTCGCCACCAGGTACGACTCGAACGCAGCACGGACGTCGTCCGAGACGGTCGGAGCAGCGACCAGCTCAGCAGCCAGGTCGGAGTCCGGCGCCACGACGAGGAACGTCACACCGTTGATCGTGTCCGGACGCGTCGTGAACACCGTCACGGGCTCGTCGCGCCCCTCGATCACGAAGTCGACGTCGGCGCCGACCGAACGACCGATCCAGTTGCGCTGCATCGCCAGGACCTTCGCGGGCCAGCGACCTTCGAGCTGGTTGAGGTCGTCGAGCAGCCGGTCCGCGTAGTCGGTGATCTTGAAGTACCACTGCGTGAGCTTCTTCTTGACCACGACGGCGCCGGAGCGGTCCGAGGTGCCGTCCGGCAGGACCTGCTCGTTCGCGAGCACGGTCTGGTCCACCGGGTCCCAGTTGACCCAGCTGTCC
Source organism: Microbacteriaceae bacterium PS02333 (assembly GCA_029959665.1). Classification (GTDB taxonomy): domain Bacteria; phylum Actinomycetota; class Actinomycetes; order Actinomycetales; family Microbacteriaceae; genus Curtobacterium; species Curtobacterium guangdongense. Next base: position 75,039 of record JASCOI010000003.1, read on the forward strand.
TTGCGGTAGGCCAGGCCCTTCTCGTACATCTTCAGGAACAGCCACTGGTTCCACTTGTAGTACTCGGGATCCGACGTGTGGATCTCCGTCGTCCAGTCGAAGGACGGCGCGTACCGCTTGAACGACGCCTTCTGCTGCTCGATGTTGGCGTAGGTCCAGTCCTTCGGGTCCACCCCGCGCTTGATCGCCGCGTTCTCGGCCGGCAGCCCGAAGGAGTCCCAGCCGATCGGGTGGAGCACGTTGAAGCCCTGCTGCCGCCAGTAGCGCGCGACGAAGTCACCGAGCGCCCAGTTCTCGGCGTGCCCCATGTGGAGGTCGCCGGATGGGTACGGGAACATCTCGAGGATGTACTTCCGGGGACGACGGTCGTCGGGGTCGACGGTGAAGAGGCCGAGCTCTTCCCACCGCCCCTGCCACTTGTCCTGGATGCGCCGGAAGTCGTAGGTGTGCGGGTCCTCGACGTGCTGCTCGATGGTCACGGAACTCTCAATCGGTCGGAAGGCGCCGGTCTGGAGGCGCGTGGAACGTCCGTCGGACATGTCCCGGTCCTCAAGATTACAAGGCACGAGCCCCACTCGCGGACGGCCCGGAGCGAACGTCCCGGGGATGGTCAGGCCGCGATGCGGCCGTCGCGCATCCGGATGGTCCGGTCGACGAGGTCCGACGCCACCGGCACGTGCGACACGACCACGACGGTCCGCCCTGCTGCCCGGGCGGTGGTCACGAGATCGCGCAGCACGGCGTCGCCGAGATCCGGGTCGATGCCGGCCGTCGGCTCGTCGAGCACGAGCACGGGGAACGCGTGCAGGAGTGCCCGGGCGAGCGCGAGCCGGTGCGCCTGCCCACCGGAGACCAGGGCGCCGCGCTCCCCCACGGACGCATCGAGACCACCACGGCGCTCCACCCATGCCCGGAGGCCGACCCGGTCGAGCACGCCGAGCAGGTCGTCGTCCGTCGCGGTCTCCCGCGCGAAGAGCAGGTTCTGCCGGATCGACTGGTCGAACACGAACGGGTCCTGCTCGATGAGTCCGACCCGAGCACGCACCGCGTCCGGGTGCATCGTCCGCGCCTCGACCCCGTCGATCGTGTAGCTGCCGCGGTACTCGACGAACCGCACGAGCGCGTCGACCAGTGTCGACTTGCCCGCGCCGCTCGGCCCCTGGACCACGACGACCTCACCGGGGAGCAGGTCGAACGAGACGTCGTCCACGGCAGCGTCCGTCGCCCCGGGCCACCGGACGGTCAGCCCGGACACGGACACCGCGACGGGACCGTCGACCAGGAGGGACGCCGGGTCCGCATCGGTAGCGGGTTCTTGGACGATCCCGTCCGGGGTGACCTCGGGGACCACCCGCTCGACACGGTCGGCCGCTGCGCGCACCCGCCGGTACGTCAGCACCGCGAGCGGGACGGCCCCGACGACCTCGAACAGCGCGAGCGGGACGAAGACCGCGAGCACCCAGAGTGGTCCGTCGAGCGCACCGGTGACGACCACGGGTGCACCGGCGGCGAGGATGCCGATCACCGCGGCACCGCCGATGAGTCCGACCGACGCCCCGACGAGCGACTCGACCGTGGCCCGACGGCGGACCGCACGGGTGACGCGGGCGTCGAGCGCGGCGATGTGCGCGAGCCGCTCGTCGAGGGTGCCGTAGGCGGCGAACACGTCGAGCGTCCGCACCGTGTCCAGGACCAGGTCGGCGACGCGCCCGCGGTCCGCCGCCGTCTCCTCGTCGCTGCGGCGCGCGATCGAGGCGGTGACGACGGAACCGAGGACGGCGGCGAGCACGAGGGCCACGAGCAGCACGAGGGCGGCGGGGACGGACACCAGCGCGACGGCGACGACCGAGAGCAGCGCGGTCACACCGGCGGACACGAGCGGGCCGACGACGCGGATCGGCAGGTCCTGCAGCCGATCGGTGTCCGTCACCAGGCGGGTCATCAGGTCACCGCGTCCGGTGGTCCCGAGGCCCGCCGGCGCGACCGAGGCGAGCCGGCGGTACATCTCGGTGCGGACGACGGCGAGCTGCCGGAAGGACGCGTCGTGCCCGGCGAGCCGGTCCACGTACCGGAGCGCCGCCCGACCGAGCGCGAACGCCCGCACCCCGACCATGACGAGCGTCAGGTAGAGGATCGGCGGGTGTTCCGCCGCCCGGGTGATGAGGTACCCGCTCGCCGCGAGCAGGGCCACCGCGCACAGCGCGCTGAGCGAGCCGGCGGCGACCGCCTTGCCCCATCCGGCACCGCGCGGCATCGCGAGCCGCAGGACGGAGCCGCCACGAGCCTCCCGGCCGGTCACGCGTGCGCCCCGAGGACCGCGACGGCACCGCTCGCGGCGACGTCGACGCGGACGTCGGCGGCGGCGACGACCGCCGGTCGGTGGCTCGCGACGACGACCACCGCGCCGTCGGCGGCGAGCCGCCGCATCGTCGTGATCAGGTGCGCTTCGGCGTCGGCGTCGAGCGCGGACGTCGGTTCGTCGAGGAGTACGAGGCGGGTGCCGGATCGACGGTGCCGGTAGAGCGCTCGGGCGACGGCGACGCGTTGCGCCTGTCCGCCGGAGAGTCCGGCTCCGCCTGCGCCGACCTGGAGGCTCGGGTCGAGTCCCAGCCCCGCGTCACCGAGCGCGGTCAGCACGTCGTCGACGTCGGTCTGCTGGCTGAGGGCCACGTTCTCGGCGACGGTGCCGCGGACGAGTCGCGCGCGTTGGTCGGCCCACGCGATCCGGTCGGCCACGGTGGAGCCGGCCGGACCGGGGACGACGACCGTGCCGTCGTGCGGCACGGCGCCGCGGATCGCGGCGATGAGGCTCGACTTGCCGGCACCGCTCGGACCGACGAGCGCGAGGACGGTGCCCGGATGGGCCTCGAGGTCGACGGGTCCGATCACGGCGTCCTGGCGCCGGACGGCCACGCCGCGGAGCACGAGGTCGGTGGCGGCGGGCAGCGTCGACGGAGCAGCAGCAGGCGTGCGGTCGTCGTCGAGCACGTCGAGCACGGCTGCCGACGCCTCGACGCCGTCCTGCGCGGCGTGGAAGTCGGCACCGACCTGCCGGATCGGCGCGAAGGCCTCCGGTGCCAGCACCAGGACGAACATCGCGGCGCCGAGGCCGAGCGAGCCGTCCACGAGCCGGATGCCGATCGACACGGCGACGAGAGCGACCGAGAGGCTGGCGGCGAGCTCGAGCGCGAAGCCGCTCACGAACGACAACCGCAGCACGCCGAGGGTCCCGCGTCGGTACTCGTCCGTGACCGTGCCGATGCGGCCGACCTGCCGACGCGCACGACCGAACACCTTCAGCGTGGACAGGCCCTCGACCGCCTCGAGGAACGCACCGCCGAGTCGCGCCAGCGCGTCGGACTGCTTCCGCTGCAACGACTGCGTGGCGAGACCGATGAGGATCATGAAGACCGGGATGACCGGCAGCGCGCAGAGGACGACGAGCCCGCTCGTCAGGTCGCCGAGACCGATCGCGACGAGCAGCACCGGGGTCGCGATCGCCGTGAGCGCGAGCTGGGGCAGGTAGCGCCCGAAGTAGGCGTCGAGGGCGTCGAGCCCCGGACCGAGCGTCGTCGCGAAGCCGGCGCTCGAGCGTTCCGCGAGCCATCCGGGGCCGCGTTCGGCCGCGCGCGCCAGCACGGTGCGGCGCAGCTCGCTCTTCACGGTCGCTGCGGCCCGCGCGGCGAGGTCGTCCGTCGCCCACGCCGCCACGGCACGCAGGACGAACGCACCGCCGAGCAGCGCCAGCGTCGGCACGAACACCGTGGGGACGACCCCGCCGTGGTGCACGGCGTCGACCACCTCGGTGACGGCTGCGGCGATCCCCCACGCGATCGCGATGGTCGCGAGCGTGCGGAGAACCCCCGTCCCGGCCGCGGCGACGATGAAGCCGCGCGCGGAGCGGGACAGGCGGAGCAGACGCGGGTCGAGCGGCTTCATCGGCGGGGCACCTAGTGGGCGGCCGCGGTGACCTGCGCCCGCGAGACGCGCTTGCGGAACACCCAGTACGTCCACGCCTGGTACGCGAACACGAGCGGGACGAAGATCAGTGCGACCCAGCTCATGACCGTCAGCGTGTACGTGCCACTCGAGGCGTTGTAGACCGTGAGGCTCCGTGCCACGTCGTTCGACGCGGGCATCACGTTCGGGAAGATCGCCGTGAACATCGCGAGCACCACCGCGGCGATCGTGACCGCCATCAGCGTGAACGCCCGACCTTCCTTGCCCCATGCGTTGCAGAGCACCGCGAGGACGAGGGCGAGCGCGGCGACGACGGAGAGCACCAGCGACGCCGGCGTGGCCCGGACGAGCGCCATCGACACGAGGAACGCGGCCGCGACGACGATCGTCACGATGCCGGCCCTGGTGGCGAGTCGCTTCGCACGCTCGCGGATGTCGCCCTCGGTCTTCAGCGCGATGAAGACGACGCCGTGCGTGAAGAACACCAGCAGCGTCGCGAGGCCGGTCAGCAGCGCGAACGGGTTCAGCAGGTCGAACAGCGTGCCGGTGTAGTTGTGCCCGGAGTCCATCGGGATCCCGCGGACCACGTTGCCGAACGCGACGCCCCAGAGGAAGGACGGCACGGCGCTGCCGACGATGATCATCAGGTCGAACGAGCGCTTCCACTGCAGCTGCTTGTTCTGGTGGCGGTACTCGAAGGAGACGCCACGGGCGATGAGCGCCGCGAGGATCAGCAGCAGCGCCAGGTAGAACCCGGAGAACATCGTGGCGTACCACTCCGGGAACGCCGCGAACAGGCAGGCGCCGGCCACGATGACCCAGGTCTCGTTGAGGTCCCACACGGGGCCGATCGTGTTGATCATGACGCGACGGTCGGTGTCGTCCTTGCCGAGGAACGGCAGGGCCATGCCGACGCCGAAGTCGAACCCGTCGAGCACGAAGTAGCCGACGAAGAAGACGCCGACGATGGCGAACCAGAGAACGGGGAGGTCCATGTTCAGTACACCGTCACTTCGTGCCGGACCTCGCCGGTCTCCTCGTCCACCGGTGCCGGAGCAGCGGGGCCTTCCTGCGCCACCTTCTTGATGAGCCGGAACTCGACCACCGCCAACGCGCCGTAGATCAGCGTGAAGACGACCAGCGAGATCAGGACCTCGAGGCCGGTCACGTTCGGGGACACCCCGTCAGCGGTCTTCAACAACCCGAACACGAGCCACGGTTGCCGACCCATCTCGGTGAAGATCCAGCCGACGATCATCGCGGCCATCGGCAGCGGCACCGCCCAGGTGGCGATCCGCCACACCCAGCGCTGCGTCGGGAAGCGGCCCTTGCGGGTCAGCCACAGCCCGGCGAGGGCGACGAGGACCGCGCCGACGCCGAGGGCGATCATCCAGCGGAACGACCAGTACGTCACCCAGATGATCGGCTTGTAGTCGCCGGGGCCGTACACCTGCGTGTACTGCGCCTGCAGGTCGTTGATGCCCTCGACCGTGCCGTTGAAGGTGTGCGTCGAGAGGAACGACAGCAGGTACGGCACACGGATCGAGAACAACTCGTGCACGCCGTCCGGTGTGCCGAGCGTGAAGATCGAGAACGAGGCGTCCTTGCCGGTCGCCGTGTTGTACAGCGCCTCGGCCGCGGCCATCTTCATCGGCTGCGTGTCGACCATCGTCAGCCCGAGCTGGTCGCCGGTGAGGACGGTCAGGGCACCGGCCGCCACCATCGTCCAGAGGCCGAACTTCAGCGCCGGCATCATCGTCTCGAGGTTCTGGTTGCGTGCCAGGTGGTACGACGCGACCGAGATGATCACGCCGGCGGCGACCATGAAGCACGCGAAGAGCGTGTGCGGGAACGCGGCCAGTGCGACCTTGTTCGTCAGCACCGCCCAGATGTCGGTGAGTTCCGCGCGGCCCTTGGCCTCGTTGATGACGTAGCCGACGGGGTGCTGCATGAACGCGTTCGCGGCGATGATGAAGTACGCCGACATGATCGTCCCCGCGCTGACGCACCACATGCTCGCGAGGTGCAGGCCCTTGGGCAACCGGTCCCACCCGAAGATCCAGACCCCGATGAACGCCGCCTCGAAGAAGAAGGCGAGGATCCCCTCGAGCGCGAGCGGGGCGCCGAACACATCACCGACGAATCGGGAGTAGTTCGACCAGTTCATGCCGAACTGGAACTCCTGCACGATGCCCGTCACGACGCCCATCGCGAAGTTGATGAGGAAGATCCGGCCGAAGAACCGGGTGAGCTGCAGGTAGTGCGCCCGACCGGTTCGGTACCACGCCGTCTGGAACGTCGCGACGACCACGGCCATGCCGATCGTCAACGGGACGAAGAGGAAGTGGTAGATGGTGGTCAGCCCGAACTGCCACCGGGACAGGATGAGCGGATCGAGGATGTCGTTCATGCGGCTGTACCGATCGGGAACGCCGCGCGCTGTTCGTGCACGTCAGTTGCTTCCTGTGGAAGGGGTACTTCTTGGTGTCACAACCGTTGGGACACCTCCACGGTACCGGCACGCAACCCAATTCGACAACTTGTAGAACTCCGGCCTGCACGAACGTGCACAGGTCATGAACGCGCACGATCGTGCCGAACGGATGTGCCCCGGATACGACGACAGGTGCCGGGCACGCTGCCCGACACCTGTCGTTTAGTGTTCGTCCGAGGACTAGAGCAGACCCTTGTCCTGCAGGAAGGCCTTGGCCACCGAGGCCGCGGACTTCTGCTCCACGGAGTTCTGCCGGTCGAGCTCGATGAGCGCGTCCGTGGTGAGCACCTTGTTGACCTTCTCGATCGCCGCGGTCGCCTTCGAGTCCAGCTTCGACGACACGATGGGCGTGACGTTGTTCACCGGCACGAGGTTCTTCGGGTCCTCGAGCGTGACGAGCTTCTCGGTGGCGATCGACGCGCTGGCCGAGTAGATGTCGGCGACCTGCGAGTCGCCGTCCTTGATCGCCTTGACCGTGAGCGGGCCACCGGAGTCGTTCTGCTGGTTGACCTCACCGGTGATGCCGTACTTCGCCTTCAGGCCGGTCGGACCGTACGCGGCCGTGGCGAACTCGGGGTTCGCCGCGATCGAGATGGTGCCACCGATCTTGGCGAGGTCGCCGATCGACTTGAGACCGTACTTGTCGGCGAGCTCCTGCGTGACCGTGTAGGTGTCCGAGTCGGATGCTTCCGCGGACGGCAGGGCCTTGACGCCGGAGGGCAGTTCGTCCTTCAGGGCGGCGTTGATGCCGTCCGTCGTGGTCTCCGTCGTCGTGTCCTTCTTGTCGGACTGCAGGAGGTAGTTCAGCAGGTTGCCGTTGTACTCCGGGAACACGTCGATGTTGCCCTTGGCGACCTCGGGCCAGTAGGCCTTGCGCTGTCCGATGTTGAGCTTCTTGGTGACGGTGAAGCCGGCCTTCTCGAGCTCCTGCGCGTAGAGCTCCGCGATGATCTCGTTCGACGGGTAGGCCTGCGAGCCGACGGTGATGGTGTCCGAGGAGCCGGAGCCGCCGCCGGAGGAGAGCGGGTCGCCTGACGAGCAGCCCGCGAGGGCGATCGCGGCGGCGGTCGCGACCGCGATGGTCGCGCCGAGGCGCTTGGTGCGTGCAGTGGTCACTGGAGGGTTCCTTCCAAGGGGGTTGATGCTCGACTTTCCGAGCGGTCAGCGTCGCGCCGTCCATCACCCGCGGAGGCGGCGGTGATACCCGCCGGCACCGCGAGCCGCTGCAGGACGGCGAACACGATCTCGAAGACGATGGCGAGTGCGATCACCAGGAGCGAACCGCCGAGGACCTCTTCGTAGTCCTGGTTGGCGAGTCCGGAGAACGCGTACCCGCCGAGACCGCCCGCGTTGATGTAGGCGGCGAGCGTCGCGGTCGCGATGACCTGGAGCACCGCGGCACGGATGCCGCCGACGATCAGCGGGAGCCCGAGCGGGATCTCCACCTTCGTCAGCAGCTGCCACGTGGTCATGCCCTGCGCCCTGGCCGCGTCGATGGTCACGCGGTCGATCGCCTCGAGGCCGGAGTAGGTGCCGGCCAGGATCGACGGGATCGCCAGGATGACGAGCGAGATGAGCGGGGCTTCGATGCCGAGCCCGATCCACAGGGCGAGGATCGTCAGCAGGCCGAGCGTGGGGAGCGCCCTGACGCCGCCGGAGAACCCCACGGCGAGGCTCTTGCCGCGCCCGGTGTGCCCGATCACGAGGCCGAGGGGCACCGCGATGGCGCAGGCGATGACGATGGTGAGCAGCGTGATCCACACGTGCTCCCACAGGCGGACGGGGATGCCGTTCGCCCCGACGGAGTTGGCGGGGTCGAAGATCCAGGCGATGGCGCCGGCGAAGAGGTTCATGCGGACACCTCCCCGGTCCGGACGTCCGCCGCTGCAAGACGCCGGATGCGCTTGGCGTCACGGCTGCCACCGCGGGTCCACGGCATCACGATGCGTCCGATGAGCACCAGGAGGCCGTCGATGACGAGCGCCAGGACGATCGTCAGCACGATGCCGGTCAGGATCTCGACGCTGATGCCGCGCTTGAGACCGTCGGTGAGCAGGAACCCGAGGTTCGGGATCCCGAGGAGCGCACCGACCGTGACGAGACTGACCGTGCTCACCGCGACGACCCGGATGCCGGCGAGGAGCACGGGACCGGCGAGGGGCAGTTCGACGCGGAAGAACCGCTGCACGGGCGAGTACCCCATGGCCGCAGCGGCGTTCAGCACCGCGGGGTCGACGGCGTCGAGCGCGTCGGCCGCGGAGCGCGCCATCAGGGCGACCCCGTAGATCGTGAGCGCGATGACGACGTTCGCCGGGTCGAGGATGTTCGTCCCGAGCAACGGCGGCAACGCGAGGAAGAGCGGGAAGGACGGGATGGCGTAGAGCAGGCTCGCCACGACGATGATCGTCGAACCGGTCGCCCGTGCACCGCGGCGTCCCTGGCGCAGACGGTTCACGAGCAGGCCGATCGGCACCGAGAGCACGAAGCTGATGACGATCGGCGGGATCGACAGCCAGATGTGCGCGATCAGATTCGACGTGATCGTGTCGAGGTTGCCGGTGACCCAGTTCACACGCTGTCCCGGTGCGCGGCGTCCTGCGCGGCCGGCTGCGGCACCGCGGACGCCGCGTCCACGACCTGGACCGGGCCGGTGAGCACACCGGCGGCGCGTCCGTCCCCGTCCACCACGATGGGCCCGGTGGGCGTCTGCTCGACACGGAGTGCTCGACGACCGCGCCCGGCGCCGATGAAGTTCGCGACGAAGTCGTCCGCCGGCTCCGCGAGGATCTCGGCCGGCGTGCCGAGCTGGGCGATCTCACCGCCCTTCTTCAGGATGACGACCTGGTCGCCGAGCTTGAACGCCTCGTCGATGTCGTGGGTCACGAACACGACCGTCTTGCCGAGCTCGCGCTGGAGCCGGATGAGCTCGTCCTGCAGGTCGTTGCGGACCAGCGGGTCCACCGCGCCGAACGGCTCGTCCATCAGGAGGATGTTCGGGTCGACGGCGAGCCCGCGGGCGACACCGACACGCTGCTGCTGGCCACCCGACAGCTGCGACGGGTAGCGGTCGGCGAAGGCGCGGTCGAGCCCGACCGTGTCCATCAGCTCGAGCGCCCGCGCTCGGGCTTCCTGCTTGGACACGCCGGTGAGGAGCGGGACGGTCGCGATGTTGTCGGCCACCTTGCGGTGCGGCAGCAGCCCGGCGTTCTGCATCACGTAGCCGATGCTGCGACGGAGCTTGACGGGGTCGACGCCTGCGACGTCCTCGCCGTCGATGGACACGGACCCCGCAGTGGGGTCGACCATCCGGTTGATCATGCGGAGCAGCGTCGTCTTCCCGCAGCCACTCGAACCGACGAAGACCGTCGTGGTGCGTGATGGGATGACGAGGTCGAACCGCTCGACGGCGGCCGTGCCGTCCGGGTACGTCTTGCGCACCTGGCGGAACTCGATCATGGGTGCCCTTCTGGTAGGAGGTAGCCCGACTCCGAGTGAGAGTACCCGTCGGCACCGACACCGGTACGTCCAGGTGACGATCCGTGACGTGACCGGGCGTGTCCCGGACAGCGCCACCCGGCCGGCGACCGGCCTGCGGAATCCGCCACGGCTCTGGAGCCGACCCCGCGCACGGCGGAGGCCGCGGACACGACAGCGCCCGCGCCTCCAGTTCGGAGGGCGGGCACCGTTCGGATTGGTGACCGGTGGTCAGGAGGCGGCGATCACCGACTCCAGGTACGTCTTGTTCATGACGCGGTACGCCTCGATGAGCGCGGTGTCCGGGTGCTGGCGGTCCTGGTGCGCCCGGGCGAGCACGGCGTGTCCGGACTCGGCGAGGACGACCCACGCCCGTGCGACGGCGTCGTTCTCCGGGAGACCGAACCGCTCGCGCATGATCGCGCCGACGGCCCCGCCGAGGGCGCCCATGCGGTCCTCTTCGTCGCCGACCCCGGAGTCCGCGGCGTCACCGAAGCGGATCGCGCGGAAGCCCGGCTCGGTCCGGTACATCTCGCTCGTCATGTCGATGAGCGCGTCGCAGGCGTCCTGCCAGGTCGTCGCGCCGCTGGTGTCGAGGGCCTCGACGAACCGGGACGCCAGGCGCTGCGTGCAGCGGATCGCGAGCGCCTCGACCACGGCGATGCGGTCCGGGAAGTACCGGTAGACGGTGCCGATGGACGCCCCCGCCCGCTCGGCGACCATGGCAGTGGTGAGCCGCTCGAAGCCGATCTCGTCGATCACCGCGGCTGCGGCGTCGAGGAGCCCGGCGAGGCGCGCCGAACTGCGGGCTTGGACCGGCTCGTTCCTGAGCAGTGATGATCCCCCCGGCAGTGCGTTCGAAACCTCGGTGACGAGCACGTGTTCTCCTTCTCGCGGCGACCGCGGGCTGATTGTGTGACGGGGCAACTCTCGCAGAGCCCGGCTGGAATCCCGCTGCGATTCTCCGGGTGTCGAGTGCGTCGTGCCCATCCTCCACCCCTCCGTGGGATGATGGGCCGATGCCCGACCCGACGTCCCACGAACCGTCGCTGGCCGAGCCGATCCTGCATCGTGCCGCCCGGATCGAGGACGCCGTGCAGGAGTTCCGTGAACAGCGCGCCCGCCGACGCGGCCTCGTGCCGACCGTCATCCCGTACACCGGGTACGGCGCGCCCGGGTGGATCCGCGTGCTCTGCCGCGTGCTGCTGACCCGTCGTGGCCTCGCCTCGGACGCGGCGTACACCGGTGTCCGCGGCTGGCGGACGTTCACGAGCGTGGCGGTCGACCACGCCGAGGTGACCATCACCGCCGGCGGGGTCACCCACACCGTGCAGTCCGACCGCGGCGGCGTGGTGGACACCATCGTCCCGATCGACCTCGAACCGGGCTGGCAGACGATCCGACTGTCCGCCGGTGGGCAGCGCGACGCCGAGGCCGACGTCTTCGTCGTGCACCCGGACACGCGGTTCGGACTGCTGTCGGACATCGACGACACCGTCATGGTGACCTCGCTCCCCCGTCCGATGCTGGCCGCGTGGAACTCCTTCGTCCTCACCGAGCACGCGCGCCGCCCGGTCCCCGGCATGTCCGTCCTCTACGAGCGTGTGCTCGCGCAGCACCCCGGATCGCCGACGGTGTACCTGTCCACCGGCGCGTGGAACGTCGGGCCGACGCTGCAGCGCTTCCTGACCAGGAACATGTACCCGTCCGGCACCCTGCTCCTCACCGACTGGGGTCCCACCCACGACCGCTTCTTCCGGAGCGGGCAGCTGCACAAGCACGAGAACCTCCGGCGGCTCGCCCGCGACTTCCCGGACATCAAGTGGCTCCTCGTCGGGGACGACGGGCAGCACGACGAGACCCTGTACGGCGACTTCGCCCGCGAGCACCCGGACAACGTCGCCGGGGTCGCGATCCGGCAGCTGTCCACGAGCGAGGCCGTCCTGGCCGGTGGACGATCCCGGGCCCAGGAACGCTCCAGGGAGTCCGCCGCGCCGTGGGTCTACGCGCCGGACGGCGCCGGTCTCTGGACCGAGCTCGCCCGCGTCGGGATCACCGAGCTCGACTAGACCCTGCGCGCACTCTCAGTCGGTGGCGCATGACGCCGGTGGAACATCGGCGGTCAGTGGTTCGATCAGGGGCATGGCGCAACGTATCGAGGACCACGCGATCATCGGGGACTGCTACACGGCCGCACTGGTGGACCGTGCCGGCACGGTCGACTGGGCATGTCTCCCCCGCTTCGACAGCCCCTCGACGTTCGCGTCCCTGCTGGGCGACGAGCACGACGGGCACTGGACGCTCCGACCGACCGACCCCGACGCCACCGCCGAGCGCCGGTACGACGAGGACACCCTCGTCCTGACGACGATCTGGACCACGTCCTCCGGGATCGTCGAGGTCACCGACTTCATGCCGATCGGCGCGCACCGGGCATCGGTCGTCCGGCGGGTCAGGGGGCTCAGGGGCGAGGTGGAGGTCCGACAGGCCCTGCGCATCCGGTTCGACTACGCCCGCGCACTCCCCTGGGTCCGCCAGGTCGGCGACGACGACGACCCCGCACTCGTCGCGACCGCGGGACCCGGGTCGGTCATCGTCCGCGGCGTCCGGTTCCACGCCGACGACCACCGCCACGTCGCGACCCGCACGGTGCACGACGGCGACGTGCTCGACACCGTGCTGACCTGGTACCCATCGCACCGCGAGCCCCCGGAGGAACTCGACGTCGACGAGGCCCTGCAGCGGACCAAGCAGTGGTGGCACGACTGGACCGGCACCGCCCGTGTCGGCGGCCGGTACGCCGACGCCACCCGCCGGTCGCTGCTCTTCCTCCGTGCGATGACCCACGCCGAGACCGGCGGCGTCGTCGCCGCCGCCACCACGAGCCTGCCGGAGGACCCGGGCGGCGAACGCAACTGGGACTACCGGTACGTCTGGCTCCGCGACGCCTCGCTGGCGCTCGCGTCGTTGATCGCCCACGGGTACCAGGAGGAGGCGAAGCACTGGCGCGGCTGGCTGCTCCGCGCGATCGCAGGCGACCCGGCCGACGTGCAGATCATGTACGGCATCGCCGGCGAACGCGAGCTCCCGGAACGCGAGCTCGACCACCTCGCCGGGTACGCGGGATCGAAGCCCGTGCGGGTCGGGAACGGCGCGTACACGCAGTACCAGGGCGATGTGTTCGGCGAGGTGCTCGCGGCGCTCCACGACGCCCGCGAGCTCGGCGTCGAGGAGAACGCCGACTCGTGGGCGCTGCAGCGCGCCCTGCTCGGCTACGTCGAGCAGCACTGGCAGGAACCCGACAACGGCATCTGGGAGATGCGCGGTCCACGACGGAGCTTCACCCATTCGCGGGCGATGATCTGGGCGGCGTTCGACCGAGGGGTCGCCGCGGTCGAGGAGTTCGGACTCGAGGGGCCCGTCGACCGCTGGCGACAGCTCCGCGACGCCGTCCGTGCGGAGATCGACGAGCACGGGTGGAACGCCGAACGCGGGTCCTTCCGCCAGCACTACGACACCGACGAGGTGGACGCGAGCCTGCTCGTCCTGCCCCAGATCGGCTACTGCAAGGCGACCGACCCGCGGATGCTCGGAACCGTCGCCGCGATCGAGGAGGACCTCCGCGTCGGCTCCGACGGGCTCGTCCTGCGGTACCGCACCACTGCGGGGTTCGACGGGCTGAGCGGCAGCGAGCACCCGTTCCTGGCGTGCTCGTTCTGGCTGGTCGAGCAGTACGCGGCATCGGGGCGCATCGATGACGCCGAGCGGCTCATGGACGTGCTCGTCGGGTACGCCAACGACGTCGGCATGCTCTCGGAGGAGATCGACGTCGCGACGGGGCACCACATCGGCAACACGCCGCAGGCGCTGTCGCACCTCACGCTCGTTGCCGCGGCGGACGCGATCGAACGTGCCCGCGGCAAGGCGACGGGACACCGCACCCGGATCCCCCAGCACGACGGCGGCACCCGTTCGTGGACCGGCGAGGGCGAGCGCGCGGGCACCCCCGCCTGATCTGCCCCGGGCCGTGCCGTGCCGCGCCGTGCCGTGGGTCGTTTCGCGCGTAGGAAGCGGATTCGCGGGGGGGGGGGGGGGGGTGGGGGGCCCCGCCACCCGCCCGGTGGGCCAGGGCTTGTTTATAACGAAACGC
>JASCOI010000040.1 GCA_029959665.1 Microbacteriaceae bacterium PS02333
CCGCCCGGGGCGGGGGGGGGGGGGGGGGGGGGGGGCGCCCCTCCAGTGTGTCCCCGGATGCGGTCGGTGACACATCCTCCGGTCGCTGTCACCGGGCCGATGTAGCATGCGCGGACCACTGTCCCCACCCCCTGAGGAGACCTGCGTGCCGGACGCCCCCGACCTCGCCATCCCCGTCGACCAGGTCCGTGACGCGGGTGCGGCGATCATGTCCGCCGTCGCCACGGTGGTCGACGGCAAGACCGACGCGATCCGCACGGCGCTGACGGTCATGCTGGCGGAGGGGCACCTGCTCGTGGAGGACGTCCCCGGGGTCGGCAAGACCGTGCTCGCGAAGGCGCTCGGCGCATCGGTGGGCGGGTCGGTGAACCGCATCCAGTTCACCTCGGACATGCTGCCGTCGGACGTCACCGGGGTGAACATCTTCGACCAGTCCTCCGGCACCTTCCGCTTCTCGCCCGGGCCGGTGTTCGCGAACGTCGTCATCGGCGACGAGATCAACCGCACCAGCCCGAAGACGCAGTCCGCCCTGCTCGAAGCGATGGCCGAGTCCCAGGTCACGGTCGACGGCGTCACCCGCGTCCTCGAGTCGCCGTTCATGATCGTCGCGACGCAGAACCCCGTGGACATGGAGGGCACGTACCCGCTGCCCGAGGCGCAGCGCGACCGGTTCATGGCGCGCATCGCGATGGGGTACCCCAGTGTCGAGGCCGAGCGCCGGATGCTCACCAACCGCGGCGGCCGCGACCCGCTGACGTCGCTCCGTCCGATCGTGGACGTCGGCACCCTGCGCGCGATGGTCGCGTCGGTGCGCCAGGTGCACGTCGCTCCCGACGTCGAGGCCTACGTCATCGCCATCGTCCGTGCGACACGGACCCACCCCGACCTGGTGCTCGGCGCCAGCCCGCGCGCCACCCTGCACCTGGCGCAGGCCGCACGCGCCCACGCCGCGCTGCAGGGCCGCTCGTTCGTCACCCCGGACGACGTCGCGGAGCTCGCACCGATCGTCCTCGCCCACCGGCTGGTCCCGGTCGCCCGCGGCCTTGGCGGCACGGTGGAGGACACCGCGCGCGAGATCGTCGTCCGAGTCGTCTCCGAGACGGCCGTGCCGTTCACCGCAGCGCCAGTCCGCTCCTGATGTCCCCGCCGCCCGCCACCTCGACGCTGCTCCGCCGTGCGGGGGCCGTGCGGTCGGTCCTGGACCGCTGGGCGAAGCGTGCGGCGGCGATGACCCGTCGGACCCCGTTCCCCCGGCCGACCGCCCGTGGCTGGTCGGTCATCGCGGTCGGGATCGGCCTGATCGGCGGCGGGCTCGTCGCGACCACGAGCGTCGCCGTGTCCGCCGGGCTCCTGCTCCTGGTGCTCGTCGTGCTCGGGATCGCGATGGCCTTCGTCGTCGCGGCGCCGCTCCGGGGAACCCGCGCGGCTCCGCGTGCGATGGTGCAGGTCGGCGAGGTGTACCGCGAGCGGATCACGCTGCGCGGGACGACGATGCCGATCGGACCGCGCTCCACCCTGCTCGTGCGCGAACAGCTCGAGGACGCCTTCGCGAGCGTGTCCGACGCCGAGGCCCTCGTCGAGATCGGTCCGTCGGTGCCGCCTGCGGTGTTCGACGTCGAGGCGCTCGCGATGCACCGTGGTCGGACGGTCGTCGGGCCGGTGACCATCCGCGTCGAGGACCCGTTCGGCCTGCTGCGCATCGACCGTCCCGTGGTCGCCCCCGAGGAAGTGGTGGTGGTCCCGGCGTCGACGGCCCTCTCCGCGATGGACACCGGAGCGCTCGCGGGGGCGGTGTCCGCCGACGAAGGACGTGTCGGGCAGGGCGGTTCCGCGGACGACAGCGAACTCCGCCCGTACCGGCCAGGCGATCCGATCCGCCGCGTGCACTGGGCGCAGAGTGCCCGTCGTGGTGAACTCCACGTCCGCCAGACCACCCAGGCACAGCCACCGGAGGCCGTCATCGCCCTGGACGTCCGCCGCGAGTCGTACCAGCAGCTCGGGCGGGACGACCTGGCGGAGCTCTCCGACCTCGGTGGCGATGCCGCGTTCGAGCACGCGGTCGTCGTCGCGGCGAGCGTGGCACGAGCCCTCGCCGCACGGACCTCGCGCGTGGTGCTCGTCACCGACGACCTCGGCGGTGACACCCGGCACACCGGAGACGCCGGCGGGCTGACCGACGTGCTCGTGGGGTTGGCGGACGTCCGTGTCCGGAGCGACGCCCGCCGTGTGACGGACGTGCTGCCCGACGTCCGTGGCCGCGACGTGCACGGCATGACCGCCGTCGTCACCGGACACTGCACCGCCGAGCAGGCCGCCGAACTCGTGTCGTCGACGAGTGGTTCCAGCCGCGGGATCCTGGCCACGATCGTGCCGCCGGACCCGGTGGTGCGGGGGATCCTCGACCGCGGCGGTTGGCGGACCCTCGTCGTACCGGTCGCCGGTGCAGGAGCACTGCGGTGACCGCGCAGGACACCCGCCCCGCCAGCAGGGGCCGGGCCGACGTCCGCGAGATCCTCGACCGCGAGGACGACCGCGCCGCACCGTCGCCGTGGGTGATCGCCCTCGCGCCCGTGCCCGTCCTGCTCGCCGCACTGGCCTTCCGCCCGCTCGTTCAGGGCATCGCGTGGTGGACGTCCGCCCTCGCCATCGTCGTGGTCCTGGTCGGCGTCGTCCTCGTGGTTCGACGTCGATCGCCCGGCGTCCGCTTCATCGCCCTGGTCGCGACGCTCATCGCGTGTTCGTGCGCCGCAGCACTGGTCAACGACATCCAACCGCTCGGGTGGATCGACGGGAACGGCGCCCTCGGGCAGACGATCGCGGCGATCCGGCTCAACCCGGCACCCCTCCCGCAGACCGACCCGATCCGGCTCGTCGTCACGGTGGCGATCGCCTGGGTCGCGGCAGTGTCGCTGTTCCTCGCGACGGTCGCACCAGCGGCAGCACTCGCCGCGGCGCCGGCGCTCGTGATCCTCATCGTCCCGGGCGTCGTCACCGGGACCCCCGCGAGCACCGGGCTCGTCGTCGTCACCGGACTGGCGTTCCTCGCGCTCCTGTGGCTGTCGGTCCGTCCGGTGCAGCGGGCGTTCCCGGCGATGCTGATCGGCGCCGTCGCGCTCGTCGTCGCGGTGGGGTTGCCGACGGTCATCCCGCTCAACGCCAGCTGGTTGTCCGGGGTCACCGGGGCGATCCAGGCGCCGATCCAACCGGGCCGACCGGGCACGCTGCTCAACCTCGGGCAGGACCTCCGCCGGCCGAGCGAACTCGAGGTGTTCCGGTACCGCTCGTCCGACGGGGAGCCGGAGTACCTCAAGCTCGCCGACCTCGACGAGTTCGGGACGGGGGACTGGGTCCCGACCGTCACTGACGTCAGCGATGCCCAGACCGCCGACCAGCAGCAGTGGGCCGTCGGGATCAACCCCCGGTTGGCGAGCCGCGGCGACGTCACCGTGCGGATCACCGGTCTGTCGAGCAACTACCTGCCCGTGCCGTCCGGGGCGGTCTCCATCCAGTCGCAGTCCACGAACCTCGAGCTCGACCAGTGGCGGTGGATGGGCGACTCGAACACCGTGCGCTCCACCGGCCCAGTCACCAGACGTGGAGCGACGTACGAGGTCTACGGCGCCTCGACCTTCGCGAACGCCTACCTCGACGCCATCGACGCCGCCGGACGGCTCGACCGGTTCGACGGGCGTGGCTACCCGACGCCGTCGAAGGCGCAGCTGCGCACCGACCTCGCCCTGCCGAAGGACCTGCCCAAGAGCATCTCGAACACGGCCACGCGCGTCGCCGGCAGTGCCGAGACGGACTACGAGAAGGCCAGGACCCTCGAGGAGTGGTTCCGGAGCGACCTCTTCACCTACTCCGAGACCGCCCCAGTCGAGCAGGGCTACGACGGCGACAGCATGGACGTCGTCGCCAAGTTCCTGCAGGTGCGGGAGGGGTACTGCGTGCACTTCTCCTCGGCGATGGCCGTGATGGCCCGCACGCTCGGCATCCCGTCGCGGATCGCGGTCGGGTACCGGGCGGGCGGGACGCAGGAGGACGGCGAGTACACGGTCTCGAACCGGCAGCTCCACTCGTGGCCGGAGCTGTACATCAAGGGCGCCGGCTGGGTCGCGTTCGAGCCGACGCCGGACTCGGACTCGGCGGCGACCTCGTCGACGGAGCCGACGACGACGCCGAGCGCGGCCGACCCCGCCACGCCGCTGCCGGAGCCGAACGCGTCGAACGAGCCGTCCACGTCCGCGAGCCCGACGCCGAGAGCCTCGGCCGCACCCGGTGCCGCGGGGTCGACCGGTGGCTCGGGCAACGGGCCGTGGGGGCTCGCGGTCGGCATCCTGATCGCGTTGGCGGTGCTGGTCGCGCCGGCGCCCGTGCGGGCGGTCCGCCGTCGATCCCGCCTCGCCGCGGTGGCCGACGGCCGGTCGCCGGCGGTCTCGGCCTGGCGTGAGCTCCTCGACGACGTCGCCGACCACGGGTACGCGCCGGGACTCGCGCCGCCTGGAGACTCCGCAGCGGTCGCACGGACCGCGCGCGCGGTGCTCGGTCGGCTCCGGTCGACGGTGCCGGAGACGGTGCTGCCGTTCCTGGAGTCGGTGGTCGACGCGGTCGACCTGGAGCGCTACGCGCCGGCGGGTTCGGTCGACGGGGCAGCGCTCGTCACGACCGTCCGGGAGGCACGGGTCGCCCTGGACGCGTCCGTCCGGCTCCCGCAGCGGGTCCGGTCGCGCTTGCTGCCGCCGAGCCTGACGCCGTCGTCCGCCTGGTCGCACGACGGCCCGCGCCGCCGGCGTCCCGCGTAGCGTCCGGGGCGCGAGACTCGCGCGGCCGGCGGGGTCCGTCAGCGGGGACGGATGACGGCCTCGACGAGGGTGGCGACGACCTCGCCGGGGTTCACGCCGTCGAGCGCGGGGGAGTCGAACACGATGCCGACGTTCGCGCCGATGAGCGCGGTCGAGAAGACGTCGAGCGGCATCCCCGGGTCGATCTCCGGGTGCGCGCCGAACCACAGCAGCACGAGTCGGTGCACGCCGTCCTGGAGCACCCGGCGCTGCCGCACGAACTCGGGCATGAGTTCCGGGCGGCGGATCGCGTAGCCGCGGAACTCGGACAGCAGGGCGAACTGCGCGCTCTGGTCGTGGCGGCCGAACGCCGCCCGGACGATGTCACCGATGTCGGCGGCGGTGATGTCCTCGCGCACGAGTTCCTCGAGCGAGCCGAGCACCAGGTTCGTCGCGCGCTGCATGACCTGCGCGACGAGGTCCTCCTTCGAGGAGAAGTTCGAGTAGACCGCGCCCTTGCTGAACCCGGCGCGGGCGGCGACGTCGTCGAGCCGCGCTTCGTGCACGCCCTGTTCGGCGAAGACCTCGGCACCGGCGGTGAGCAGGCGCTCACGCACCTCGGCTCTCGGGGTCCTGGCCGAGGTCTGGCGGTCGTCGGGAGAAGCAGCGTCGCTCATCTGTTCCTGGTTCAGACGGAGCCCGGTGGCACCGGGCGGACGTGGAGGTCGTACCCGTCCATTCTGCTGATCACGCGTGGGCCGGGGGACCTGCCGCGCCGTGCATCCGATCACGGGCGGCCACGGGTGGTTCCGGCGCGTTCGGGTCGCGTCGGTCCCCATCCGTGCGCTGCACGTGCCCGGCCTGCTGACCGGGATGCATGTGCCGGATTCGATACCCGGCGGGATCGATGCTACGCCCGAGGACTCGGACACGGAACCCGCTCAGTCCGCGTCGTCGTCCTCGGTGTGCACGCTGCCCGGACCGCGACGACGCCCCGGTCGACGGAGCAGACGGATCGCATCCGGACGGATCCCCTTGCCCCGACGCAGCAGGGACGCCAGCGTCGACTGCGGCTGCCAGTCGCGACCGTTCGGCAGGCCCCATCCCCACCGCACGGCGCCCCACCGGAGCACGAGCGAGAGCACCACGGCGGCGACGATCCCGATCGTGGGCGAGCCGAGTGCCGAGGCGATGACCATCACCGCCGAGGCGGCGACGGCCACGGATGCGTAGAGCGCGTTGCCGCCGAACACCGCGGGGACGCGCCGGAGCAGCAGGTCCCGGCCGACACCGCCGCCGACCGCGGTGATCGTGCCCATGATGATCGCCGCCGGCCACTCGAGTCCGGCGTCGAAGGTCCGCTGCACGCCGACCACGGCCCAGAACCCGATCACGGCGGCATCGAGGAACGTGAACAGCCGGTCCCATCCGCGCTCGGAGAACGACACGAAGAAGGCGACGAGCGCACCGGCGACGGCGATCGGCACGTACAGCGGGTCGGTGAGCGCGACCGGTGGTCCGTTCTGGAGCAGCACATCGCGCAGCATGCCGCCACCGAGCCCCGAGACGAACCCGACGACCAGGAACCCGAACAGGTCGAGCCCCATCGTCCGGGCGACCGCCCCGCCGAGGAGCGCGGACGCGAAGACCCCGGCGAGGTCGAGCACGTTCGTCACGGCGGCGAGGCCGTCGGCGGAGAGCAGGTTCATGAGAACCATCAAACCCCACGCCGAACAGGTAGCCGGGAGGGGTGAGGTAAGGCTAACCTTGCCTTCGCCATGCTCGCCACCCTCGTCATCGGTCTCCGTGAAGGCCTCGAAGCCACGCTCATCGTCGGCATCATCGCTGCCTTCCTGCGCCGCAACCGTGTCCCGCTCGCGCCGATGTGGCTCGGGGTCGGGGTCGCCGTGCTGCTCAGCGTGGCCGTCGGCTTCGGCCTGCAGCTCGTCGAGCAGGCGCTCCCGCAGGCCCAGCAGGAGGGCATGGAAGCGGTCATCGGCATCGTCGCGGTGGTCTTCGTCACCGGGATGATCGTCTGGATGCGCACCCACGCGCGGAACCTGACGACGGAGCTCGAGGCGAGTGCGACGCAGGCCATGGGCCGAGGGACCGCGTGGGCACTCGCCGGCATGGCCTTCCTCGCCGTCCTCAAGGAGGGCTTCGAGACGGCGGTGTTCCTCCTCGCGACCTTCCAGGCGTCGTCGGACACCGGGCTCGCCGCACTCGGGGCCGTGATCGGCATCGCGGCCGCGGTCCTCGTCGGCTACGGCATCTACACCGGCGGTGTCCGGCTGAACCTGTCGAAGTTCTTCACCGGTACCGGCGTCTTCCTGGTGTTCGTCGCCGGCGGGCTCGTCCTCACCGTGCTCCGCCGCGCGCACGAGGCCGGCTGGGTCGTCATCGGCCAGCAGCGCACCGTCGACCTGAGCTGGCTCGCGCCGAACGGCTCGGTGCAGGGCGCCCTCGTCACCGGCGTCCTCGGGATCCCGCCGGACCCCCGCGTGATCGAGGTCCTCGGGTGGGTCCTCTACGTGGTCCCGGTCCTCGCGATCTCGCTCTGGCCACGTGCCTGGCGGCCGGCCGCGGCACGGGTCCCACTGGTCCGCACCGGCATCGCCACCACCCTGGCCGTCGCCGCGGTCGCACTCGCGGTCGCCGTGCCGTCCGGCGGCGTGCACGTCCCCTCGACCGTCGCGACGACCGGCGACCAGACCTCGGTGTCCGCCGAGGTCCACGGTTCATCGGCGGTGCTGCGGACCAGGGGCAACGGAAGCCAGTCCCGCGTGGACTTCCCGGCGTCCACGCACCGCACCGTCACCCGAGCCGGCGTGACGGCCGACCGGTGGCGATCGACCACCACGACGAGTGGCACGGGCCCGACGAGCAAGGACGAACCCTCGACCCTGACGCTCGACGACCTCGTCGGTCTCTTCGGCCGGGTGCCCGTCGGCATCTCGCCGTCCACGAACCCCGGCCCCTTCCGGGCGGAGTGGGCCGTCTCAGAGACGACCACGCTCTGGACCGTCGCAGGCGGCGTCCTGGACGCGACCAGCTCGGAACGCTCCGTGCTCACCCTGAGCGGTGGGGGCCTCCCGTCCGCTCGCACCACGACGATCGACCGCAGCGTCTTCGCGGTCCCCGATTCCCGCGTCCAGCGGACCGCCACGTCCGTGGCGGCCGCCCAGACGCGGGCCGCGGAGCTCGCGCTCTGGAAGACCTGGCTGCCGATCGCCCTCGGCATCGCAGCTGCCGCGCAGTTCGCACTCGCACTCCGTGACCGCCGTCGTCAGACGGCGCTCGCCGACCACACCCCCGAAACCGTCCCCGCCCGCGGCCCGCCCGCCGGGGACCCTGCAAGGAGTCCCGACTATGCCGTTCGGTAAGCACACCGTCCGACCCCTCACCACCCTCGGCGCCCTCGGTGTCGTCACCGCGCTCGCCCTCACCGGGTGCGCGGCCACGTCGTCGTCCGCGACGGACGACTCCACCGATTCCGGGAAGGTCTCCCGCGTCTCCATCACGTTGACGAACGACGGCTCGGACAAGTGCGCCGTGTCGACCACGAAGGTCCCGGCCGGACCCGTGACGTTCTCCGTGAAGAACGAGTCGTCGACCGCGATCACCGAGGTCGAGCTGCTGCAGGACCAGCGGATCTTCGGCGAGAAGGAGAACCTCGCACCAGGGCTCGACGCCGTGCACTTCACCGCGACGCTCGGCGGCGGGAAGTACCAGGTGTACTGCCCCGGTGCCGACCAGGAACTGACCGACTTCACGGTCACCGGGAAGGTCGCGTCCACCGCGAACAGCAGCGCGGCGACGCTCCTGAAGTCCGGCGCGACGGGGTACTCGAAGTACGTCGACGCCCAGGTGAGCGACATGGTCACGGCCGTGAAGCAGCTGCAGACCGACATCGACGCGGGGAACCTCGAGGCCGCGAAGAAGGACTACGCCGACGCCCGTCCGTACTACGAGCACGTGGAGAGCGACGTCGACGGCTTCGTGAAGAAGGGCTTCAAGGCCACCGACAACGCCGGCAACCTGGACTACCTCATCGACATGCGGGCGTCGAACCTCGACCCCGCCGTCGGCTGGAGCGGCTTCCACGCGGTCGAGCGCGACCTCTTCGAGACCGGTGCGATCAGCGACGGCACGAAGCAGCTCGCGGCCGACCTGACCACCAACGTGACGCTGCTCGCGAAGCTCGTCCCGACGCTCGACTACAAGCCCGAGGACCTGGCGAACGGTGCGGCCGGGCTCCTCGAGGAGGTCCAGTCGAACAAGATCACCGGCGAAGAGGAGGCGTACAGCCACATCGACCTCGTCGACCTCGCTGCGAACGTGGAGGGCGCCCGTCAGGCCTTCGCGTACCTGAAGCCGGGCCTGACGAAGCTCGACCCGACGCTGACGAAGCAGATCGCCGCGCAGTTCGACAAGACGAACACGATGATGGACGGCTTCCGCAACGCCGACGACCTCGGCGGGTTCGACAGCTGGGACGACGCTGCCAAGTCCGCGCACGCCAACGAGATCTCGCAGCGCGTCCAGGCGCTGCAGGACCCGCTGTCGCGGCTGGCCGAGAAGGTCGCCACGGCGTGACGGACGGGCCTACCCCTTCCGGGGCCGACAGCGGGGCCGTCGGCGCGGCCGACGCTCGCGCCGGCGCCGACGCGGCCGGCCCCTCGCTCTCCCGCCGGGGGCTGTTCGGCGCCGGCGTTGCCGCCGGTGCCGGACTGGCCGCTGCCGGAGCCGGCGTCGGCGCCGCAGCCGGGATCGCCGGCGCCACCATCGCCACCGGCGTCAACCCGTTCGCCGCAGCAACCAACGGCGACGAGTCCATCGACCTGTCCCAGAGCCACCCCTTCTACGCGACCGCCGCCCGGCAGCCGCAGGGCGGGATCCGCACCACACCCCAGCGCTACTGCGTGTTCATGACGTTCGACATGTCGTCCTCGGTCGCGACGGACCTGCAGGTGCTCCTCGCCCGCTGGTCCGCGTCGATCGCGCAGCTGCAGGCGGGCAAGACCGTCGGCTCCGTCGAACCCGCCCACGGCGACGGCGTCGGTGCGGACACGGGGGAGGCGCTCGATCTCGGCCCGGCCTCCCTGACGGTCACCGTCGGGCTCGGGCCGGGGATCTTCGACGAGCGCTTCGGGCTCGCGTCACGACGACCCGACGCGCTCCGGCAGATCCCGACCCTGCCGAGCGACCGGTTGCAGGAGGGCCTGAGCGGAGGCGACCTCTCGCTGCAGGCGTGCGCGGACGATCCCCAGGTGGCGTACCACGCGGTCCGCGACCTGGCCAGGATGGCCCGCGGCACGGCCACGGTGCGCTGGACCGTCCTCGGCTTCGGTCGGGCGTCCGCCGGGCTGTCGCAGACCACCCCGAGGAACCTGATGGGGTTCAAGGACGGCACCAGGAACGTCACCACCGACGAGGAGTACGACCGGTTCGTCTGGGTCGACCCCGCCGGGACCGGGTCGTCCTCTGGCGACGGTGACGGCGCCGACGGCTGGATGGCCGGTGGCACCTACCAGGTCGTCCGGAAGATCCAGATGAACATCGAGATCTGGGACGCCGACGTCGTCAGCGACCAGCAGCGGGTGTTCGGCCGCACCAAGATCGAGGGCGCGCCCCTGTCCGGCGGCACGGAGCACACGACGCCGGACTTCCACGCACGAACGGCATCGGGCGCCCGCAAGATCGACGAGACCTCGCACGTGGCGCTCGCGGCGCACGAGAACAACGACGGCGTGAAGATCCTCCGACGCCCGTACAACTACACGGACGGACTGAACGAGTACGGCCAGCTCGACGCCGGTCTGCTGTTCGCGGCGTACGTGAACGACCCGGAGCACTTCACCCGGATCCAGCGACGACTCGGCGCGGTCGACCGGCTGAACGAGTACATCGCCCACATCGGTTCCGCCGTGTTCGCGATCCCACCGGCCCCGAAGAAGGGCTCGTACATCGGCGAGCAGCTGTTCCGCTAGCGGCACCGTGTGGTGAGTGGGTGCCCTCCGCCGTTTCCCTGGAGACGGAGGACACCCGCGCCACGGGGTCTCGCCGGGCGGAACCACCGTCCGGGATGAGAGGCGACCCAGCGCGGCGCGTCGCTGTGCGACAAGGCAGAGAGTACCGCGCCGTTCTGCGGATGCACAGTGATCTGCTGATCGGGGACACGGAGAACGGGCCGTCTCACCTGGATGAGACGACCCGTTCGGCGGACTGGAGGCTCGGTGTCAGTCCGCCTGCACGCTCGCCTGCGCCTGTGCGCGCTTCCGCCGGGCGATCACCATCGCCGTGAGCCCCGCCAGGAGCAGCAGGCCGGCGATGACGGCCGGGGTCGCCAGCTCGGCACCCGTGTAGGCGAGGGCGCCGGAGCCGGAGGTCGCACCGGTCGTGCCGCCGGCGACGTCGGTGCCGGTTCCCGTGCCGCTGCCGGCACCGTCACCCGCGCCGCCACCGGTACCCGGGGTGCCCGGGTCCGTCGGGTCCGTCGGGTCGGTCGGGTCCGTCGGGTCGGTGACCGCGGCGACCGGGATGGTCGCTGCCGCGAGGGTGATCTGCTGGCCGTTCGGCAGCGTGATCACGAGGGGCTCCTCGGTCGTGGCGGCCGGGGTGACCGCCGCGGCGAGGGTGACCGTGCCGAGTGCACGAGCGGCAGCCGGGGAGGCAGTGGTCCCACCGGGAACCTGGAAGGTCAGCGTTGCCCGACCCTGCTCGTCCGTGGTGTCGACGATCGTCGTGTCGATGGCGGAGCTCGCGAGCTCCTGGCCGCCGGCGCTGACCGAGACGGTGCCGGACTGGTCGCCCGCGTTGCTGAAGGTCAGCGACGACAGCCCGACGGTGACCTCGTCACCAGGCTGGAAGCCGCCCTCCGGGGTGGGGGTGACCGTGACGCCGACGGCGCCCTGGTCGTCGTTCACGACGACGGCCGGCGTGGCGGTGAAGTAGTCCACCTGGGCCTGCAGGTCGACGGTGCCGCTGTCGGCCTTCGCCGATGCCTCGTTGAACGCACCGAAGTTGTCGCCACCCGACGCGAGGAACGAGTTCACCGTCACCTTGTACGTCGTGCCGGCGTCGATCGGCGTGCCGTCGAGGCTCATCTCCGTGATCCGCGAACCGGACGCTGCGGTCGGGTCGTAGGTGTAGGTGAAGCCCTTCGAGGTGCCGAGCTTGAGGAACGGACGGCTCGAGCCGGCCGGCTGCCACTGCTGCTCGAGCGCGCGGCGGATCTGGTCGCCGGTCAGGTCGAGGACGACCAGGGTGTTCGCGAACGGCTGGACGCCTGCGGCCTCCTGGTAGGTGACCTCACCGTCCTGCTCGCCGTTCCCCGACGCCTTGTACGTCATGTCGGTGCGGAGGCCGCCCGGGTTCATGAAGGCGATCTGGGAGCCGTTGCGTTCGGTCTGCTTGTGCTGGACCTCGGCGATGAAGTTGCCGAGCGTGGACTCGCCACCACGGTTCTCCGAGCCGTCGGTCTGCTTCGCGCGGAGCATGTCCTGGTCGATCGTGCCGAGGACCACCTTGCCCTTGACGTCGGCGACGGCCTTCGCGTCGGTGACGAGTTTCGTGATCTCCGGGTCCGCGGGATAGGCGCCCGTGGTCAGGGAGATGTTGTCCGCGGTGGCGGCCGTCACCTTCTTGGTCGCGGGGTCGATCGTGAGCTTCGCGTGCCCGAGGTACCCGCCGTAGGAGCCGGTCTGGAGCACCGGACGTGCGGTGGTGCCGTCGGTCGGGACGATCGCGTGGTTGTAGAGCTGGTGCGTGTGGCCGGAGAAGATCACGGACACCTTCGCGGTGACGTCCTTCGCGATGTGGCCGAAGTCGTTGTCACCGGTCGCGCTCGCGAGGGTCGCGTCGGCCGCGCCCTCGTGCACGAGCAGGACGAGGGCGTCGGCCTCGTCGTTGGACTCGTCGCCGTCGGTGAGCTGATCGGCGTACTTGTTCACCGAGTCCACGATGTCGGCCATCTCGAGGCCCTCGATGCCGGCGGGGGAGACGAGCTCGGGGATGAGCTCCGTGGTCGCCCCGATGAACCCGACGCGGATGCCGCCGATCTCCTCGATCTCGTACGGGTCGAACGCGGGCTTGCCGTCCGACTTGTTCACCAGGTTCGCGGAGACGTGGTCGTACTTCGCGTTCCGGGCGTCGTCGGGGCCGATGATCCGGTCGCGCAGGTCGTCCTGCCCCTTGTCCAGCTCGTGGTTGCCGATCGCGCTGACGCTCAGGCCGATCGCGTTGAGCGCGTCGATGGTGGGCTGGTCGTCCTGCACGAACGAGGTGAAGGTCGATGCGCCGACGTTGTCACCGGCGCTGACGAAGGCCGACGCCGGGTTCGCGGTGCGCAGCTGCTCGACGGCGCCGGCGAGGACCGCGGCGCCGGCGATGCCGCTGCCGGACTCGATGCGACCGTGGAAGTCGTTGACGTCGTAGATGTCGATCGACGACGCGACCTCGTCAGCGGCGACCGCTGCGGACGGGACGGAGAGGGCGACGAGGACACCGGCGGTCGCGAGGGCAGCGCCGGTGACGACGCCCCGCCTCCGCCGGGTGCTCCGGGTTTCGGGAAGGTGGGAAGTGTTCATCGGCGATGAACCTATGAGGACGTACAGCGGACGCGCCAGCCCTCGGCGCAACTCGTCACATGAAGTTCACAAAGGCAACACCTGTGGGTCTTCAAGCCGGAGGGGCCACGAAGGCCCGGGCCGCCTGAGCCGCGCTCGGCATGTGGCATACTGGCGCCTGGAGAGTCATCGGGGGTGGGATTTGTCGAGTGAAATGACTGATCTGGATTACTTTTTCGGTCGCCGGAGCAGCCGAACCTATCTGAGTAGCTCGTATGCTTTAGGGCTTTGGCAGTCGTCGGATTTCGGACAGGCTGCGCGTAACATTTGGTTGGTTTTCGATCAGGCCGGAAGTCAACAGCCCAGTGGTGATTTCGAAACTGAGGAGCATATTTTGACTTCAACTGCTCGACGCCAGATCAAACTGCAAATTTCCCGCGAGGCGGGCAATGTGCGGGAAGTTGTGGTGCAAAAATTTGACTCAAACAAGGGTAAGCTGATCGACTCGATTCGCCTCGACAGAACCGCCGCGCAGCGGTTAATTGCATTGGTGCAAGCATTGCCGTTCATACCTGTTGAAGGTGGTGCAGCCGAACGCATCGATGATGCGGCCTTTCGCGCGGCACTAGATACTCCCGAAGCAGTGAGGCGGGCATATGAGTCTAACCCGGCTCGTCTGCAAGATCTTGTCGCGGCTGACGCCGAAGGTGTCGACCTTATCGCTGTACGAGCTCGTCGACGCGCGCTTGACAGGTTCGAGCGGCTCCTCTCGGATGGCGCCTATTTCGCGGAGGAGTCGAAGAAGGAGGGTGGGCCAGAGCGGGTTTGGCAAAAGCTCATCGAGGCGAACCCCTGGATCCTCGGCATTGGTTTGTCGGGTCAGTTTCTCACAAGCTGGGATCCGGCCAAGCTAGAGCAGTCAGTAGTTGGTAAGTCCGTCCGAGGCCCCGGCAAGGTCACCGACGCTTTGTTGGCGACAACGGGAACTGTGCGAAGTCTCGTCTTTGCTGAGATTAAACCTCACAATGTCCCTTTGGTTGGGGGGAGATATCGCTCTGGGGTTTACCCACCTTCGGAGGCGCTGGTCTCTGGGGTGACCCAGGCGCAGCAGACGGTGCATCTCGCGAGTCTTGATATTGAAGGGTTGCTTGCGAGGCAGCTCCCCGATGGTGCGGAATCTATTGAGACTGCCAACTTCCTGCGACCGCGCTCATACCTGCTCATTGGAACACTAGCCGAATTCCAGGACCCCGACCGTTTTTATCGGCGCAAATTCGAATCCTTCGAGATGTACCGGCGAAACTTGTTCGAGCCGGAAATCATTACATACGATGAATTGCTGGCGCGTGCGCAATGGCAGGTCTCTGCTCTCGAGCGGGAGCACTAGGCCCGGTCTTCGGCGATCAGGGGCCGGAGCGTGCGGTGCGCGATCCGGAGGCCCTCCAGCACCCGGTCGTCGGTGCCGCCCCACAGCGGGTCCTCGTGCTCGACGCTCAGCGTGCCGTCGAACCCCGCCTCGTACAGTCGGTCGACCACGTGCGGCCAGTCGACCTGACCACGGCCGGGCACCCGGAAGCGCCACCAGCCCATGTCCCAGGGGTCGTCGCCCTTGTCGACCTTGCCGAAGAAGCCGTACTCGTTCCGCTTCGCGGGGAAGAGCTCGACGTCCTTCGCCTGCGCGTGCACGATGTGCTCGGCGAACGGCAGGATCGTCTCGACGGGGTCGATGCCGATCCAGGTCAGGTGCGAGGGGTCCCAGTTCAGGCCGAAGCCGAGACCGGTCACCCACTCCCAGAGCTCCGGCGAGTACGCCAGGTTGCCCGGGGAGCCGTCGGGGTGCCAGCCCTCCATGACGCAGTTCTCGATGATCAGGCGCACGCCGCGCTCACCGGCGTAGTCGACGAGTTCGGGGAGCACCCGGTCGCCGAGGGCCATGTTCTCGCGGACGGACAGCGTGTTGTCCCGCCCGATGAACGTGCCGACGTACGGCACCCCGAGCATCGCTGCGGCGTCGACGGCGTGGAACAGGTGCGAGCGGATCTCGGCGCGACGGGCCGGGTCCTGATGGAGGTTGTTCTCGTAGTACGCGAACGCGCTGATCTCCAGCCCGGTGCGGTCGAGCAGCTCCCTGGTTGCCTGTGCGTCCGACTCGGTGAAGGTTGCGACGGGCAGGTGCGCCGCCTCGAAGTCCCGGCCGCCGGTGCCCGGCCAGACGCCGACCTCCAGCCGTTCGTAGCCCTGCTCCGCGGCGAACTCCGCGATGCGGTCGAGCGACCAGCCGGGCAGACATGCGGTGAGCATCCCGAGCTTCATGCGATCTCCTTCCACGCGTCGTCGCCGGCGCTGGCGACGACCGCGTCGATGATGCGGGCGGACCGTGCCCCGTCGGCGAACGTCGGCAGGCCGTCGGGGGCTTCGCCGGTGCGCACCGAGGTGTACGTGTCCGCGACGAAGGCCGAGAAGGCGTCGAGGTAGCCCTGCGGGTGCCCGGACGGGACGATCGCCAGTCGTCGTTGGTCCGGCGACCCCTGCGCCGGGTCCCTGACCAGGATCTGCGCGCCTGTCTCGTTGCCGAACCACGCCGACTCCGGCTGCTCCTGGTCGAACGCCGCGCTGCCGCGGGTCCCGTCCACCTCGAACCACAGCCGGTTCTTCCGCCCGGCTGCGACCTGCGAGATCACCACGTTGCCGATGCGGCCGGAGCCGGTTCGGAACGTCGCGACGGCGGTGTCCTCGGTGGTGACCTCGGCGCGCGTGGAGGCGTCGGCGAGGGGATCCGGGTCTGGGGAGCCCGAGAAGGACGGACCCGAGGCGGCCGGTCGGGTCGGGTAGACGATGTCGGTCACGGCGTTCACCGACCCGAAGCGCTCGCCGGTGACGAACTCGACCAGGTCGCACCAGTGCGAGCCGATGTCCGCGAACGCCCGCGACAGTCCACCGGCGCCCGCGTCGACCCGCCACGACGAGGAGTCCTCGTCGAGCATCCAGTCCTGCAGGTAGTGGCCGTGGACGGCGAGCACGCGGCCGAGGTCGCCGTCGGCGATCTTCGCCCTGATCTCGCGCACCATCGGGTGGAAGCGGTAGACGAACGGGACCGTCGCCACGACGCCGGCCTCGGCCGCTGCGCGTTCGAGTTCCGTCGCCTGCTCGCTCGACACCGCGAGCGGCTTCTCGCACACCACGTTGATGCCGGCGCGGATCACCGCGAGCGCCTGGGGGTGGTGCTGGTCGTTCGGGGTGCACACGTGGACGACGTCCGGGCGGTCCGCGATGACCTCGTCGAGGGAGCCGTACCCCTTCGGCAGGTCCAGCTGCGCGGCCACCTGCGCCGAGCGCTCCGCGTTCCTGCCCAGGACCCCGAGCACGTCCGCTCCGGCCGCCCTGGCGGCACGGACGTGCACCGCCGCGATCATCCCGGTGCCGACGACGACCACTCGCAGTCGTCGTCCGGTGTCCTCGTTCGTCATGGTGCTCCTTCGCGCCGTTCCCTCCACCGTATTGGAGCGAGCCGACCATGCGTCGGAACCGGTGGGTACGTTCTGAGGCATGGCGAGCCTCCAGACCACACTGCTCATCCTCGGAGCGAGCGGCGACCTGTCCAAACGACTGCTGCTGCCGGGGCTCGCGACCCTGCTCGAGGTCAAGCACGACTGGGACGTCCAGCTGATCGGCGCCGGCGTGGAGGACATCTCGGACGCCGACTGGAAGCAGCTCGTGCACGAGTCCTTCGAGAACGCGCGGGCGTCGAAGGACGAGGACGAAGGCGCCGAGGGTACGGCGAGGCTCCCCGAGCGGCTGCAGGCCGTGGTCGACGCGTCGAGCTACCGCAAGGCCGACGTCACCGACGCCGACGACCTGAAGGCACTGCTCGCGGCGTGCCAGCACGACCCGGCCGTGTACTTCGCACTGCCGCCCGCCGTCACCGAGCGGAGCTGCGAGGTGCTCAAGGGGCTCGACCTGCCGAAGGGGACCAGGCTCGCGCTCGAGAAGCCGTTCGGCACCGACGCCGCCAGCGCCGAGCACCTCAACGACGTCCTGCACTCGTTCCTGCCCGAGGAGCGCATCCACCGCGTCGACCACTTCCTCGGCCGGTCGACGGTGCTCAACCTCCTCGGCCTGCGGTTCGCGAACCGCATCATCGAACCGCTGCTGTCGAGCGTGCACGTCGACCGGGTCGACATCGTCTACGACGAGACCCTCGGGCTCGAGGGCCGCGCGCGGTACTACGACAAGGCCGGGGCGCTGGTCGACATGATCCAGAGCCACCTGCTCCAGGTGATGGCCGTCGTGGCCATGGAAGCACCGGCGTCCATCGACGCAGACGACCTGCGCACCCAGAAGGAACTCGTGCTCCGCGCCGTCCGGCCGTGGGGCGGTGACCCGCTCACCGCCGGGAAGCGCGGGCGGTACACCGCGGGGACGATCGGGGACCGGTCCCTGCCCTCCTACGTCGACGAGGACGGGGTGGACCCGGAGATCGGCACCGAGACCCTCGCGCAGATCACCCTCGAGATCGCGAACTGGCGGTGGGCGGGCGTCCCGTTCACGCTCCGGTCGGGCAAGGCGCTCGGAGCGCAGCGCCGGGAGATCGTCATCACGTTCAAGGGCTCCCCGCACGTGCCCGACGGGCTCACCGGCGTGCAGCGCCCCGACCGGCTCCGCATCTGGATCGCGCCCGACCAGATGCAGCTCGAGCTCAACGTCAACGGACCGGGCGACCCGTACACGATCGACCACACCGCGCTCGAGGTCAGCTTCAACCCCGGACGCCTGAGCGCCTACGGAGAGGTCCTCGCCGGTGTCCTCGAAGGCGATGCCACCCTGTCGGTCCGCGGCGACAGCGCCGTGCAGGGCTGGAAGGTCGTCGAGCCGTTCCTCACCGCGTGGAAGGCCGGCAAGGTCCCGCTCGACGACTACGCCGCAGGCTCCGAGGGACCCGAGGGCTGGGACAACATCCAGGCGTAGCGTCCGGAGACGTGACCACGATCGACGACGTCCTGCAGACCGTTCCCGAACCAGCCGGATCCGACATCACCGTCGAACCCGTCCACTACGAGCACGAGGGCACGGCGCTCGCCGGGGTCCTGGCGAAGGACACCGCCGTGTCCGGACCCCGCCCAGCCGTCCTCGTCGTCCACGACTGGCACGGCGTCAACGAGCACGTCGAGGCACGCGTGACGATGCTCGCGCGGCTCGGCTACGTCGCCTTCGGCGCCGATGTCTACGGTGCGGACGTCCGACCGGGCGACGACACCGCCGGGCAGGTGGCGTCGTCGTACTACCAGGACCTGCCGCTCATGCGTGCCCGCGTGCAGGCCGGCCTCGACCGGCTCCGCGAGGACCCCGACGTCGACCACTCCCGGATCGTCGTGATGGGGTACTGCTTCGGCGGGTCCGCTGCACTCGAGCTCGCCCGCACGGGAGCCGACCTCGCCGGCGCCGTGTCCTTCCACGGCAACTTGCTGACGCACGACCCCTCCGACGCGGGAGCGATCCGCGCCCCGCTCCTGGTGCTGACCGGTGCGGCCGACCCGGTGGTCCCCGACGCGAAGGTCGCCGCATGGCAGGACGAGATGCGTGTCGCCCCCGGTGTCGACTGGCAGGTCGTCACGTACGCGGGGGCGATGCACGCGTTCGCCGTGCCCGGCACCGACTCGCCCGACCACGGCGCGCAGTACCAGGCACTGGCCGATCGACGGTCGTGGCAGGCCCTGGAGGTCTTCCTCGCCGAGGTGTTCGGCGAGGAGCTCGGCGGGCTCTGACCGGCGACACGCCGAACACCGGCCCGTGGTCTGCTCGATTGGCGCTCCGGCCTGCACCTGTTGTAGAGTCTTCCACGGCCGCTTCGGCAGCCACGCGCTCGTAGCTCAATGGATAGAGCATCTGACTACGGATCAGAAGGTTGGGGGTTCGAGTCCCTTCGAGCGCACAGTAGTACCGGCCAGATGTAGCCCGGCCGCCGAAACACCGAACAGCAGACGCCCCGAAGCCCACTGGCTCGGGGCGTTTGCGTTGCGCGAGGCGGCCCACGTGAGCGACCGTTCCGAGTACCAGGACGTCCCGATCTACGCCGCCGAGTCGATGCCCGTCGACACGATCGGCACACCCCAGCCCGTCGACCCGCCGCAGCCCGTGTGGGTCTGCCGACTCCGGTTCGACCAGATCGGTGAGCTCGAGAAGGTCAAGGCATTCGCTGTCGCCCGGTCCGACGTCGCCGTTCACGTCGTGATCGCATGGCAAGGCCGGCTCCGACGAGCGTGGGTGTAGCGCTCAAGCGTCGCCCTCCGCCAGCTCGCCCCACGCCGAGTCTGATGGCCCGTCGGCGCCGCGACCGCTGGAGCCTCGGTCCCGCCTACACCCTGCCTGAGCTGGCACGTGGCGGCCCCGAAGTCGACCTGCCCGTCCCGGACCCGGTGGTCGCTTGGGTGCAGATCCCCGACCGGATCCTCGAAGTCGAAGCGCGCGTCCTCGCGCACACCGAACGAGCCGTGCTCATCGAGTGGGGGTTCGGGCAGGCGACAGACTGCGCGTGGGTATGGCGCGATGCCGTGCGCTCATCGTCCTCTTCCGACGACGAGGCGGGGTCACAACATCCCTGACCCCGCCTCGTCACGAACTAGAGAGCGTCTAACCGATGCTTGGGCTGCCTTCGATCCCGAGGCCCGTCGTGCTGGCGAAGCCCCCTGACGTTGAGTTGTCGACCCACGTCCAGAGTTCGCCGGTGTTCGCTTTCACAGCAACCGCAGCAGTCCCGCCTGCTGCGGTGATCGACGGACTGGTGCTGCCGTACATTCCCACGCCGGTCGATTGACCTCCCGACGATTGCCGCCATACCCACAGCGTGCTGGTGTTCGCCTGCGTCGCCACGACGGCCTCCGAACCCACGAGCGCGATCGCGGGGCTAGACCCGCCCTTCATACCGATGCCGGTCGACGAAGCTGCGCCGGGCGTCCGGGGAGTGCCGGACCAGACCCAGAGCTCACCTGTGTTCGCCTGAGCCGCGACGGCGATCGTTGACCCGTTGACCCGGGTCACGGAC
The DNA here is from genome assembly GCA_029959665.1 of Microbacteriaceae bacterium PS02333. Taxonomy (GTDB): domain Bacteria; phylum Actinomycetota; class Actinomycetes; order Actinomycetales; family Microbacteriaceae; genus Curtobacterium; species Curtobacterium guangdongense. The sequence continues at coordinate 20,388 of JASCOI010000040.1, forward strand.
GGGCTGGTACCGGCGGCCATACCAAGTCCTGTGCTCGCCGCGATTCCGGCCGAACCCGGCGCACCGTACCAGGTGAAAAGCTTGCCGGTATTGGCCTGAACCGCGACGGAAGCTCCATCACCGACCGTGGTGATGGAGGGGCTGGTGCCGGGCTTCATCCCGACACCAGTCGTCGCTGCGAACCCTGACGTCCCAGCCACACCATGCCAGGTCCACAGCTCGCCGGTGTTCGCTTGGATCGCTACCGCGTACTCGCCGTTCGGCAGCGCGACGATGGCTGGGTTCGTTCCTGCCTTGACACCCACGCCAGTTGAAGCGGCGAAGCCGGTGTCGCCGGCGTGTCCGCGCCATGTCCAGAGAGACCCGTCGGGAGCGACGAACGCTGCCGCGGAATCGGATCCGTTGGACGCGATCGCGGGTGAAGTGCCGGATCGGATCCCAGCGCTGCCGGCGCCAGCGAAGCCGCTACTGCCCGCGTTACCGCGCCATGTCCAGAGCGAGCCAGTGTTAGCGCGGACCGCGATGTGGGACTCGACCACCGATGAAGGAAAGTTTGGGAACGACCAGTCGATCGCCGCCCCTTGTGTCACGATCTCACCACAAGGGAAGTAGCTGTTCAGCCCGGCCTGAGTCGCGCCGTCAATGCGAACTTCCCAGTGCACGTGATTCCCACGCGATGCTCCTGTGTCACCCACCGAGCCAATGAGCTGCCCCTTCGACACGGACTGGCCGGCTGAGACTGTCGGGCTACCGACGATCATGTGTCCATAAAGCGTCGAATATCCGGCGCCATGATCGATGATCACATAGGTGCCGAAGCCGGCAGTGCCGGAGCTGTTGACAACGGTGCGTACTGTCCCTGCAGCTGAGGCCACGATCGACGAGTGAGCTGCCGCCGCGATGTCTATGCCAGTGTGCGCACTCGTACCGCTCCCATCACAATGCTTTGGCGCGACCTGACCAGTCACCTTGCCGGTGGTCGGAACGATCATGTCACCGGTGGCCGCGTTTGCGGGGGAGGCGACTACCAAGCTCGCGCATACGGCGGCGACCGCCGCAGTGAGTGCCATCCAGTGTCGGTTGTGCTTCGGCCGTTTCATAGCTTCGCTTCCTGAGAGACCGGCCCTCAACGCGTCGCCCCTCGACGCTTTCGCCGTCTCTCGACCGAAAGCTAGCGTCCCGTACAGAAATCAGACGAACCCCCACACCGGGTATCGGTCAAGAAGGGACACCCACGCCGCGCGCTTCTCGGTCACCGTGGCCGCGTTCGATCGGAGGACGGCCTGTGCTTTCTCCTCGATGAGCGCCCGCTCGACGCCGCACCGAGCGGGCCGCAGCTCCTTGAGTACCTGGACGGCGTGCTTGCGCCGAGCGCCGAGCTCACGGATCATGCTCTCCAGTTCGAGCGGCGTAACCGGTTCTTCATCGACGATCTCGCCCATTTCCGTACGAGCGATGTCGTGCGCGCTCGTGCGGGGCACCCGTCGTCATTGCTGTCCCGACGGCGCTGATCGGGTCGAGCACCTTGACGTCGGCGCCAGCCTCACTGGCCTCCTTCCGGACCGCGCGAATGCCATCGGCGGTGTCCTGTGACTGAGCCTCGACGACGCACTCACGAGCGGACTCCTGCTCCTGGGTGGCCCGAAGGTCCTCCTCTGACCACAGGATCAGCGCTGCGCCGAAGCGCACGCAAGCGTTCCGCAGCGCGTCCCCAATGGCCTCCTCGACGGCATTCGGGCCGTTCTTGCCCTGCGCGTCGCCGTAGCCGAGGCAGGTGAAGCCGGCGACCGTGAGACGGATTCAGAGGCCTCCGTTCTGGTACAACGGGCCCCTGCGGATCCCGCCGGGGCCTGTTGCGTTGTCGGCGGCTACGGCCGCTCCGTGTCGTCCAACGCCCCGCCGTTCAGCACCGACAGCCGCTCGAGCCCGGCTTCGGCGACGAGCTGGCGGGCGAGCGGACGGGCCCGTGCGACGGCCTCCCGCACGTCGACGCGGGTCACCTCCCCGTGCTCGAGGCTCAGCGACCCGTCCACCCACACGTCCTCGATCTCCCGACTACCCGCCACGAAGACCACGGCCTGGTAGGGGTCGTGGATGTTCGCGAGCGTCGGGCTCTCCCCGTCGAACACGACGACGTCCGCACGCTTCCCTGGCTCGAGCGACCCGATCGAGTCCTCCATGCGGAGCGCAGCGGCACCCCCGATGGTGGCCATCTCGAACGCCTCGCGCGCACTCATCGCGGTGGCCTGCAGGTCGCGGATGCGGGCGAGGAGTGCAGCCGTCTTCATCGCCTGCAGGAAGTCCTGCGAGTCGTTCGAGGCCGGACCGTCGACCCCGATGCCGACGGGCACACCGAGCGCGCGGAGTTCGGCGACGGGGGCGATGCCACTGGCGAGGATGCCGTTCGCGACGGGGTTGTGCGCGACGCCGACCCCGTTCGCGGCGTAGCGCTCCCGGTCGTCGCGGTCCATCCACACGCTGTGCGCGGCGATCACGGGCACCTGGAACATCCCGGTCGCCTCGGCGTGCCCGACGACCGTGCGGCCGGTGCGCTGGCGGGCGGCGGTGACCTCCTCGCGGACCTCGTGGACGTGCACGTGGATGCCATGGCCGCCCGCGACGGCGTACTCGATGTGCGACTCCCACGCTGCGTCGGTGTACCGCCCGATGGAGGACATGCCGACCCGGAAGGTGCTGTAGCGGCTGGCGTCGGCGGTCTCGCGGAGCGCGTCGAACTCCTCGAGGATCGGGCCGGGCCCGAACCCGCGGTCGACGTCGCCCGACCCGAACGAGACGACGCCGCGGAGCCCGAGTTCCTCGAGTGCCTGGACGACACCCAGGGTGGCCGGTTCGCCGGGTATCGGGTCCGCGCAGAACATGTCGTTCGCGGTGGTGACGCCGCTGCGGAGCATCTGGATGCCCTGCAGCATCGTGCCGGCGTACGCCTTGTCGCGGGTCATCACGGGGTTGACGTGCGAGATGAGCTCCTGCAGCCACTCCCAGAGCGTGTACTGCGAGCCGATCCCGGTGATGAGCCCCTCACTGAAGTGCCCGTGCGTGTTCACGAAGCCGGGCGTCACGATGTCGTTCGAGCCGCCGCGCACCGTCGCCGACGGGTGGGCGGCGGTCAGTTCTGCGAAGGTCCCGACCGCGGCGATGCGGTCGTCGTCGAGCAGGACCGCGCCGTCGCGGATCGCGGCCGGGGTGTCGCTGTGGTCGGGGGCGGCGGTGAGGACCCATCCGCCGCGGATCAGGATCTGGGACATGCTCCGACGGTATTGAGCGCGTGTCACGAGGGTGTTTCCGCACGGTCACCAACAGCCGCGCGGGCAGACCCCCGGAACGCCGGGGCGTGGATCGGCCCGGCGCCGTCGACGAGCGGCCGACCGGATGCACCGGTGCGCACCGCGATCACCTCGGCCATGATCGAGATCGCCATCTCGGCAGGGGTCGTCGCGCCGATGTCGAGTCCGATGGGGGAGCGCAGTCGGTCGAGGTCCGGGGTCCCGAGCTCCTGGAGCACGGTGAGCCGGCGGGCGTGCGTCGCGCGGGAGCCCATCGCTCCGACGTACCCGGCTCCGCGACGGAGTGCGAGGTCGATCACGGCGGCGTCGAAGCGGTCGTCGTGGGACAGCAGCACCACCGCGGTCCGCTCGTCGATCGGCAGGTCGGCCAGCACCCGGGGCGGCCAGCCGACGAGGCGCTCCCGTGCGGCGGGGAACCGTGCGTCGGTCAGGAACACCGGGCGCGGGTCGACCACGGTGACGGCGTGGCCGAGCATCGCCGCGGTGTTGGTGACGGCGACCGCGAACTCGACCGCACCGACGACGATGCACCGTGCGCGCACGTCGGCGTGCTCGGTGAAGACACGTCCGTCGCAGCGGTCGGCGGCGGCGAGCGTGTCGGGCTCGAGCGACAGCCCCAAGGACACGGGGTCCCCGGCAGCGGCGGCGCGGAGTGCTCGGACGAGGACCCGGTCCGTCGGATCGATCCGGTGCACGAGCACCTCGACCCGTCCGCCGCACCGCAGGCCAGGGGCCCAGAGCGCGTCGGCGGGGTCCTCGAACCCGAACCGTTCGAGCACGGGCTGCCCGGTCGACAGGACGTCCTCGGCGGTGAGGAACAGCGCCCCCTCGATGCACCCGCCGGAGATCGTCCCGACGACCTGTCCGTCGGGGAGCAGCGCCATCGAGGTGCCTGCCCCGCTGGGCGCACTGCCCGTGACGTCGACGGCGGTCGCGACGACGACGGGGTCGCCGCCGTCGAGCACGGCCAGGAGGCGCGGTGCCAGTTCGAACATCACGCACCTCCGTCGGTGGGCCGTCCGACCCCCGTGGCGAGCGCCCAGATCCGGTCGCGGGTCATGGGGAGCCGGTACGGCCGGACGCCGATGGCGTCCCGCACGGCGTTCGCGATCGCCGGTGCCACGGGGTTGTACGGCGCCTCGCTCATCGACTTCGCCCCGAGCGGTCCGAGCGGGTCGTGGGTCGCTGCGAAGCGCACCTCGGTCCGCGGCACGTCGGAGATCTTCGGGACGCGGTACGCGCGGAAGCTGTCGGTCGTCACCCGGCCGGTGTCGTCGAGGACCACCTCCTCGTAGAGCGAGGACCCGATCGCCTGCGCCGATCCGCCCTCGACCTGGCCGCGGAGCTGTTCGGGGTTGAGCACGGTGCCCGCGTCGACGGCCTGCACGCTGTGCAGCAACCGGACCTCGCCGGTTGGCCGGTGCACTGCGACCCGGGCACCGTGCACCGTGAAGGCCAGCGACCGCGGGGTCCCGTCGTGCGTGCCGTGCGCGACGAGCGGACCGCCGGCGAGCAGCTCGTCGACACCGACGAGCTCGTCACCCACGCGGACCCCGTCGGGCTCGAGCACCACGGCCGGACCGAGCACGCCGCTGGCGGTCCTGGGCGTCCGCGCGGCGACGAGCTCGAGCGCCCGCGCGGTCATGTCCTCCCGGAGCGCCTGCGCGGCCGCGTACAGGGCTCGGCCCGCGACGACGACGCCCGCCGACCCGAACGCCCCGGTGTCGTAGCGCGCTGCATCGGTGTCGGACTGGTGGACGTCGACCCGGTCCGGGGTGGTCCCGAGCGCGGTGGCGACGAGTTGCGTGTGCACGGTCGTCGTCCCGTTGCCGAACTCGGCCGTCCCGACGCCGATCCGGTAGCGACCACCCGCAGTGAGCTCGACGGAGGTGTGGGCGTGGTGGCCCCGTGGCGGCATCGTGGCGATGGCGGCGAGCGCGATGCCCGTGCCGGTCGCCCAGTCCGGGGAGTCGTCGAGCGGTGGCCCGTCCATCGCGGATGCCTCGGTCACGGGCCCGGCGGCGAGTGCGTCCTCGACGAGGTCCAGGCACTGGTCGAGCCCGTAGCTGCCCTCCCACCGCAGGTCGGACTCCTCGTGCGGGTCGGTCACGACGAGCGGATCGCCCGGCACGATCACGTTGCGCCGACGGAGCTCGATCGGGTCGATGCCGAGCTCGTGCGCCAGGTCGTCCATCGCCGACTCGATCGCGAACACGACCTGCCCGAGCCCGTAGCCGCGGAACGCCCCCGACGGCAGGTTGTTCGTGTACACCGACTCGGCGTCGACGCGCTTCACCGGGCAGCGGTAGACGGCGACCGACTCGCTCACGGAGTGGTACATCACGCCGACGCCGTGGTTGCCGTACGCGCCGGTGTCCATCGTCTGGTCGACGTGCATGGCCGTCAGCGTGCCGGCCGCGGTCGCACCGAGCCGGACCCGGACGCGCATCGGGTGCCGGGTCGGGGCGATCGTGAACTCGTCACGCCGGCTGAACTCGTACTGCACGCTGCGACCGGTGCGGAGCACCGCGAGCGTCACGACGTCCTCGGTGAGCATCTCCTGCTTGCCGCCGAACCCGCCCCCGACGCGCTTCGCGACCACGCGGACACGCTCCGGGTCCAGACCGAAGACCCGCGCCACTTCGTCCCGGACCAGGAACGGGACCTGCGTGGCGGTCCGCAGCACGAGCCTCCCGTCCGCATCGACGGAACCGCGCGTCGCGTGCGTCTCGAGCGCGGCGTGCGAGACGCGACCCGTCGTCCAAGTGCCGTCGACGGTCGCGGCGGAGCCCGCGAGCGCGCGCTCGACGTCCCCGGTCTCGCCGTGCAGCGCGGCGACGACGTTGCGACCGGGTTCGGCGATGCGGTGCTCGGCCGTCGTCTTGTCGGCGTGCAGGAGCGGCGCGCCAGGAGCACGTGCGGCGTCGGGGTCGTGCACGCTCGGCAGGACCTCGTACTCGACCCGGACGAGTGCGCACGCCTGCTCGGCGATCCGGACGCTGTCGGCGACGACCGCTGCGACGCGCTGGCCACGGAAGCGCAGCACCCTGTCGAACACCAGCGTGTCGTCGGGGTCGTCGAGGCGGGACTCGTGCCGGCCGGTGGAGAACAGCACGCCGGGGTCGTCGTGGTGGGTGAGGACCGCGTGGACACCGTCGAGCGCCTCGGCCTCGGTGGTGTCGATCGACACGATGCGGGCATGCGGGTGCGGGCTGCCGAGGACGGCCAGATGGAGCAGCGCCTCGGTCTTCCTGACGTCGAGCGTGTACTCCTCGTTCCCGGTGACGATGCGCATCGCTGCCGGTGCGGCGACGGACTGTCCGACCGCTGCTCCGGCACCGGCGCACACCGTGTTGCGGACACCGTCCAGGGCGTCGGAGATCGCGCGGTACCCGGTGCACCGGCAGAGGTTCCCCTTGAGCTTCCGGTGGCGGTCGTCGAGGTCGTCGCCGTCGAGCGTCGACGCGGTCACGACGTAGCCGGCGGTGCAGAACCCGCACTGGAACGCCGCGGCGTCGGCGAACGCGCGCTGTACCGGGTGCGGCTGCTCCGGGGTGCCGAGTCCGGCGGCCGTGGTGACGGTGCGCCCCTCGAGCCGGTGCGCCGGGGTGATGCACGAGTGCACCGGGGTCCCGTCGACGAGCACCGAGCACGCACCGCAGTCGCCGGAGTCGCAGCCCTTCTTCACCGAGGTGACCCCGTGCTCGCGGAGGAGCGTCCGCAGCACCTGCCCCGGTTCGGGCGTGACGTCGAGCCGGGTGCCGTCGACCTCGAACCTCACGACGCACCTCCCGCGCGCGCCGCGTCGTCCCGGAGCTCGTGTGCGAACCGGGTGCTGACCGCTCGCCGCCAGTCGGGGGAGCCGTGCGGGTCGTCGTACCAGTCGTCGTGCGCGGCCATCGCGGCGTCCAGTTCGGCCGCGGACGGGACCGTCGTGAAGCGGAGCACGAGTGGGCGGGGTGTGGCGGCGGTGACGACGAGCACGAACCCGCTCGCGTCCCACCGGGCGGTCACGAGCGCCCCGGAGCGGCCGTGCGGGCTGAGGGAGACCCGGCGGTACCCGGTCGTGGCACGGAGCGCGGCGGTCGGTACCTCGAACGCCCGGATCACCTCGCCGGGGCCGAGGTCGAGCGTTCTCACCCCTCGCACGAGCTCCGACACGGGCAGCCGCCGCGAGCCACCGGACGGCGTCCACACCACGGCGACCGCGTCGAGGGTGCAGAGGAGCGCGGTCATCGCCCCGGCGGGCAGCCCGACCGCGACGTTCCCGCCGATCGTCGCGGCGTTCCAGACCTTGAACGAGGCGAGGAGGGCGTTCGCACAATGTTGGACGAGCGGCCAGGCGCGCCAGTCGTCGTCGGGTGCGAGCCGCAGGAGCGACGCGATCGTGCACGTCGCCGCGATCGTGAGCGTCCCGGGGGACCGCTCGACGTCCGGCCACCCGAGCGTCGTGAGGTCGACGAGGCCGGTCAGCCCTGGTTGCTCCTCGGAGAAGAGCCAGGTGCCGCCGGCGAGCGGTCGCTCACCGGGGTCGAGTGCGAGTTCGTCGCGGTGCGAGGGCGTCCGCACGGTGCGGACGGTGACGAGGTCCATGGACGGGTCCGATCTGGGCGTGGAGGAACAGGGCGTCTGCGCGGATCGGCTGTCGGCCGTGCGCGATCATGCCCCGGTTCCAGGCCATCGCTGATCTCCTCGATCGGTGGTGTCGTGGGCGCCACACTAGGAAACGGGTGTTTCGGTCCCGTTTCCGGCACGGAACGTCTTCCGGCACGGAACGTCTCGTGACGACGGGCAGGCGCGTGCACGTCTCGTGACGACGGGCAGGCGCGTGCACGTCTCGTGACGACTGGCATGCTCGGGGCATGCAGACCCGGACCGTCGGACTCCTCCTCGCCGCCGGCGCCGGCACGCGCATGGGCCGGCCGAAGGCCCTTGTCCGTGACGACACCGGCCGACCGTGGCTGGAGCTCGCCGTCGGGGCACTGCTCGACGGCGGCTGTGACGGCGTCCTGGTCGTCCTCGGTGCTGCCGCCGACGAGGCCCGCGCGTTCGTCCCCGCACGTCCAGGGTTCAGCGTGACCGTCGCGGAGCGGTGGCGGGACGGGATCGGTGCCTCCCTCGACACGGGCCTCGCCGCGCTCGACGAGGACCCGGCGGTCGATGCCGCCCTGGTCACCCTGGTCGACCTGCCCGGGCTCCCAGCCGAGGCGGTCCGACGGGTCCTGGGGCCGGGACCCCGCGTGGACACGCTCCGCCAGGCCGTCCACGACGGCCGTCCGGGGCACCCCGTCCTCCTCGGTCGTGCGCACTGGCCCGCGGTCCGCGCCGAACTCGACGGGGACCGGGGTGCCGGCGCGTACCTGCGCCGGAACGGCGCCGACCGCGTCGAGTGCGCCGACCTGTGGGACGGCGTGGACCGGGACCGACCGGTGCCGTGGCCGGCCGGGGGGCCCGCGGGGGCGCCGCCCCCCCCGCCCCGCCCGGGC
>JASCOI010000041.1 GCA_029959665.1 Microbacteriaceae bacterium PS02333
CAGGGTATTTTTTTTAAAAACCCACAAAGACCCCCCCCCCCCCCCCCGGGGGGGGGGGCCCCCCCCCGCCCCCCGGGGCACTTCCCCGTCACCCGACAGGAGTCCCACGTCCCATGACGACAGCACCGGCCCACCCAGGGTCAACGACCACCCCGAAGCCGAAGGCCGTCGTCCGCGTCGGCGACCGGGTCTTCTCCGCCGCCTCGGTGATCTCCGGCGGACTCATCCTCGTCGTGCTCGCGCTCGTCGCGGCCTTCCTCGTGTGGCAGAGCATCCCCGCCTTCTCCGCGAAGGTCGGCGAGCTGCCGAACCAGGCGGCGAACTTCTGGGACTACGTCGGGCCCCTCGTCTTCGGCACCGTCTGGTCCGCGCTCCTCGCGCTCGTGATGGCCGTGCCGCTCTCCATCGGGATCGCACTCTTCATCTCGCACTTCGCACCGCGCCGCATCGCGCCGGTGCTCGGCTACGTCATCGACCTGCTCGCCGCGGTCCCGTCGGTCGTCTACGGCCTCTGGGGCATCGTGGTGCTCGCCCGGTTCGTGCAGCCGTTCTACTCGTTCCTCAACGAGTACCTCGGGTGGTTCCCGCTGTTCTCGGGGCAGATCTCCGGCACCGGACGCACCATCCTGACGGCGTCGATCGTGCTCGCGGTCATGGCGATCCCGATCATGACCGCCGTCATGCGGGAGATCTTCCTGCAGGCGCCGACCCTCAACGAAGAGGCCGCACTCGCGCTCGGGGCCACGCGGTGGGAGATGATCCGCCTGTCGGTCCTGCCGTTCGCCAAGTCCGGCATCGTGTCCGCGATCATGCTCGGTCTCGGTCGGGCGCTCGGCGAGACGATGGCGATCGCGCTGGTGCTGTCGGTGTCGACCAACGTCACCTTCCAGCTGCTCACGTCGCTGAACCCCTCCACGATCGCGGCGAACATCGCCCTGCAGTTCGCCGAGGCTTCCGGAACCGCCCTGAACGCGCTGATCGCATCGGGTCTGATCCTCTTCGTCATCACCCTGGTCATCAACATGCTCGCGCGGTACATCGTGCGCAAGCGCGTCAGCTGAGAGGTCGCACCCCGATGTCCCTCGCACTCCGTCAGTCCCCCGGCAACGTCTTCGCCAACGGGAAGCTCCACAAGTCCGTCCCGTGGCTGCTCCTCGGCGGCAGCTGGGTCGCGCTCGCCCTCGTCTTCGCCCTGCTCAACGCCGGCGGCGCGGTCAAGGACTTCAACATCGTCGCAGCGCTGTTCCTCGGCACGGTCCTGTTCGACGTCCTCATCGTGGTCGTCTCCCGGATCGTCGAGGGCGGGCGCAAGGCGGTCGACCGGCTGATCACGTCGCTCGTCGTCACGGCCTTCGTGATCGCCGTCCTGCCGCTCGTCTCGCTGCTGTACACGGTCCTCGCGGACGGTCTCGCCCGCTTCGACGCGGCGTTCTTCTCGTACTCGATGCGCGGTGTGATCTCGGTCGGCGGCGGCGCGCTGCACGCCCTGATCGGCACGCTCGAGATCACGCTGTTCGCGGCGCTCATGGCCGTGCCGATCGGCCTGCTGACCTCGATCTACCTGGTCGAGTACGGCCGAGGACCCCTGGCACGCGGCATCACGTTCTTCGTGGACGTCATGACCGGCATCCCCTCGATCGTCGCCGGTCTCTTCGCCTACTCGCTCTTCGCGCTGTTCCTCGGCCCTGGTGCCCGGTTCGGCCTGGTCGGCTCGGTCGCCCTCGCCGTCCTGATGATCCCGATCGTCGTCCGCTCCACCGAAGAGGTCCTGAAGATCGTGCCGATGGAACTCCGCGAGGCGTCCTACGCCCTCGGCGTACCGAAGTGGCTCACGATCATCAAGGTCGTCCTCCCCACCTCGCTCGCCGGCATCACGACGGGTGTCATGCTCGCCATCGCGCGCGTCATCGGTGAGACTGCTCCCCTGCTGGTCACCGCCGGCTTCACGACGAGCATGAACTACGACCTGTTCAAGAACCCGATGATGACGCTGCCGGTCTTCGCGTACACGCAGTACTCGCAGCAGGGCGCCAACCCGGTGCCGTTCGTCGACCGGGCCTGGACCGCAGCACTCGTGCTCATCCTCATCGTGATGGTGCTCAACCTGCTGGCCCGCTTCATCACCCGCCTCTTCGCCCCCAAGCTCTCCCGCTAGAACCTCCGGAAGGTCCACTGTGTCCAAGCGCATCGAGGTCGACGGCCTCAACGTCTACTACTCGAAGTTCAAGGCGGTCGAGGGCGTCGACATGACGATCGAGCCCCGCACCGTCACCGCGTTCATCGGCCCGTCCGGTTGCGGCAAGTCCACGTTCCTCCGCACGCTCAACCGCATGCACGAGGTCATCCCAGGCGCCTACGTCGAGGGTTCCGTGAAGGTGGACGGCGACGACCTCTACGCCCCCGGCGTCGACCCGGTCATCGTCCGGCGTCAGGTCGGCATGGTGTTCCAGCGTCCGAACCCGTTCCCCACGATGAGCATCAAGGACAACGTGCTCGCTGGCGTGAAGCTCAACAACAAGCGCATCTCGAAGTCCGAGGGCGACGACATCGTCGAGCGGTCCCTGCAGGGCGCGAACCTCTGGAACGAGGTCAAGGACCGCCTCGACAAGCCCGGCATGGGCCTGTCCGGTGGGCAGCAGCAGCGTCTCTGCATCGCGCGTGCGATCGCGGTGCAGCCCGACGTGCTCCTGATGGACGAGCCCTGCTCGGCGCTCGACCCGATCTCCACGCTGGCGATCGAGGACCTCATCGAGGAGCTGAAGAAGGAGTTCACGATCGTGATCGTGACCCACAACATGCAGCAGGCCTCCCGCGTGAGCGACAAGACGGCGTTCTTCAACATCGCCGGCACGGGCGCCCCCGGGAAGCTCATCGAGTTCGACGACACGGCGACGATGTTCTCGAACCCGTCCGTGCAGGCCACCGAGGACTACGTCTCCGGCCGCTTCGGATGATCGACAGGGTTCTCGGGTCTCGCGTGGCGTGACTCGGAACGACAACGCCGATGTCGGACGACATCGGCGTTGTCGTCGTTTGCGGGCGCCCGGCGTCCGCGCACGCAAAGCACGACGGAGTCGCTGTCGTACGACAGCGACTCCGTCGTTCCGAGTCGGAAGGGGGCGACCTACGCCGTGGGCACCGCGACGATCGGCGTCGTCGTCGGCTGCTTGGATCCGCCGGCGGGCTCGACCGTGATGCCGACCGCCGCCCCGGCGGACTTCGCACCGCTCAGCACGGCCGAGCGGACACCGCCGTCGACGTCGTTCATCAGGCCGGCGGACTCGATCGTGCCGCCCGACGCCTCGGAGCCGATGTACCAGAGCTGGTAGGTCTTGTCCTTCGGCGCAGCGGCCACCCCGTCGAGGATGACGGCGGACTTGCCGAGCTGGTCCGACCACACGACCGTGGCCGAGCCACCGCCGGTCACCGGGGAGGTGGAGCGCTTGAAGTCTGCAGCAGCGTAGATCTGGTCGAGGCCGGACGCCGCCTGGGACGCGCTGGTCCCGGGCCCGGAGTCCTGCCCGAAGATCGCCCCGCCGGCGCCGAGTCCGACGCCGAGGAACACCACACCGACCGCAGCAGCGGCACTGAGCATCGCTGCCGGACGCTGGAACCAGCGACGGCGAGCCGCGGCACTGGCCGAGCCGCCCCCGGAGGTGACGTCCGTGACGGAGGCGATCGGAGCCTCCTGGACGGCGGCGGAGACCGACTGCGCAGCCCGACCGGTGTCGGGAGCGACCTGCGGCGTGGTCTGGATCGCGGCCATCAGCGAGGCCTTGAGCGATGCCGGCGGTTCGATCGGCTCGACCGCGTAGGCCAGGGCGCGAGCGGTCTCGGAGAGCGAGTCGGCCTCTGCACGGAGTTCGGGGAACTCGGCGAGTGCTGCTTCGACCTCGTGACGCTCGGCGTCGCTCAGGGCGTCGAGCGCGTACGCACCCGTGAGGAGTGCGGGATCGTCGTGTCGTTCGGTCATGACGCCACTCCCATCTCGTCGCGCAGTCTGATCATCCCGTCGCGGAGACGGGTCTTCACGGTGCCGATCGGCACCCCGAGGAGTTCGGCCATCTCGCTGTGCGAGTAGCCGCCGTAGTAGGACATCTGGACGGCCTGCCGCTGGAACTCGGTCAGGCGGGCGAGTGCCCTGCTGACCCGTTCGTGCTCGATCCGGATCTCGACGGACTCGGACACCTGGTCGAAGCCGGACTCGAAGTCGCGGATCCCGATCTTGGTGTCGCGGTCCCGGGAGGCCTGTGCGGCACGCACCCGGTCCACCGCGCGGCGGTGAGCCATCGTCAGCACCCAGCTCGAGGCGCTGCCCCGGATGGTGTCGAACTTGGCGGCCTGCTGCCAGACCTCGAGGAAGACCTCTTGTGCGACCTCTTCGGACTGGGCACGGTCCTTGAGGAGGCGCGTGATGAGTCCGAGGACGCGGCCGGCGAGTTCGTCGTAGAGCTCCGAGAAGGCCTGCTGGTCGCCCTGGGCGACGCGGAGGAGGAGGGAATCCGGCGACGCCGGAACGGGCTCGGTCGAGCTCCAGCCTTCGGTGTCGCGTTCCACGATGGCAAGCATTGCAGGTTTTCCTCCTTCCGGTGTTCGGGTTGCTCCATGCTGCGGTTCTTGGCAGCGAGGGTCCCGTGCGACCCGCAGGGAATTACACCGGCCGGGTGAGCCGGGTCGGGTCGCACGGGGAGCCCTCGCTGTGTGGCGGCCCATGAGTTCCGTCACGCTGATGATTCGGCACCCTCGGCCAGTCGGATTGCTCGGGATTCCCGGCAGGATCGTGCCGTCTTCGTGGCGCGCCCGAGACCGATGTGTCCACCGAGAGTGAACACGGACGCGTTCACGGCAGGAGTCTCGTAGAATCGGTGTCGCCGGGCCGCAGCAAGCCCCGGGCTCCAAAATTCGCCGCTTCGAGCGGCCTCGCGCCGAGAGGCGCTTCTGCGGCCCGGTTTTTCTCTGCCTTCTGACCGGTAGTCCGGCCTGGAGGCTCGGTGCGGCTCTTCCGCTCCGGTTTCGTCGGGTGGTCGGCTCAGTCCAGGGCGTCGCGGCGCCACAGCGCAGCAGCCGCGGACAGGTCCTCTGCCAGCTCGGACAGCCGGAACGCACGGACCGTCAGCACGCTCGCCCGCTCCTCTGCCGTGAGGTCCGAGTCGTCGGCGACGCTCGTGGCTCCCGCTGCGGCGAGGCGGCAGAACGCGGCACCGCGATCGAGCGCCACGGCGAAGTCGCCCGTGTAGAGGCCGTGCAGGATGCTGTCCGCGAGCGTCAGGATCTCGGCGGGGCCCGTCGGTGCCTCGGCACCCGCGACGGCCTGGTCGATCGTGCCGATGCGCTCCGTGCCGCGCGTGAACAAGAACGCGATCTCGTCCGGGTTCTGCCGGATCACCGTCCGCATGAGGTAGATCCGCCAGAGCGCGCCGGGAAGCGTGTGGGGGCCGACGCGTGCCCAGAGCTCGGCGACGGCCTCGATGCCGTGCACGTCCGTGTAGGTCACGAGTCGCTCGACGACCTCGGGATCGGGGTCCTGCCGGACGCGGTGGAGCAGCGCGTTCGCGGTCTCGTGCGCGACACGGTTCACCAGCGCTGGGTCCTCGCCGCCCTGGATGGCGGCGAACTCGGCATCGGTGAAGTGGACGGGACGGTGGTGATCGCGAGGCACCGCAGCAGTGTAGGCGTCACCGGTGACACGCCCGTCCTCCCGTTCGCCCCGAACGGACAGCCGCGGTGACGGGTACCGTCCTGGTGCGTAAGGGAGGCACTCCTCCTGGACGTGGAAGAGAGGAACCCCGTGAACGCGCTGCTCGTCATCCTGGCCGTGATCGCCGTCATCCTGCTGTTCGTCGGCGGATTCGCCGCGAGCCTGAAGTTCCTGCTGTACATCGGCATCGTTCTCGCCGTGATCGCACTCATCGTGTGGCTCATGCGCATGCTCACCGGCCGTCGGAGCTGACCTCGCCGGCGCTCGTCGTGGTGCCGGCCCGAGATCGAACGAGTGCGCAGTCCTGGCGACCTTCCCCCTGCGGGAGGCGCCGGGACTGCGCACCCGTTCGTTGTCGGCGTGCTCGTCCCGGTAGCCTTGATGCCGAGGGCCTCTAGCTCAGTTGGTAGAGCACCGGACTTTTAATCCGAGGGTCGTGGGTTCGAGCCCCACGGGGCCCACCTCCACTTCCTCTGGGGTACAAGCCGCCCCCAGCGAGCTCATGGCGTTCCCTCTGCACAGTTCAGGTCTCGTTCAGCGGTCTGTTGGGATGTCGCCGATAGTGTCGTTCCCGCATCCACTCCTCGTGGATCGAACGCACCACCTGAAGCAGAACGAACGGGGTACACCGTGATCGAGCACATCGACGCCACGCAGT
This sequence comes from Microbacteriaceae bacterium PS02333, assembly GCA_029959665.1. Classification (GTDB taxonomy): domain Bacteria; phylum Actinomycetota; class Actinomycetes; order Actinomycetales; family Microbacteriaceae; genus Curtobacterium; species Curtobacterium guangdongense. The sequence goes on from JASCOI010000041.1 coordinate 6,357, forward strand.
CCAGCACCAGCGGGGACGCGCGCCGCATCGTCGAGCTCGCAGCAGCGACCAACACCACGATGAGCGACCAGCTCCTGCTGGACACGCTCCGGCGGAACGCCCAGGTCAGCACCCGGCACATCCGCAAGGACTTCGTCGAGGTCGCGACCGCCTCCAGCGTGCTCGGCTACGTGTGCCGGCAGCGCAAGCAGTTCATCGCCCTCCGCGGCGACGACCCCGCGTGGGCGCACGAGATCGGGCGCTACGCCTCCGAGTCGCTCGCGGTCGAAGCCCTGCGGATGCGCCGCGGCTGAGCAGCTCGCGCTCGGCTCCGGCTCGCTGGTCTAGGACCAGACGCGACGGATGCCCCAGGAACCGGTCCAGGTCTCGTCGGGTTCCAGCCATCGGAGCCCCTCGCCGGAGTTGAGGGCATCGGCGGGCGCGGTCATCGGCTCGACCGCGACGGCCAGGCCCTTGCCGTCACCCCGCGGGAACTCCCGCGACGTGAACACCTGGACGTAGGGGAACGACTCGTCCTGCCAGAGCTGGACGCCGTCACCCTCCGGCCCGTGCAAGGTCGTGCGGCGGACCCCCTCGGAATCCGGCGTCACGTCGGTGTACGCGGTGTCGAGGTCCGAGTCGCCCGCACGACGACCGGCGCGGAGATCGACACCGGTCCCCTCCACGGGCTCGGTGCCGTTCGGGATGCGCTTGTCGTCGACGGTGAAGGCCGTCGCGGCGTCGAGCGTGATGACGAGGTCCTCCGCGGGGGTGTCGCCGGCGCGCAGGTACGGATGCGCCCCGACGGCGAACGGGGCACGCACGCCGGAGCGGTTCGTGATCTCGTGGGTGACGCGGATGCCGTCGTCGACGAGTTCGTGGTGCACCCGCGTCTCGAGCGTGAACGGCCAGCCGTGCTGCGGGTGGATCGTCGCCTCCTGCAGGACGCTGGTCTCCGTCTGCGACACCACGCGGTACGGCGAGAACCGGAGCAGCCCGTGCGAGGCGTTGCCGTACTTCGGCTCGGAGACGTCGAGCTGCTGGGCCTTGCCGTCCAGCTCCCACTTCCCGCCGGCGACGCGGTTCGGCCACGGGACCAGGACGATGCCGTTTGCTCCCGCCGGAGCCTCCGACGCCGAGAAGGGCTCGGTCAGGTCGAACCCGGCGACCCGGAGTTCGCGGATACCGGCTGCGACCTCGGTGACGACCGCCTCGACGACCCCGTCCGGGCCGGCGTGACGGAGGTGGTACTGGCCCCCGGTGGGTGCTGCGGTCATGCGCTGTGGTTCCTTCCCGATGCGGTGCCGTCCGTCTGTCCGCCGTCGGCGACGACGACCTCGACCCCGGCGGCGCGCACCTGCTCGACGAGCTCCGGTGGCGCTTCCGCGGTCACGACGACGTCGATGTCCTCGAGGCCGCTGACGACCCCGACGTGGGCGCGCCCGAACTTCGAGCCGTCCGCCACCACGACCGTACGCCCGGCGTGGGTGGCGAGCATGCGCTTCGCCTCGGTCTCTGGAAGGTTCACGTTGGTCAGCCCGTGCTCGACGTCCACGCCCGTCCCACCGAGGAACACCACGTCGGCGGCGATCATCGGCAGCAGGGTGTTGTTGAAGGGTGCGACGAGCGAGTGCTGGAGCGGCCGGAGCGTCCCACCGGTGACGATGACCGTGAACCGGGGGACGGCACGTTCGAGTGCGAGCGCGGTCGTCAGCGAGTTCGTGACGACGGTGACGTCCACGAGGTCCTCGCGCGCGACCAACGCCTCGGCCACGGCGGCCGGGGTGGTGCCGACGTCGAGGACGACACACTGGCCGGACCGCACGAGCGCGGCCGCGGCGCGGCCGATGGCGGCCTTCGCGACCTGGTGCTCGACGGCGGTCTCCTCGAACGGCCGCTCGCCGGAACCGGCCCCGAGGCGGAGCGCGCCGCCGTGCACCCGCTTGAGCCGAGCCTCCCGGTCGAGGATCGCGAGGTCCTGGCGGACCGTCACCTCGCTCGTGCCGAGTGCCGCGGCGAGCGCCGTCGTGCGCACCATGCCGGGTGCGCCGTCGACGATGGCGACGATGCGCTCCTGCCGCAGCGGCGCCGGCATCGCGCCGGCGAGGAAGAGGTCGTCGTCGCTCACAACGCTAGTTTCGTCTGCTTCCGATCACTTTCGCAATCCTTCGTTCATCGAGTAGGCTCGTCCGGTGATCACCAAGCGCGCGACGAAGCTCGCGGACGGCCGCGACCTCATCTACTTCGACGATGAGGACACGACGCTGCCCGCCGAGCGTCGCATCGACGAGCGGACCCTCGACCCGCGTCCGGCCACCGCGCAGATGCGCCAGGACGTCCTCACGGGCGAGTGGGTCTCCATCGCCAGCAGCCGGCAGAACCGCGTGTTCCTGCCCCCGGCCGACCAGGACCCGCTCGCGCCCCAGTCCGCGGCGAACCCGTCGGAGATCCCGAGCGCGTACGACGTCGCGGTGTTCGAGAACCGGTCGCCCTCGTTCGGCCCGGCACTGCAGGCCGTCGACGCTCCGGGCTCGCTGGACTCGCTGACCGAGGTCGGCCTGAACCGGACGTTCCGGTCGGTCGGTCGCTGCGAGGTCGTGTGCTTCTCCCCCGAGACCGCCGGGTCGTTCGCGTCCATCTCGGAGTCGCGGGCCCGCACCGTGGTCGAAGCGTGGGCCGACCGCACCGCTGCGCTCTCCGCGATGCCCGGCATCCAGCAGGTGTTCCCGTTCGAGAACCGGGGCGAAGCCATCGGCGTCACGCTGCACCACCCGCACGGGCAGATCTACGCCTACCCGTACGTGACGCCGCGCACGCAGCGACTCCTCGACTCGATCGAGCGCTTCGGACCGGACCTGTTCGAGCAGCACCTCGCGAACGAGCGCGACTCCGACCGGGTCGTCCTCGCTGGTGAGCACTTCACCGCCTTCGTGCCGTTCGCCGCTCGCTGGCCGCTCGAGATCCACATGCTCCCGCACCGCCACGTCCCCGACTTCGCCGGCCTGACCGATGCCGAGAAGGACGAGCTCGCGCACATGCACCTGCGGCTGACCCGCGGGATGGACCAGCTCTACGGCGACCCCACGCCGTACATCGCCGCGTGGCACCAGGCACCGGTGCACACCGCTCGTGACACCGTGCGGCTGATGCTGCAGATCACGTCGCCGCGTCGGGCGGAGACGAAGTTGAAGTTCCTGGCCGGCAGCGAAGCCGCCATGGGTGCCTGGATCGGGGATGTCGTCCCCGAACAGCAGGCCGAGTTCATCCGAGGAGGGATCGAACGAGCATGACGTTCCAGCAGGTGTTCGGGTACGAGCCGACGGTGCGGTACTCCGCCCCGGGGCGGGTCAACCTGATCGGTGAGCACACCGACTACAACGAGGGCTACGTCCTGCCGTTCGCGATCGACCGTCGCACGACGGCGTCCATCGCTCCGCGGACGGACCGGGTGCTGCGTGTCGCATCGGCCTTCGACCCGGAGTCCGTCGTCTCGCTCGCACTCGACGACCTCGAACCGGACGCGATGGACGGTTGGTCGGCGTACGTGCTCGGTATCGCTTGGGCACTGCAGGAGCAGGGCGCTGACCTGTCGGACAAGGCCGGGTTCGACGTCTTCATCGAGTCCGACGTCCCCGTGGGTGCCGGCCTGTCGTCGAGCGCCGCGATCGAGTGCGGCGTCGCGCTGGCGTTCAACGGCCTGTGGCAACTCGGCCTCGACCGCAAGCAGCTCGCACGCGTCGGGCAGTACTCCGAGAACCACGCTGTCGGCGCACCGACCGGGATCATGGACCAGTCCGCGTCGCTCCTCGGTGAGCGGGACGCCGTCGTGTTCCTCGACTGCCGCACGCTCGACACCGCCGTGGTGGACATGGCCTTGTCGGCGAACGGACTCGAAGTGCTGGTGATCGACACCCGTGTCGAGCACGCGCACGCGACCGGTGGGTACAAGGCCCGTCGGGAGTCCTGCGAACGGGGTGCTCAGGCGCTCGGCGTCGAGGCACTCCGTGACGTGACCGTCGACGACCTGCCGCGTGCCGCCGACCTGTTGGACGACGAGACCTTCCGCCGTGTGCGCCACGTCGTGACCGAGGACCAGCGCGTCCTCGACACCGTCCGCACGCTGCGCGAGCACGGTCCCCGGGCGATCGGTGACCTGCTCGTCGCATCGCACGCGTCGATGCGCGACGACTTCGAGATCTCGGTGCCCGAACTCGACCTCGCGGTGGCGACCGCGATGGCGAACGGAGCCGTCGGGGCGCGCATGACCGGCGGTGGGTTCGGTGGTGCCGCGATCGCGCTCGTCGATGCCGCACAGCGCGAGGCGATCGGCGCCGAGGTGACGGCTGCGTTCGCCGAAGCCGGGTACCGGGAGCCCTCGGTGTTCACCGTGCACGCGGACCAGGGCGCGCGCCGAGACGCCTGAGCGGCACTGCGCGGCGCGGCGCCGCCCCACCCCGCCCCGCCCGTCAGCGGGTCATGTGCCCCACGGTGACGGTCGCGCCGCCCCACGGGAAGGACGTGATCGGCAGCGTCTGGTGCTGGACCTGGTCCAGCACGACGTCGGACTGCCAGAACGAGTAGACCCCCACGCCGACGGCGACGAGCACCGGGATCGCGACGAGCGCCACGACCCGGACGATCCGCCCCGCGCGGTCCCGGCCGTACCGGGCGAGCGTCGCCGGGAGCGTCACACCGACGACACCGGCGAGCACGATGAGCACGAGGACGAGCGGCGACGCGTGTCCGACCACCGACACCGATGGCGGGGCGCTCGGCACGACGGCGCCCTGCGCATCGATCCAGTGCCCGTCTGCGTCGACGCCGCCGTAGTCCGCGCTGACGCTCCAGACCGAGACGGCGCGGAACACGAACACCGCGACGACGGCAACCGCCGCGACCATCCATCCGCGGATCCGGAATCGATGTCCCTCGACGGCCATGACCGGCGCGGTCACCAGTTGCTCCCCCATGGCGCGACGCTAGCACGCACGGGACCCGGCGGGACGGACCGAGCGAGAAGGACCCTGCGGCGCCTACTTCAGGTGGCGCTCCGCGGCCTCGACCACGTTCTTCATCAGCATCGCGCGGGTCATCGGTCCGACGCCACCCGGCGTCGGGGAGAGGAACCCGGCGACCTCGGCGACCGCGGGGTCGACGTCGCCGCGCAGCTTCGCCTTGCCGGTCGACTCGTCGACGACACGACTGATGCCGACGTCGATCACGGCAGCGCCCGGCTTGACCCATTCCGGCTGCACGAGCCCGGCGACACCGGCGGCCGCGACGATGATGTCGGCGCGACGGCACTCTGCGGCGACGTCCTCGGTCAGGGAGTGCGTCAGGGTGGCGGTGGCCTCGAGCCGGGTGAGCAGCAAGCCCAACGGCCGGCCGACCGTCAGCCCCTGCCCGATGATCGTGACGTGCTGCCCGCGGATCGGGACGCCGTAGGCCTCGAGCATGGCGACGATGCCGCGCGGGGTGCACGGCAGCGGCGCGTCGATCGTGCCGGCACCACCGGGGACGGCGAGCACGAGCTCGCCGAGGTTGGTCGGGTGCAGGCCGTCGGCGTCCTTCGCCGGGTTCATCAGCTCGAGCATCGGGATCGGGTCGATGCCCTGCGGCAGCGGGAGCTGCACGATGAACGCGGTGACCCGGGGGTCGTCGTTCATCTGCAGGATCGCCGCCCGGATGTCCGCAGCACTCGCGGTCTCCGGGAGGTCGATGCGGACCGAGTCGAGTCCGATCCGTGCCGAGTCCTTGTGCTTCCCGGCCACGTAGGACACCGAGCCCGGGTTCTCGCCGACCATGATCGTGCCGAGCCCTGGCCGGAACCCGTGGTCGTGCAGCCGGTCGATCCGGACCTTCAGGTCGTCGAGCGTCTGGGCGGCGAGGGCGGTTCCGTCGATGCGGACGGCACTGCCCTCACCCGCCCAGAGCGCCCGGGGCAGGTCGGCCACGGCGCCGCTCACGCGTAGAGCGGGAACGCGTCGGTCAGCGCCTTCACCCGCGCGGACAGCGCCTCGACGTCCGGGTTCGGCATGAGCGTCAGCGCGATGATGTCCGCGACCTCGGTGAACTCGGCGTCACCGAAGCCACGCGTCGCGAGCGCCGAGGTGCCGATGCGGACACCCGAGGTGACCATCGGCGGACGCGGGTCGAACGGCACAGAGTTGCGGTTCACGGTGATGCCGACCTCGTGCAGCAGGTCCTCGGCCTGCTTGCCGTCGACCTCGGACTCGCGCAGGTCGACGAGCACCAGGTGCACGTCGGTGCCGCCGGTCAGGACGTCGATGCCGGCGGCCTTGGCGTCGGACTGGGTGAGCCGATCGGCGAGCAGCTTCGCACCGCGGAGCGTGCGCTCCTGGCGGTCCTTGAACTCCGGCTGGCCGGCGAGCAGGAACGCGGTCGCCTTGGCGGCGATCACGTGCATGAGCGGGCCGCCCTGCTGTCCGGGGAACACCGCGGAGTTCAGCTTCTTGAAGAGCGACTCCTCGTTGGACAGGATGATGCCGGAGCGCGGACCGGCGAGCGTCTTGTGCACCGTCGACGACACGACGTGGGCGTGCGGCAGTGGCGACGGGTGGAGGCCCGCGGCGACGAGTCCGGCGAAGTGCGCCATGTCCACCCAGAGCGTCGCGCCGACCTCGTCCGCAATCTCGCGGAACTTCGCGAAGTCGAGCTGGCGCGGGTACGCCGACCAGCCGGCGATGAGGACCTTCGGCTGGTGCTCGATCGCCTTCGCGCGGATGTCGTCGTAGTCGACCTCGAACGTCTCCGGGTCGACGCCGTAGGACACGGCGTTGTAGATGCGGCCGGAGAAGTTGAGCTTCATGCCGTGGGTCAGGTGGCCGCCGTGGGCGAGCTCGAGGCCGAGGATCGTGTCGCCGGCCGAGGCGATGGCGTGCAGGACCGCGGCGTTCGCGCTTGCGCCGGAGTGCGGCTGCACGTTCGCGTAGGCGGCACCGAACAGGGCCTTCGCCCGGTCGATGGCGAGCTGCTCGGCGACGTCGACGAACTCGCAGCCGCCGTAGTAGCGCTTGCCCGGGTAGCCCTCGGCGTACTTGTTCGTCAGGACGGAGCCCTGCGACTCGAGGACGGCGCGCGGGACGAAGTTCTCGGACGCGATCATCTCGAGGGTGTCGCGCTGGCGGCCGAGCTCGTTCTGCAGGACCGCGGCGATCTCGGGGTCGACCTCGGCGAGCGGGGCGTTGAAGGCGGACTGCGCGGTGTTCGACGGTGCGGACGGAGCGGGCAGATCGGTGATGGACACGGGACTCCTACGGTGTGCGGACGACCATGCGGTCGTGCTCGGACGGTCGGTGCGCGCTGCCCAGGCGTACGGCAGCGCACCGTGTCAGGTGTCGCTTCCCGATGGTGACCCATCCAACGCCAGTCGCGACGTGACGATCGTACCGAGCCGCCCAGCCTGTGTCACCCTGGAGACATGACCATGCTGTCGCCGGACGTCGACGAAGTCACGAGCACGCGCGCCGACGTGCCGTGGGTCACCGTGGTCTGGGACGACCCGGTCAACCTGATGTCGTACGTCACCTACGTCTTCCAGAGCTACTTCGGGTTCCCGGCGGCCAAGGCCGAGCGGTTGATGCACCAGGTCGACTCCGAGGGACGCGCGATCGTGGCGACCGGCCACCGCGAGGAGATGGAGCGGCACGTCGAGGCGATGCACGGGTACGGCCTCCAGGCGACCGTCGACCGGGCACCCGAAGCGTGATCCCGTTCGTCCGTCGCGGGGACGGCATCCACCTCGGCCTGGCCTCCGGCGAGCGCGAGGTGCTGATGAGCCTCACCGAGCAGCTCCGGCAGATCCTCGACGGCGACATGGACTCCGATCCGGTGACGCTTCGGATGTTCCCGGACGCCTACCCGGGCGATCGGGCGGCGAGCGCCGAGTTCCGGCGGTACACGCAGAGCGATCTCCGCTCGGCGAAGTCCGCGAACGCGCAGGTCGTCCACGACTGGCTCACCGGCGCGAAGGACGGCGCGCTCACCGCGTCCGACGAGCAGTCCTGGCTCCGGTGCCTGACCGACCTGCGCCTGACGATCGCGGACCGGCTGGGGATCGTGGACCAGGCGACCGAGGACGCGACGCGCACGTCGGCCGCCGCCGTCGGCCTCCGCGACGTCTACGACTGGCTCGGGTACGTCCAGGAGCACCTGGTCACGACGATGACGGACCAGCGATGACAGACCAGCGGTGACGCTCACCTTCCGCGCGTCCACGGCATCCGACCGGGAGGCCCTGCTCGCCTTCTCGACGTCGGAACCGGTCGCGTGGACCGTTGCGGACCGGTACCGGCAGGAGTCGGCGGCGCGGAACCACCGCCCGGAGTGGTCGTTCCTCGCGGAGCGCGACGGTCGTCCGGTGGGGCGGGCGATCTGGTGGGGCGGTGCCGACGCCGCGACGCCGAGCACGCTCGACGACGTGATCGTGTCCGCGTCGGAGCACGGCGACCGCGTGGCGATCGCCACGGGGCTGATCCGGGCGGGCGCGCAGTCGTTCGGGACGCTCCCGGAGTGGATCGTCGACGTCGCGGTGGACTGGCACGACGACCCGTCCGCCGTCGCCGCGGTCGCGTGGCGAACGGAGGCAGCGCAGGCGGCTGGACTGGTCCGGACGACCGAGCGTGTCAGCGTCGCCTGGACCCCGTCGGCCGGGGTGCCGGACACCGGTTCGTTCCGCTTCCGCGAGGGCGACGACGCCGAGTTCACGGACCTGTTCGCCCGGGTCACGGTCGGGTCGCTCGACGCCCACACCGTCGCGACCGTCGAACGGCTGGGCGCCAGGGGCACCGCGGCCGACGACCTCGACTTCTACCGGTCGCTGCCCGGCCGGCGCGAGGACTGGCGGATCGCGGTCGACACGGACGGCCTCACGGTCGGGTTCGTGCTCGCCACCCGGACGGCCTACGACGCCGCGATCAGCTACATCGGCGTCCTGCCGCAGCATCGGGGTCGCGGGGTCGTCGACGCGCTCCTCGGCGAAGGGCTCCGCGTCCACGCCGACACCGGGGAGGACCGGGTGGTCGGCACCACCGATGCGGCGAACACCCCGATGCGCCGGGCGTTCGAGCGCGCCGGGTTCGTCGTCACGAAGCGCCGGATCGTCTTCGACACCTGAGTCGAAACCGGAAGGCAAACTTGCAAGTCCACCTTCCGAAGCGTACCGTCGGTGACGTGAACAGCCGTCTGGAGACCGAGACCGACCTGGCTGACGAGATCCTCGCCATGCACGGCCGGATCCGCCGGACCCTCCTCGCCGGGAAGGCCGACGACGTCACCGCGTCGCAGTCGGCAGCCCTCGGACGGCTCGTCCGCGACGGCGCATCCACGACCGCGGCACTCGCCCGAGCCGAAGGGGTCCGCCCGCAGTCCATGGGCGCGACGGTCCAGGCGCTCGAGGACCTCGGGCTCGTCGAGCGCACGCAGGACCCGACCGACGGCCGTCGCACGATCGTCAGCGCGACCGACGCCGGGCATGCTGCCCGCAGGGACTCCCAGCGTTCCCGCACCCGGCTGCTCGCCGAGCGCCTCGCCGCGCTCGACCCCGATGACCGCGCGACCGTCGCGCGGTCCCTCACCATCCTCGGAACCCTCGTCGAGCGGTGACCGCCTGCCCGGCGTGACGGGCGTCGTCGACGCTCGCCGAGCCTCCAGGCCGCACCTCCCCGACCACGTCGAAAAGGCACCCCACCACGTCCACCGCAACCGCACCCACCCCGGTCACCTCGACGAGCCACCCGAAGGGCTCCGGCTTCGGGCCGAAGCTCCTCGTCCCGATCCTCGTCGGACCGCTGCTCAACCCCATCAACACGACGATGGTCTCCGTCGCCCTCGCGCCGATCTCCCGCGACCTCGGGATCGGCGCCTCGCAGGCGATCTGGCTCGTCGCGGCGCTGTACCTGGCGAGCGCGATCGCCCAGCCGACGATGGGGAAGCTCGCGGACCGGTTCGGGCCGAAGAAGGTCTTCATGGCCGGACTCGTCGTCGTCGGGATCGCCGGCATCGTGCCCGAGGTGTTGACGGGGTTCGGCGGCGCGGTGTTCGCGCGGGTGCTCATCGGCATCGGGACCTCGTCGGCGTACCCGGCGGCGCTCACCACGCTCCGGCAGCACTCCGCCCGGATCGGCAAGCCCACCCCGCCGCTCGTCCTCGGTGCGCTCTCGATCACCTCGCTGGTCTCTGCCGCGGCGGGGCCGCCCCTCGGTGGCGCACTCATCGCGGCGTTCGGGTGGCACGCGATCTTCCTCGTGAACGTCCCGATGGCGGTGTTCGGCCTCGTCGTCGCCGGGCTCTGGCTGCCGTCCGACCGGCTCCGACCCCGCTACGACGCCGACGTCCCCGTGCTGACGGCGCTCGACCCGTTCGGCATGGTCCTCATGACGGGCACGGTGTCGGCGCTCCTGGTGTTCCTGCTCGACATCTCGGCAGGGCTCTGGTGGCTGCTCGGCGTCGCGATCGTGCTGTTGGCGGCGTTGATCGTCTGGGAGCTCCGGGCGGCGAAGCCGTTCATCGACGTGCGGATGCTCGCGCGGAACGGGGCGCTGTCCCGCACCTACGTCCGGCTGTTCCTCGTCTACATGCTCGCGTACACGATGACGTACGGGTTCTCCCAGTGGGTGCAGGACGTCGCGGGGTACTCGAGCGACCAGGCCGGGTACATCCAGCTCCCCGCGGCGATCGTCGCCGGGATCGTGTCGTTCCTCGTCGCTCGGAAGACGGCCGTCCGCGGGCCGCTCGTCGTCGCCGCGGTCGTACCGATCGTCGGCGGCGTGCTTCTGCTCGGGCTGCACACCGGTTCGCCCGTCGTGCTGCTCGCCCTGGCGCCGGCGCTGTTCGGCATCCCCCAGGCACTCGCGTCGGTCTCGAACCAGGCGGCGCTGTACAAGATCGTCCCGCCGGAGTCGATCGGCACCGCTGCAGGGCTCTCGCGGACGAGCGTCTACATCGGGGCGATCGCCGCGTCGTCGCTCATCGGCGGGGTGTTCGGCGAGGGTCCGACCACGGCGGACCTGCACGTCCTCGGGTGGGTCATCGTGGGGATCGCGATCCTGCTCACCGCGCTGACGGTCTCCGACCGCGCGCTGGGGGCCCGCGCGGCGCGCTGAGCCGGCGCGCCACGCGCAGCGCAGGCGCGGCGCCGGTCCGCGACCGGCCGCACAACGGAAAGCACACCGCACAACGGGATCACGTGGCGCGCTGTGCTTTCGGTTGTGCGGACGCGAACCGCGCCACCAGCCGCGCCACCCGGCGCGCCACGCGCCGCGCCTCCCGCCCGGCCGCAGCCCGCGCGCCGGACCCGCACCGAGCCTCCCGTCCGCACCGCGCAGCGGCCCCGCCCCGGTACCCTGAACCCGTGACCGACCCGACGCCCGCGAGCACCCCCACGCACTGGACCCTCACGCTGGTCTGCGACGACCAGCCCGGGATCGTGCACGCCGTCTCCGGGGCCGTCGTGCAGGCGCAGGGCAACATCACCGAGTCGCAGCAGTTCTCCAGCCACGACACGAACACGTTCTTCATGCGCCTGCAGGTGATGGCGCCCGTCGACCGCGCGACCTTCGAGCAGGCCCTCGCGCCCGTGATCGAGCGCTACGGCATGCGCGTCCAGCTCGACGTCGTCGGCCGGCCGATGCGCACGCTCGTCCTGGTGTCGAAGGCCGGGCACTGCATGAACGACCTGCTCTACCGGCAGCGTGGCGGCCAGCTCCCGATCGACGTGCCGCTGGTGTTGTCGAACCACGCGGACCTGTCCGAGCTCGCGGCGTTCTACTCCGTCCCGTTCGAGCACCGCCCGGTCACCGACGCGTCCAGCAAGGACGCGATGGAACGTCGCATCCTCGAGGCGGTGGAGGAACACGACATCGAGCTCGTCGTCCTCGCGCGATACATGCAGATCCTGTCGCCGGAGCTCTGCGCCGCGCTCAAGGGCCGCGCCGTCAACATCCACCACTCGTTCCTGCCCGGCTTCAAGGGGGCGAACCCGTACCGGCAGGCGCACGCCCGCGGCGTGAAGCTGATCGGTGCGACGGCGCACTTCGTCACGAGCGACCTCGACGAGGGGCCGATCATCGAGCAGAACGTCGTCCGCGTCGACCACACGAAGGACCCGTCCGAGCTGGTGTCGATCGGCCAGGACGAGGAGTCCAGGACCCTCACCCAGGCGGTGCGCTGGATCGCAGAGGACCGAGTCCTGCTCGACGGCGCCCGCACGATCATCTTCAAGTAGGCACCATGAGCAACGCACCACGCTCCCCGATGGACTGGGGCGACACTCCGGATCCGTCCGCGATCGGCAAGCCCCGACGCGAGTTCGACCCCTGGAAGGTCCTGCGGGTCGTGGTGTGCACCTTCGGTCTGCTCTCGCTGGCGTACTGGGGCTACATCGCGTGGCCGTTCCCGATGCCCGGGATCCTCTTCATGATCGGCGCGCCCGTCTTCGCGATCGTCGTCTGGTACTTCTTCCGGTCGCCGCGGTCCCCGATCGAGACGGATGCGGTCGGCAAGACCATCGTCGAGGTGGCCCTGATCGTCGCGGCCGGTGGTTGCTGGATCTCGATCGGGCACCCGGTCGTCGGCCTGGTCTTCATCGTGGTGGCTGCGGTCTCCGGAATCGTCACGTTCCGGCGGGAGACGCGGTGAGCGGCGGTTCCGGCGCGCCCGGCGCGCCCGGCCTGGAGGCTCCGCGCACCCTGGTCCGCGCCCGGCACGTCGTCGACGTGTCCGGGTCCACCACCGACGGCTGGGTTCTCATCACCGGTGACACCGTCCACGCGGTCGGCTCCGGTCCCGAAGCACCTGCCGCGGACGAGGTCGTCGAGCTCGGCGACGCGATCCTGACCCCGGGGTTCATCGACCTGCACGGGCACGGTGGGGCGACGGAGTCCTACGAGGACGACTCGTTCGCCGAGTCCCTCGCGATGCACCGATCACACGGCACGACCCGATCGGTCCTGTCGCTCGTCGCGAACCCGGTTCCCGCACTCGCGTCGTCGCTCGAGCGGATCCGCACCGTGATGGACACCGACCCGCTCGTGCTCGGCGTGCACCTCGAGGGGCCGTTCCTCTCCCCGCACAACAAGGGCGCCCACAACGAGCACTTCCTGGTCGACCCGACGCCCGCTGCCGTCGACGAGCTGCTGTCGGCCGGCGACGGTGTCATCCGGCAGGTGACGATCGCACCAGAGCTGCCGAACGCACTCGTCGCGGTCCGCACCTTCGTGTCCGCTGGCGTCGTCGTCGCCGTAGGCCACACCGTCGGCACCCTCGACCAGGCACGCGCCGCGTTCGACGCCGGCGCGACGGTGCTCACCCACGCCTTCAACGCGATGCCGGGCCTGCACCACCGGGCTCCCGGTCCGATCGGGGCCGCCGTCGCCGACGACCGCGTGACCCTCGAGCTCATCCTCGACGGCGTCCACGTGCACCCCGTCGTCGCGGAGACCCTGTTCCGCGCGGCCCCGGGGCGGGTCGCACTCATCACGGACGCGATGGGTGCCGCCGGCGCGGCGGACGGATGCTACACGCTGGGCTCCCTCGACGTGACCGTGACGAACGGTGTCGCTCACGTCGCCGGGACGGAGACCATCGCGGGGTCGACGCTCACGCAGGACGTCGCGCTGCGAAACGCCGTCACCCTCGCCGGACAGCCACTCCCCGCTGCCGTCGCAGCGCTGACGAGTGTGCCGGCCGCGGCGCTCGGGCTCGGCGACCGCCTGGGCCGTCTCGCGCCGGGGTTCGCAGCGGACCTCGTGGCGCTGTCGCCGTCGTTCGAGGTGCAGCGGGTCTGGGCCGACGGGCGTCCCCTCGGCTGAACGCCCCCGCCCGGAGGCAGCGGGGCGTCAGTCCGAGGTACGTGCGGGCTGCTCGGTGCTGCTCTCCTGATCGTCCGTCGTCCCGCCGTCGTGGCGCAGACGGACGACGCTCGCCAGCGTCGACGCGGCCATCGCCACCAGGATGACGACGAGCGAGACCCACGTCGGGATCTCCGGAGCCCATGCGACGCCGTCCCCGCCGTTGAGGAAGGGCAGCTCGTTGCCGTGCAGTGCGTGCAGCACGAGCTTCACGCCGATGAAGGCGAGGATGAACGCGATCCCGTACTTCAGGTAGACGAGCCGCTCGAGGAGTCCACCGAGCAGGAAGTACAGCTGCCGCAGGCCCATCAGGGCGAACACGTTCGCGGTGAACACGATGAACGCGCTCTCGGTGATGCCGAAGATCGCGGGGATCGAGTCGAGCGCGAACAGCAGGTCGGTCGTGCCGATGGCGATCAGGACGACGAGCAGCGGTGTGAAGTGTCGGACGCCGTCCTTCGTGGTGCGGAACTTCATGCCGTCGAAGGTGTCGGTCAGACGCACGCGTCGGCGCAGCAGCCGGACGACGAGGCCGTCCTTCTGGTCGTCGCCGTCCTCGTCGCGGAGCTGCTGGATCGCCGTCCAGATCAGCCAGGCACCGAAGAGGTAGAAGATCCAGGAGAAGTCCTCGATGAGCTGGGCACCGACGAGGATGAAGACGCCGCGGAGCACCAGGGCGATGATGATGCCCAGCATGAGCACCTCTTGCTGGATCTGCTTCGGGACCGAGAACCGCGCCATGATGATGACGAAGACGAAGAGGTTGTCGATGCTCAGGCTGTACTCGGTCAGCCACCCGGCGACGAACTGCCCGGCGGGCTCGCCGCCCGCGAAGACGAACATCGCCACGGCGAAGACCAGCGCGAGCCCGACGTACAGCCCGACCCAGGTCGCCGACTCCTTGAGCGTCGGCACGTGCGGACGACGAGCCACGATGAGCAGGTCCGCCAGCAGGATCGCGACGAGGGCGATCATCGAGCCGACTTCGAAGACGACAGGGAGTTCCGGCATGCCTCCAGTCTGAGGCACCGCACAGACCGCGGCGACCACCCTCAGGCGGAAGTGCGCGCCACGATCTGGTCCACGAACGCACGGACGCGCGCACGGAAAGCCGGATCTGCGGCCGCCCCGCGCACCGGCACGGGATGCAGCCGACGGTCACCCCGGCGGAGCGCCGGTCCGACGAAGGTGCTCTCTGGGACGTCCGGCACGGTCGCGGCCCACATGGTGGATCGTGCGCCGTCCTCCGCGGTGCGGGCAGCGAGGCGAGCGATCCGGCCCGCGACCCTGGCCACCGTCGTCTCCGCCTGGCCGTTCATCCCGGTCGCGGCGATGCCCGGATGCGCGATCACCGACCGGACCGGCGAGCCCGACTCCCGGAGCCGGGACCCGAGGTCCACCGCGAGGGCGGCCGCCGCCGTCTTCGAGTCGGTGTACGCCGCGAACTGCCGGTAATCCGCGGCCCGGTTCACCGCATCGAGGTCGGGCACGCGCGACGTCCGCTGCGACAGGTTCGACCCGACGAGGACCACCCTGGAGGCCGGTCCGCCGAGCACCGGCAGCATCGCGTCGGCGAGCACGGCGGGTCCGACGACGTTCGTCGCCCACGTCCGCTCGACGCCGTCGACGCCGAGCGCGAAGCGCGCGGCGGAGACGCCGGCGTTGTTGACCAGCGCGTCGACGACGATCCCGTCGTCCACGAGGCCCTGGGCGAAGGCCCTGACGGAGGCGACGGACGCGGTGTCGACGAGCCGAGCCTCCAGACCATCCGTTACGGGCAGGACCCGAGCCGCCTTCTCCAGGTCACGGACCCCGGCGACGACGCGTGCACCGGCCGCGGCGAGCCGTGTGGCGACGACGAGCCCGAGCCCGCCGGTCGCGCCGGTGACGACGACGGTCCTCCCGTGCTGGTCGGGCATCTGGGCGAGTTCCCACGGGAGGGGTTGCATGACGTCTCCTGGCTGTATTCGGATGATCTATCCGGAACGCTAGCACAACCGGATAGACTGTCCGAATGACCGACCTCGCCCGCCCGGACTCGCTGCGCTCCGACGCCCTCCGGAACCGCACGGCGCTGCTCGACGTCGCGCGGACGCACCTGGACCGCGGCGAGCCCCTGCAGCTCAACGCCGTCGCACGAGAGGCCGGGGTCGGTGTCGGCACCGCCTACCGACACTTCCCCACCCCGCAGCACCTGCTCGAGGCACTCGCGATCGACGCGTTCGAGTCGATGCTCGACCGCGTCCGTGTCGCCGTGGCGCTGCCCGATCCGGACGACGCGTTCCGCGGAGTCGTCAGCGAGGCGTTCCGCGGACTCCGGGACGACACGGCCCTCGGCGACCTGCTGACCGGCGGCGGGTTCTCGTGCTCGGACACCATGGAGCTCGCCGGGGACCTCGTCGTCGCCGTCGGTGGGCTCCTCGAACGCGCCGCGGACGCGGGGCTCGTGCGCTCCGACATCACTCCGGACGACCTCCGACGGCTGGTCTGCGGCATGCGTGCGGCCGCGACCGCCGGAGGCGTGCCGGTCACCGAACCTGACCGCTACGTCGAGATCCTGATCACGGGCTTGCGTCCACTGCGAGGATGAGTCCCATGAGCGTCATGGTCTCCGTGTTCGATGCCAGCCGGTCCCGCACGAGCGAGAAGTACACGGCGTACCCGCCGGACGTCCTGCCGATGTTCGTCGCGGAGATGGACAGCATGCTCGCCGAACCCGTGCGGGACGCCCTCGTGGCCGCCGTCACCGCAGGGGACACCGGCTACGTCGGGCACGGCCGGGCCCTGCCGGAGGCATTCGCCGACTTCGCGGGCGACCGCTGGGGGTGGAAGGTGGACCCCGACCTGGTCCGGACCACGACGGACGTGTCCGTCGCCGCGGTGGAGGTGCTCCGCCGGGTGATCGAGCCGGGCGACCAGGTCGTCATCATGCCGCCCGTGTACCCGCCGTTCTGGGAGTACGTCAGCGAAGCCGGCGGCTCCGTGACCGAGGTGCCGCTCGTCGCACCGGACGGCCCCGCGGACCCGTTCGACACGACGGCCGGGTGGCGGATGGACCTCGACGGTGTCCGTCGCGCCTTCGCCGACGGTGCCCGCACGGTCCTGCTCTGCAACCCGCACAACCCGCTCGGACTCGTCCACGACCGCGCCTCACTCGTGGCACTCGCCCAGCTCGCCGCGGAGTGGGACGCCGTGGTCGTGTCCGACGAGATCCACGCGCCCCTCGTGCACGCGGACGCGACGTTCACCCCGTTCCTCGACTCCTGCCCGGAGGCGGCGGCGCTCGGTGTCGCCTTGACGAGCGCGAGCAAGGCGTGGAACCTCGCCGGCACCAAGTGCGCGCTGATGGTCGGGGCGTCGGACCGGGCACGCGGGTGGTTCGACGGGCTCCCCGGCGAGGTCGTCGAGCGCACGGGCATCCTCGGCTACACGGCGAGCGTCGCGGCTTTCCGCGAGGGCGGACCGTGGCTCGCGTCGCTGCTCGCCGAACTCGCGGCGAACCGGCGGGTCCTCGCCGAGGAGCTCGGGAACGCACTACCGGGAGCCGTGCACCGGCAGCCGCAGGCGTCGTACCTGTCGTGGATCGACCTCGGGGCGCTGCCGTGGGGCGACGACCCCGCGGCGGTGCTCGTCGACGAGGCGAAGGTGGCGCTCGCCAGCGGACCGGCCTTCGGGCGGCAGGGGCGCGGGTTCGCCCGGCTCAACTTCGGGTGCTCGGCGGAGACCCTGCGCGAGGGACTCAGCCGACTGCACTCGGCCTACGCCGCCCGATCGGTGTGACGCCTATTCGAACAGCTGCCAGGACGGCTTGTTCGCGTACGTGTACTTGTAGTAGTCCGCGAGTTGGAGTCCGGCTGCTGCTTCCTCGTCGACGACGACGGTCGCGTGCTCGTGCAGCTGCAGTGCACTGCCGGGGACGAACGAGCTGAGCGGCCCTTCCACTGCGGCGGCGATCGCGTCGGCCTTCGCCGAGCCCTGTGCCACGAGGACCAGCTGCTGCGCCTCCAGGATCGTGCCGAGCCCCTGCGTCATGCAGTGCGTCGGGACCTGGTCCAGGGAGTCGAAGAACCGGGCGTTCGCCTCACGCGTCGACGGCGCCAACGTCTTGATCCGGGTCCGGGACGCGAACGAGGACGTCGGCTCGTTGAAGCCGATGTGTCCGTTCGCCCCGATCCCGAGGATCTGCACGTCGATCCCACCGGCGGCACGGATCGCGGCGTCGTACTCCTTCGCCGCGAACTCGATGTCCGCAGCCCGCCCATCGGGCACGCGGACCCGCGACGGGTCGAAGCCCAGCGGCGCCACCACGTCACGGGCGATGACCGACGCGTAGGACTCGGGGTGCTCCAACGGGATCCCGACGTACTCGTCCAGGGCGAACCCGCGCGCTTCCGCGAAGGAGATCTCCCCCGCGTCGACCCGGCGTTGCAGGTCGGTGTAGATGCCCTGGGGGCTGGAACCGGTCGCGAGACCGATGACGGCTGACGGCTTCTTCGCCACGACCGAGGCGATCTTCGCCGCAGCGACGCGACCGACCTCAGCGGGCGTGGGCAGGATGATGATCTCCACGGGCTCATCCTACTGGTCATGACCAGTCCGCGACAGAGTCGGTCAGTCCTCCAGCGCCACGAGCTCCGGCGTCGACCCGAGCGCACGGAGCGCCCCACGGAGCGACCACGCCGACACCGCGACGATGAGCACGGCGAGGACGAGCACGACGATCCCGGCCGACCCGGCGAACGCCTCGAGGGCAGCGAGCAGCACACCGACGCTGACCCCGAGCACGTGGACCAGGACGGTGGCGGGGAGCGCGGTCTGCTGCACCCGGGCGAACCGCACGAGTGCGCGGCGATCGGCGGGCTCCACCGACGACGCGTGCCCGTCGGCGATCGCCTGCTGCACCCGTCCGAGCCGTTCCGGGTCGACGTCGGTCGGGGCGACTCGACGGCGATCGGCCATCGTCCAGAGCACGAGTTCGACCGCGACGACGAGGTACGCCAGGAGCGCCGCCGTCCCGATCAGGACCGCGACCGACGCGGGCGACGACGATCCGCGGACGAGTCCGACGACGACCGCGACGACGAGCCCGACCACCACGACACCGAGCGACACGAACATCGCGAGTCGCCGACCCGGGGTCACGGCGCGCACCAGCCCGGCGAGCGCGAGTCGCCATCCCGCGGCCCAGACCCCGTGGTCCGCCCGCACCTCGAGCGTCCTGCCAGCGCGTGCCATGGTCCGAGCGTATCGACGCATCGGTAGCGTGGCCGTATGCCGACGCCCGACTTCGTCCTGTCCCTGCGCGAGAAGATCGGGACCGCCCCGCTCTGGCTGACCGGCGTGACGGCCGTCGTCACCCGCGGCGAGGGGGACGACCGCGAACTGCTCGTGGTCCGGCGGGCGGACAACGGCGCGCTGACCCCGGTCACCGGCATCGTCGATCCCGGTGAGGAGCCCGCGGTCGCGGCCGAACGCGAGGTCCTCGAGGAAGCGGGCGTCGTCGCGGTCGCCGAACGTCTGGCGTGGGTGCAGACCCTCCCCGAGATGACCTACGCCAACGGGGACCGTGCGCAGTACATGGACCTCGTCTTCGCGTGCCGGTGGTCCTCCGGTGACCCGTACCCGGCCGACGGCGAGAACACCGAGGCGTTCTGGGCCCCGGTCTCCGCGCTGCCGGAGATGTCCGAGAACATGCGGGAGCGTGTGCAGGTCGCCCTGGCGGGCGAACCGGAGGCGCGCTTCCAGCGCTGACCGGCAACGCATCGAACGGGAGGCTCGGGGGCGGCCCGCACCGAGCCTCCCGTCCGGCGGTGGTCGCCACCAGAGCCGCGGGAGCGGACTCGGCCGTCAGGCGATCGGTGCGATCGCGACGGGTGCGCCGAGGAGGCGCACGGCGACGGCGTCGCCGGTCGCGTGGCGGTCGCCGACCTCGTGCTGGACCGTGACGACGGTGTCGTCGTCGAGGCGGACGGTGGTCCGTCGGATCGACCCGAGGAAGCTCGACGAGACGACGGTGCCGGTGACGCCGTCCGACGCGAAGGCGATGTCCTCCGGCCGGACGTAGGCGAGCACCGGACCGTCCGTGGCCGACTGGTCGAGCGCCGGCACGCGGAACCCGTACACGAAGACGTCCCCACCGCGGAGGTCACCGCGGAGTCGGTTCGACTGCCCGACGAAGTCCGCGGTGAACGCCGACGACGGCGAGCGGTAGAGCTCCTCGGGCGTGCCGATCTGCTCGATGCCGCCCGCGTTCATCACGGCGATCCGGTCGGAGACGGCGAGCGCTTCCTCCTGGTCGTGGGTGACGAACACCGTCGTGATGCCGAGGTCGGTCTGGATGCGACGGATCTCGTCGCGCAACGACACCCGGACCTTCGCGTCGAGGGCGGACAGCGGTTCGTCGAGGAGCAACACCCGCGGCCGGGTGACGAGCGCACGCGCGAGGGCCACACGCTGCTGCTGCCCGCCGGAGAGCTGGTGCGGGAAGCGGTCCGCGAAGTCCGCCAGGTGCACCATGTCGAGCGCGTCGACGACACGGGTCTTCCGTTCGCCCGTCGGAACGCGGCGCATCTCGAGGCCGAACGCGACGTTCTGGCGCACCGTCATGTGCGGGAACAGCGAGTACTGCTGGAAGACCATCCCCATGTCGCGCTTGTTCGCCGGGGTGCTCGCGACGTCGGCGCCGTCGATGCGGATCGCGCCGGCGTCGATGCCCTCGAGTCCGGCGAGCGCCCGGAGCGCCGTCGTCTTGCCGCAGCCCGACGGGCCGAGGAGCGACAGGAACTCCCCCGGCTCGATGCGGAGCGACAGGCCGGCGAGGGCGAGGTGGGTGCCGTAGCGCTTCTCGACGGCCTCGAGCTCGACGACGGCGCCGGTGGCTCGGAGGGACGCGGGTGCTGCTGGGGCGATGGTGGTCATGCGGACTCCTTGGGGGTGCGGCGCGTGCCGATCCGGCCGATGGCGACGAGCAGCACGAACCCGAACGCCAGGGCGCCGAGCGAGAAGACCGCCGCGACGTACGGGTCGGTCTGCTGCACGAGCACGAGCCCCGTCTGGAAGGTCGTGCGGGAGAGGAACGATGCGAGCGTGTACTCGCCGAGGACGACGGTGATCGTCAGGAAGCACGCCGCGAGGATCCCGCGCCGGAGGTTCGGCAGGAGGACCCGCCACGTCACCGTCCACCACGAGGCGCCGAGCGACCGAGCGGCCTCGGACAGGGTGGTCATGTCGGTCGCGGTGATGGCGGCGGCGATCGGGCGGAACGCGAACGGCAGCGCGATGATCCCCACCGCGAACGCCAGGGTCCACGCGCCGGAACCGAAGACCTGCGAGACGACCTGGTAAACGGGCACGAAGCCGACGACGAGGACCACGGCGGGGACCGTGATCGGCACGATGCAGACGAACTCCAGGATCCGGCGGAGCCTCGGGTACCGCAGCGCGGTGATGATCTGCGCGGGCAGGAGCACGAGCAGCACGATCGCCACGGTGATCAGCGCGATCACGAGCGAGGCGCCGAGCCCGTCGAACACCGGCTGGTAGGTCGCCCGGTTGACCGGGTCGGCGATCGCCGCGTAGTGGGCGCCGGTCAGGGCACCGGACGTCCCCTGGCGGAAGGTGAACTGCACGAGGGCGGCGATCGGGACGGCGAAGACCGCTCCGATCACAGCGAGGACGATCGCGGCGGTGACCCGGGACGGGGCGGCACCGAAGCGCGCGGTGGTGCGCCGAGACGGACGGCGGCCGCTCTGCGTGCGGCGGGTCGAGCCTCCCGTCGGGGTCATCGCTGCCACCTCGATGCGCGACGCTGCAGGAGCGAGTACGCGCCCATCACGACCGCCATCACGACGACCATGCCGAAGGCCAGCACGCCGGCGACGTTCTGCAGGCCGATGATCGTCTCGCTCGTGAGCTGGGCGCGGATCGTCAGCGGGACGATGCCGCCCTGCGAGATGAGCGCAGCGGCCGTGGCGAACGACGAGAAGCCGTTGGCGAAGAGCAGGAGCAGCGATCCCCAGAACGCCGGCGCGAGCACGGGGAGGGCGATCCGGCGCCAGTAGGTCCAGCGGCTCGCCCCGAGGGTCGCGGCGGCTTCGCCCCACTGGGTCTTCACGCCCTCGAACGCCGGCATGAAGGTCAGCACCATCAGCGGCACCTGGAAGTACACGTACGGGAGCACGAGCCCGGGGACCGTGTAGAGGAACGCACCGCCGGAGTTGATGTCCCAGTGGAACGTCGACGCCAGCCACGCCGTCACCAGGCCCTGGGCGCCGATCGTGGCGATGAACGCGAAGGCGAGCATCACGCCGCCGAACTGCGCGAGGACACTCGCGGCGGAGTCGATCATCGAGCGCACGACGCCGTCCGGCGCGAGCGAGGACAGCGCCCAGCAGACGACGGCGCCGACGACCGCGCCGACCGCCGCGGACACCGCGGAGAGCCCGAACGAGGCGCCGAACGCCCGGAGCACACTCGGGTCCGCGAACGCCGCGAGGTTCGCCAGCGTCGGACGTCCGGTCGCGTCGAAGAACCCGCTGCCCACTGCGATCACCGCGGGGACGGCGAGGAACAGCAGCACGTAGGCGGCGAACGGGGTGAGTCCGAGCCACGCGACGCCGCCGCGGCGCCGGACACGGGGTCCGGCACCGCGG
>JASCOI010000042.1 GCA_029959665.1 Microbacteriaceae bacterium PS02333
GGGGGGGGGGCCCTAAGCGCCCACCGCCCCCCCACGGGCGGGTGGGGGGCCCAAACCCCCCCCCCCCCCCCCGCGAAACGGCCTCCTACGCGCGGAACGACCGCCCGCGTGGGACGGCCCCCTTTGCGCGGAAGGGCCCGCTACCCGCGGTGCCGCGGCGCACTCGTGGAGGCGCGGACCACCAGCTGGGGGACGATCTCGATCGGGCGGAGCACGTCGCCCTCGCGGGGGAGGAGCAGGTCGACGCAGCGTCGTCCGAGCTCGGCGAAGTCGACCTGCACGGTGGTGAGCGGCGGCCAGAAGTGCTTGGCCTCCGGGATGTCGTCGTAGCCCACCACGGACAGGTCCCCCGGCACGTCGAGCCCGTACGACCGCGCCGCGTGCATCACCCCGAGCGCCATGGCGTCGTTCGAGCAGAAGACCGCCGTGCAGTCCCGCCAGCGCAGGAGCTCGCGGCCGGCGTGGTATCCGAAGTCCGCGGTCCAGTCGCCCAGGATCGGCGGTTGCACGGGCTTGTCGCGGTCGGACATCTCGCGGAGGAAGCCCTGCATGCGGGCGTCGGCCTCGATCCAGTCCTGCGGTCCCGCGATGTGCCGGATGTACTCGTGGCCGAGGTCGAGCAGGTGCGCGGTGGCCAGGCGCGCGCCCTCCATCTGGTCGACCCAGAGCGCCGTCGGGTCCTCGCCGATGCTCGAGCGCAGCGTGATGTACGGGGTCCGGACGCCGAGTTCCTCGATGAGGTCGAACACGCGCTGTTGCGGCGCGATGACGATCATGCCCTCGACGTCCTGGTCCAGCAGGTGCCCGAGCCCGTCGCGCACGGCGGCATCGGTCGGCTCGGCGATGTTCGCCGTCGTGACCGAGTACCCACGCGCGACGGCCGAGTCCTCGATCGCCTGCATCGTGACCGCGGGACCGTAGTGGGACCGCTGTGCCGTCAGCACGCCGATCGTCCGGGTCCGGCTGGTGACCAGCGCGCGTGCGGCGCGGTTCGGTCGGTACTGCAGCTGCTCCATGGCAGCGACCACGCGCTCCCGCGTCTCGGCGCGGATCGCGTCCGAGTTGTTGAGCACCCGTGACACGGTCTGGTGCGACACCCCGGCGACCCGCGCGACATCGCGGATGGAGGGCGATCGCGGTTGCTGTGCCCGCGTCGACGCCATTGCTACTCGTTCCCGCTCGGACTGCTGGCACGCCCATGTGCACGTTCACATCCCGAGCCAGATCATTATGCACGTCCGGATGCTCGGCGCCACCTGAGTTGTCGTGAGCGGGTTCATGGGGTACCGTTCTGGCCGACGCCCGGTATATCGGATGCGTCAACAATCGAAGATCGGCCGTCCCGCCCGAGGGACGGCGTCGCTTGAGACCTCAGAGAACAGCGACACCCGCAGCGCACGGCGCTGGGGTGTCCGTTGTTCTCTTTTTTTGTGCCCAGATCCCTGTCCCTGTCCCGGACCCGTCCACGAAGGAGTGGCCTTGTCGAAGTCCCGCAGACTGACGAGCTTCATCGTCCTGTCCATGACCGGTGGTGTCATCTTCCAGGTGGCGTACATCCGCTTCGTCTTCCTCGCCGACACCGCGCACGCGCTCGACCTGACGATCCAGCGCTACGGCGAGATCACGTCGGTCTTCGGCGCCGTCGCCGTCGTCATGTACTTCTGCGGCGGGTGGTTCGCCGACCGGTTCTCGCCGAAGGCGCTCATCGTGATCGCGCTCGCCGGCATGGGCCTCGTCGACCTCTGGCTCTCCACCGTCCCGAACGAAGGCGGCATCGTCGTGGCCCACGTGCTGATGGCCGTGCTCGGCATGGGCCTCTACTGGTCGTCGCTCGTCAAGCTCATCTCGATGCTCGGATCCGCCGACGAGCAGGGCAAGCTCTTCGGGTTCCTCGAGGGCATCCGTGGCGTCACGTCGACCGTCGTCGGGTTCATCGGGGCCGGCATCGTCGCCGCCGCGATCGCCGACACCGGCGGGGTGCTCTGGGTGATGCGCATCTACGGCGTGCTCTGCCTGGTGTTCGCCGTGCTCGTGCTGCTCGTGGTCAAGACCGACCGGTCGGCGCTCGAGGGCGTCGCGCGGCAGACGGTGAGCCTGCGGGAGCTCGGGCTCGCGGCACGGAACAAGTACACCTGGCTGATCGGGTTCTCGATCATGATGATGTACTGCTTCTACACGCTGCTCGGGTACCTCACGCCGCTGCTGCAGTACGGCTTCGCGGTGCCCGTCGTGCTCCTCGGAGCGATCGGTGTCATCCGCACCTACGTCTTCCAGATCGTCGGTGGACCAGCGGGGGGTCTGCTCGTGGACAAGTGGACGAAGTCGTCGCCCGCCTTCCTCCGCTGGGCGTTCGTCGTCGCGGCCGCCGGGGCGCTCGGCTTCGTCCTCCTGCCCCAGTCGCCGGCGCTCGTCTGGGTCGCGATCGCGCTGATGATCGTCATCTGCATCGCGGTCTTCACCTCGCGCGGCGTCTACTGGGCGCAGGTCGGCGAGGTCGAGGTCCCGCTCGCCCAGCGCGGCGGCGTCATCGGGCTCGCGTCCGGCATCGCGTACCTGCCCGATGCCTTCCTGCCCGCGGTCGGGGCGTGGTGGACCGGCGACCCCGCGAACGGCGTCCCCCAGCAGGGCGGCGGGTACACCGCGATGTTCCTCGTGCTCGTCGGCGCGGCCGTGCTCGGCTTCGTCCTCACCACCGTGACCATGCGCGTCCGTGCGCGGGACCTGCGCCGCGCTGCGACTCCTGCCCTCGTCTGACACCCACCCCACTTCCACGAAAGGACCCCACCCTCCATGGACATCCGCGACTTCTCGATGGACCTGTTCTCGCTCGCGGGCAAGACCGCGGTCGTGACCGGCGGCAACTCCGGTCTCGGTCAGGCGTTCTCGCTCGCGCTCGCCAAGGCCGGCGCTGACGTGTTCGTGCCGAGCGTCGTCGACGACGACGGCACGACCCGGGCGCTCGTCGAGGGCGAAGGGCGTCGGTACGAGTTCCTCGAGATCGACCTCACCGCCGACGACGCCCCCGAGCGCATCGTCGACACGTGCATCGAGCGGCTCGGCGGGTTCGACATCCTGGTCAACTCCGCCGGCATCTGCAAGCTCGCGAGCGTCGACGAGTTCGGCCGCGCCGAGTGGGACCCGATGATCGCCGTGAACCTGACCGCACCGTTCGCCCTCGGGCACGCGGCGTCGAAGCACTTCGTCGCGCAGGGCTCGGGCAAGATCATCAACATCGCGTCGCTGTTCGCGTTCCTCGGCGGCCAGTGGTCGCCGGCGTACGCGGCCACGAAGCACGGCATCGTCGGCTTCACGAAGGCGTACTGCGACGAGCTCGCGCAGCACAACGTCCAGGTGAACGCCATCGCACCCGGGTACTTCGCCACCGCGATCACCGCGGCCACCAGGGCGAACCCGGAGACGAACCAGCGCGTGCTCGACCACATCCCCGCCGGGCGCTGGGGCGACGTCGCCGACCTGATGGGCGCGACGGTGTTCCTGGCGTCCCGGGCGGCCGACTACGTCAACGGGCACACGCTGACCGTGGACGGCGGCTACCTGGTGCGCTGACAGGCAAGCAAGCAAGCAGACGAAAGCAAGCAAGCAAGCAAGCAAGCAAGCACGCACGCACGCACAAGCACGACCCCGCAAGACCAACGAAAGGCACCCCCCTCATGATCGACTCGATCGCCACCCTCGACCGCTCCGAGATCCTCGCGCGCCTCGCCGAGATCGTCCGACCCGAGCAGATCGACACCGACGAGCAGCACCTCAAGGACGCCAGCGTCGACCGCTTCAAGAAGTACCAGTCGGTGCACGGCATCTACGACGCACCCGCTCCGGTCGCGATCGTCAACGCCGAGTCCACCGAGGACGTCGCCGCGATCCTGGACTTCGCGAACGACAACCTCGTCAACATCGTGCCCCGCACCGGTCGCACGGGCACCGAGGGCGGCCTCGAGACGAGCGTCGTCGACACCATCGTGCTCGACTGCTCGCGGATGGACGCCGTCCTGCAGGTCGACGAGGAGAACATGCAGGTCACGGTGCAGGCCGGCGTGCCGCTCCAGCGCCTCGAGGACGAGCTCCGCCTGCGGGGGCTGACCACCGGCCACTCGCCCCAGTCGAAGCCGCTCGCCCAGTACGGCGGCCTCGTCGCGACCCGCTCGATCGGCCAGTTCTCGACGCTCTACGGTGCGATCGAGGACATGGTCGTCGGGCTCGAGGCCGTGTTCCCCGGTGGCGCCGTCCGCCGCATCAAGGCAGTCCCGCGTCGCTCCGCCGGCCCCGACATCCGCCACGTGATCATCGGCAACGAGGGTGCGCTCTGC
The DNA here is from genome assembly GCA_029959665.1 of Microbacteriaceae bacterium PS02333. Classification (GTDB taxonomy): domain Bacteria; phylum Actinomycetota; class Actinomycetes; order Actinomycetales; family Microbacteriaceae; genus Curtobacterium; species Curtobacterium guangdongense. The sequence goes on from JASCOI010000042.1 coordinate 4,329, forward strand.
GTCATCACCGAGGTCACGGTCAAGGTCTTCAAGTACATGCCGGAGAACAACCGGTTCCACGGTGCGCTCGTCGACGACATGCGGACGGGCATCGCGATCCTGCGCGAGGTCATCACGAACGGCTTCCACCCGTCGGTGGTCCGCCTGTACTCGCCGGAGGACGCCAACCAGCACTTCTCGCACTTCTCGAAGGACAAGTGTGTCGTGGTCTTCGTCGCCGAGGGCCCCGCCGGCATCGTCGCGGCGACGAGCGCCGAGATCGAGCGCGTCATCGCCCAGCACCCGCACGAGACCGTCGACCCCGCGCACATCGAGCGCTGGTTCGACAACCTCAACTGGGGCCAGGACAAGATCGACGCCGAGAAGGAGGTCATGCTCCGCGACCGCCAGCTCGGCTACACGACCGAGATCTCGGCCGACTGGTCCGCCGTCGGCGACGTCTACGACGCGGTCATCGAGCGCATCCGCAACGAGTACCCGTACGCCGGGGACCTGACGATGCTGGGCGGCCACTCGTCGCACAGCTACCAGACCGGGACGAACATGTACTTCGTGTACGACTACCGGATCGACTGCTCCCCGGAAGAGGAGATCGAGAAGTACCACATCCCGCTCAACGCGATCATCGTCGAGGAGGCCCTGCGCCACGGCGGCTCGATGGTCCACCACCACGGCGTCGGCAAGTACCGCACCCCGTGGGTCGAGGAGGAGCACGGCTCGGCGTTCGCGATCATGCGCGGACTCAAGGAGCAGTTCGACCCGAAGGGGATCATGAACAAGGGCACGATCTTCCCCGAGCCCGGCGCGATCCAGCCCGCGGCGGCGGACCCGGACACCACCTTCGGCCGAGCATGACGACCTACCTCGTCGGCATCGACAACGGCTCGCAGTCGTCGAAGGTCACGATCTTCGACGAGCGGGGCGTCGTCGCTGCCGAGGGGCGCGTGCCGCTGCGGGCGAACCACACGCCGGCACCCGGTGTGGTGGAGCACCCCGACGACGACCTCTGGGACTCGATCGCACGGGCCTGTCGCATCGCGATGGCGTCCTTCACGGGCGACCCTGCCGACATCGTCGGGGTGGGGCTGTGCACCATCCGGTTCTGCCGGGCTGTGCTCCGCGCCGACGGCTCGCTCGCCCAGCCCGTGCTGAGCTGGATGGACGCCCGCGTCGGCCGCCCGTTCGAGGCGGAACACGACGACGTGGCATGGGTGACGACGTCGTCCGGCTACGTCGGCCACCGGCTCACGGGTGCGTTCCGTGACACCGCCGCGAACTACCAGGGCATGTGGCCGATCGACACCGACACGTGGCGCTGGTCGACCGATGACGCCGCGTATGCCGCGACGGGCATGCAGCGATCACAGCTCTTCGAACTCGTCGACCCCGGCGAGGTCCTCGGCACGATCACGGCCGAGGCGAGTGAGGCGACTGGGCTTCCGGTCGGGCTGCCGGTCGTCGCGACTGCGAATGACAAAGCGGTGGAGGCGCTCGGGTGCGGGCTCCTCGACCCGTCCACCCTGCTCGTCTCGCTCGGCACGTACATCGCCGGGATGTCCGTCGGCGCGCGGAACATCGGCGACGCGACCGATTTCTGGACGAACTTCGGCTCCGAGCCCGGCCGCTACCTCTACGAGAGCGGCGGGATCCGGCGCGGCATGTGGACCGTCAGCTGGTTCCGCGACCTGCTCGGCTCCGGGACCGAGGCCGAGGCGGCTGCCGCGGGTGAGCGGGTCGAGGACCTGCTCAACCGCGAAGCGTCAGCGGTCCCGGCCGGATCGGACGGGCTCCTGACGGTGCTCGACTGGCTCGCGCCGGCCGACGCGACGTTCCGGAAGGGCAGCATCCTCGGCTTCGACGGACGCCAGGGCCGGGGCCACGTGTACCGGTCGATCCTCGAGGGGATCGCGATGACGATGCGCGACCGTGCGGACGCGATGGGCGGCGAGCTCGGCATCGCGTACGAGCGCGTCGTCGTGTCCGGCGGTGGCTCGTCGTCCGACCTGATGATGCAGGTCATGGCCGACGTGTTCCAGGTCCCGACGATCCGTGTCGTCGGCGACAGTGCGGCCGGCCGTGGGGCAGCGATCTGCGCGGCCGTCGCGACGGGCGTGCACCCCTCCTTCGCCGCCGCTGCCGAGGCGATGGTCGTCGAGCGGGACCGGACCACCCCGCGGCCGGAGCACGCGGCGGTGTACGACGCGCTGCGCGCGGTCCACGCCGACGTCACGGCGCACACCGACGCGGTCTACCGCAGGACGGCCGCGATCGTCGGCTGAGCACGGACGGACGGGAGGCACGGTGCGGGCCCGCACCGTGCCTCCCGTCCGTCGTGTGTCGGCTACAGCCAGTTCCGCTTGCGGAAGACCACCCACAGCACGCCCGCCAGGGCGAGCATCGCGACGATCGCGGCCGGGTAGCCGTACCGCCAGTGCAGCTCGGGCATGTGGTCGAAGTTCATCCCGTAGACGCCGGCGATGAGCCCCGGCGCGAACAGGATCGCCGCCCACGAGGAGATCTTCTTCACCTCTTCGCCCTGCTGGTGCGCGGCACGGGCGAGCTGTCGACTCTCCTCACCCTGCGCCAGGCTCGCGCTGGTCATCCGCCGCATGGCCTCGTTCTGCTCCTGCGACACCAGGGTCGAGTGCAGGGTCAGGGCGTTCTCGAGCAGCGCGCGGAACGAGTCGATGCGCTCGGTCACCCGCAGCGCGTGGTCCATCACGTCGCGCAGCCGGTGCTGGACGTCCTCGTCGACCGCGTACTTGTCGGCCCCGCGGAGCAGCCCACGCACCATCGCGGGGACCGGCTTCGTCGCACGCTGGAACGCCAGGACCTCGCTGAGGAGCTGGTAGATCCGCTTCGAGACGTCGGCGGCGACGTGGCCGGCGAAGAGCTGGTCCTCGATCTCGTCGATCTCGTCCTGCAGCACCTCGACGACCGGGGCGTAGCCGTCCACGACCTCGTCGAGCACCGCGGCGGTCACCGCCTCCGATCCCTTCGCGAGGAACTCGGGGTCCTGCTCGACCCGTGCGCGCAGGGCGGCGAGGTCCGGGCGGTCGGCGTGCCGGACGCTCACCACGAAGCGGTCGCCGACGAAGAGATGCACCTCGCCGAACTCGACGGTGCCCTGGTCGGCGTCGTACCAGGCCGGACGCAGCACCACGAACAGGGTGTCGCCGTAGCGCTCGAGCTTGGCGCGCTGGTGGCCCTTCATCGCGTCCTCGACGGCGTTCTCGTGCAGGTCGAACTCCGTCGCGACGGACTCCAGCTCACGTGGGTCCGGGCGCAGCAGCCCGATCCACGCGAGGTCGCAGTCCCGTCGTGCATCGAGCGACAGGGTCGATGACGACTCGACGCGACGTCCGTCGACGTAGATCGCGTTGTCGATCATTGCCATGCTGTGCTCCTTCGGTCGGGAGCAGGCAGGCGCGAGTCCGCGCGGGGGGACCGCTGCGGGGCGGTGGATCTAGGACACGGGCACGGGGGCGACCGGAAGGGTCAGCCGGCCCGCGCGAGGATGGTCACCCGACATCGCGCCTCACCTGCCCTTCTGGTTCGTCCTGCGCCGCGGCGTGTCCCGCAGCCAACGGCCGAGCGTACGCCTGTCGTCCGCGATTCCCAAACGAACACGAGCACCGTCGGTTCACATGCCCCAGACGTCGCGGTTCGACGACGCGACCGCCACGGCACCGGCGCCGAGGGCAGCCATCACGTCCGCCTTGTCGCAGACCAGTCCGCCGGCGATGACCGGCACGTCGGTGTCGTCCCGGAGCCAGGTGATCACCCGAGGCATGCAGCCGGGCAGGATCTCGATCGCGTCGGGCTTCGCCTGCTCGACGACGCGGGGGAGCTGGTGGTACGAGAACGAGTCGACGAGGAAGAACCGCTGCACGGCGACCAGCCCGGCACGCTTGGCGGCACGGACGAGGTTCGACTTCGCGGAGAGGACCCCGTCGGCCACGGTGTGCCGGGCGATCCAGGTCACGACGACGTCCCGCGCGGCGAACCCGTCGAGCAGGTCCACGTCGACGAGCACCGTCTTGCCGGCGTCCTTGCAGCGCTGCACGATGTCGGCGACGTCGAGCACGCTGCCGTAGAGCACGAACACGACGGCTCGGTCGGACTGGAGCACCGAAGCGAGTGCGGTGTCGTCCTTCACGCTCGCGATCACCGGGTCGTCCCCGAGCTGGTCGAGCACGTGCGCCGCTGCAGTCATGTGCACCATTGTCGGTGCGTCCGGCTGGGGGTCAGTCGAGCGCGCGGACCGGCAGTTCGGCGAGCTGCCAGCCGAGCCACGGGCTGAACGCGAACGGCGCTGCCGAGACCGCGGCGCGCAGCTTCTCCTCGGAGAGCCACACCCACTCGGACACCTCGTCGTCGGCGGGCTCCGGGTCGTGGTCGGCGACCGCGCGGAACACCGGGCAGACCTCGTTCTCGACGATGCCCGACGCGTCGACCGCGCGGTAGCGGAAGTCCGGCAGGACCTCCTCGATGCTGTGGAGCGTCATGCCCAGCTCGCGTGCGGCACGCCGGGCGATGGCGTCCTCGAACGACTCGTCGGGGCCGGGGTGTCCGCAGAACGAGTTCGTCCACACCCCCGGCCAGGTCTTCTTCGCCAGCGCGCGACGGGTCACGAGGATGTCGCCCGCCTCGTTGGTCACGTGGCAGCTGAACGCCAGGTGGAGGGGCGTGTGGTCTGTGTGCACCGTGAACTTGTCCGCCACGCCGATCGGGGTACGGTCGTCGGCGAGTAGCACCACGGTTTCCGGGAATTGGCTCATCTGTCTCGATAGATTAGTTGAATGACGGACGAAGCGGCCACCGTGGCGCCAATCGACCTCGCTCTGGTCGATGCGTGCCTCGAGCGCTTCTTCACGGTGTCCTCGGGCAGGGCACAGGCGTTCGGGCGCCCGTCCGAGGAACTCTGGCGGGTGCTCCGCAAGGCGAGCATGGGCGGCAAGCGCTTCCGACCGCGCATGGTGCTCACCGCGTACGCCGGTCTCGGCGGAGACGATGTGCACGCCGCGTCGCACATCGCGGCCGCGTACGAACTGCTGCACACCGCGCTGGTGGTGCACGACGACGTCATCGACCGGGACTGGTCCCGCCGCGGGCAGCCGAACGTCGCAGGAGCCTTCCGCGACACGGGCACGACGGGCGGGCTCCCGCTGCCGATCGCCGAGCACCGGGGGATGAGCGCCGCCGTGATCGCCGGGGACCTCGCGCTCGCCGGAGCGCCGCGGTTCATCGAGTCCAGCGGTGTCACCGGCGAACGCCGCACCCGCCTGCTCGACCTGTTCGACGACGCCGTGTTCGCGAGCGCCGCGGGTGAGATGGCCGACGTCGACCTGAGCCACGGCGTGATGCCGACGGTGGACGAGGTCCTCCAGATGGAGCGGGCGAAGACGAGCGTGTACTCGTTCGAGGCGCCGTTGCAGTCCGGGGCGGTGCTCGCCGGCGCGGACGAGTCGATCGTCGCGGCGCTCGGTGCCTTCGGCCGTGAGATCGGCATCGCCTACCAGATCGTCGACGACCTGCTCGGGGTCTTCGGGGACGAGGCCGCGACGGGCAAGACCGCGATCGGGGACCTGCGTGAGGGAAAGCGCACCATGCTCATCGCCTACGCGGCGACGACCGACTGCTGGTCCGAGCTCGCGCCGTACCTCGGCGATCCGCACCTGACCGAGGATCGCGCGAGTGCGATGCGCGCGCTCCTGACGTCCTGCGGGGCCCGGGATGCTGCGCTCGCACGGGTCGAGGAGCACACGGCCCTGGCCCGCGCCGAGCTCGCAGCCCTGCCGTACGACCTCGCGGATCGGCTGGAGACGCTCGTGTCCGAGCTGGTGGAGCGCGTCCGGTGACCTCCAGCAACGCCGGGAGCACGCACACCGCGCGGCTCCCGCTCTACGACGCCACGGCAGAGGCCGCGTCCTCCGTCGTCATCGAGCGGTACTCGACGTCGTTCGGCCTGGCGTCCCGCCTGCTCACGAAGGACACCCGGGAGCACATCAGGAACGTCTACGCGCTGGTCCGCGTCGCCGACGAGGTCGTGGACGGCCCCGCGACCGAGGCCGGGCTCGCGCCGGACCTCGCCCGCACCGTGCTCGACGAGCTCGAGACGGACACCGAACGCGCGATGCGCCTGGGGTTCTCGGTGAACCCGGTCGTGCACGCCTTCGCCAGGACGGCGAGGACGATCGGGTTCGGCGCGGAGCTGACGGCGCCGTTCTTCGCCTCGATGCGGATGGACCTCGAACAGACCGAGCACGACCAGGCCTCGTTCGACGCCTACGTGTACGGCTCGGCGGAGGTCGTCGGGCTGATGTGCCTCCGTGCGTTCGTGTACCGCGCCGGACGGCCGACCTTCGACGAGTCCGTCCTGGTCGAGGGCGCCAGGGCGCTCGGTGCCGCCTTCCAGAAGGTGAACTTCCTCCGCGACCTGCACGCTGACTTCGAGGTGCTGGGCCGCTCCTACTTCCCCGGTGTCGACGTGCGGACGTTCGACGAGGCCACGAAGCACCGCCTCGTCGCGGACGTCCAGGCCGACCTCGACACCGCTGCCCGGACCGTGCCGCTGCTGCCGAAGGACGCCCGCCACGCGGTCGGCCTCGCGCACGCGCTGTTCCAGGAACTCAACGACCGGATCGCGGCCACGCCGGCCGACCGGCTGATCACGACGCGCGTGCGCGTCCCGAACCCCGTCAAGGCGCGGCTCGCCGCGCAGGTGCTCGCCGGTCGCGCGCCGCTGCGGTCGCGCACGGTGACCACAGGACACACTGGAGGCTCCTCATGACCCCGCCACGAGCCTCCAGTCCGAAGAACCAGCCGTCCACTGCACGCAAGGTCCCCGTCCGACGCGCCGTCGTGATCGGCGGCGGCATCAGCGGACTCGCGTCCGCCGCGCTGCTCGCGCGCGACGGCTTCGCCGTCACGGTGCTCGAGCAGCGCACCCAGCTCGGCGGCCGTGCGGGCTCGTGGGAGCAGGACGGCTTCCGGTTCGACACCGGGCCGTCGTGGTACCTCATGCCCGAGGTGTTCGACCACTTCTTCCAGTTGCTCGGCACCAGCGCCGACGAGCAGCTCGACCTCGTGAAGCTCGACCCCGGCTACCGCGTCTACAGCGAGGGGTACGACGACCCGATCGACCTCCGGGCATCCCGCGAAGACAACCTCGCGCTGTTCGAGTCGATCGAGCCAGGCGCCGCAGCCCGGATGGCGAAGTACCTCGACTCCGCTGCCGAGACGTACGAAATGGCCGTCCGGCGCTTCCTGTACGGCACGTTCCAGGACTTCCGGAAGCTCGCGGCCCCCGACGTGCTGCTGCGGATGGGGAAGCTCGCACGGCTGCTCGTCGAGCCGCTGTCGACGTTCGCCGAGTCCGCCGTCCGGGACCGACGGCTCTGGCAGATCCTCGGATACCCGGCCGTCTTCCTCGGCACGAGCCCGTATGCCGCACCGAGCATGTACCACCTGATGAGCCACCTGGACCTCGCCGACGGGGTGCTCTACCCGAAGGGCGGCATCACCGAGGTCATCGCGGCCGTCGAACGCGTCGCCCGGGCCGAGGGTGCGCAGATCATCGCCGGCGCGAAGGTCGAGCGGATCCAGGTCGAGGGCGGCCACGTCACCGGCGTCGTGCACCGCGACCGTCGTGGAGCGCAGCACGTCGCACCGGCGGACGTCGTCGTGAGCGCCGCCGACCTGCGGCACACCGAGATGCAGCTGCTCGACCGCGAGCACCGGACCCACGACGAGTCGCACTGGAAGAAGCGGGACCCCGGGCCCTCCGCCGTGCTCGTGTACCTCGGCGTCGACGGCCCGGTGCCGGGGCTCCTGCACCACACGCTGGTGTTCACCGCGGACTGGAAGGCCAACTTCGGCGCGGTGTTCGGCGCCGACCGGCACGTGCCGGACCCCGCGTCGATCTACGTCTGCGCCCCGTCCGAGACCGACCCGACCGTCGCACCGCGGGGATCGAGCAACCTGTTCATCCTGGTCCCGCTCCCCGCCGACGTCGGCATCGGCAAGGGCGGGATCGACGGCGCGGGCGACTACGAGGTCGAGCAGATCGCGGACCGCGCGATCGACGTCGTCGCCGAGCGCTCCGGTGTCCCGGACCTCCGCGACCGCATCCGGGTGCGCAAGACGATCGGCCCCCGGGACTTCGCGGACGACTTCAACGCGTGGAGCGGCTCGATGCTCGGCCCGGCGCACACGCTCAAGCAGAGTGCGTTCTTCCGTGAGGGCAACGCCTCCGAGAAGGTCGAGGGGCTCTACTACGCGGGGTCCTCGACGATCCCGGGCATCGGGCTGCCGATGTGCCTGATCAGCGCCGAGGTGCTGCTGAAGCGCATCCACGGGGACACCTCCACCGAGCCGCTGCCGACGCCCCTCGAGCGTGCGGCCGGCGCGCCGCCCCGCCCGCCGAAGCGAGCACCGCGGCGGACGTCACCTCCGACCAAGACCCCGGCCGCGACGACCTGATGCCGGGGCTGTACCTCCTCGGGCTCCTCGTGGCGCTCACCGGGATGACCGTGCTCGACGCGCGCTTCCGGCTGTTCTTCTGGCGGGCGCCGTGGCGGGCCGCGGCCGTGATGGTCGTCGGCGTCGCGTTCTTCCTGGTCTGGGACGCGGCCGGTGTGGGGCTCGGCATCTTCTTCATCGGGCAGCAGCGGCTGCTGACCGGCGTCCTGCTGGCGCCGGACGTCCCGCTCGAAGAGGTCTTCTTCCTGCTGCTGCTCGGCTACACGACGATGAACCTGGTCGGGTTCATCCGGCCCCGCGTGGCCCGGGCGTTCGATCGGGCGGGGGACCGGTGACCGGCTCCGGCGCGTACGCGCTCCTCAGCCTGCCGTTCTTCGGGGTCGTCGCCGTGGTCGGGATCGTGGCAGCGGTGGTCGCGGCACGTCGGCAGCGCCGGCTCGGGCGGAACGTCCACCGCCGACGCCGAACGGGCTTGGTCACCGGGCTCGTCGCCGGTGTCGTGCTGCTCGTGATGACGATCGTGTTCGACAACGTCATCGTCGCGCTGCGTGTCGTCGCCTACGACCCGGCACTCATCAGCGGCGTGAAGATCGGGGCGATCCCGATCGAGGACCTGGCGTACTCGATCGCGGCCGTCGTCCTGCTGCCGAGCCTCTGGGTGCTGTTCGACCGCAGCCACGGGACGGACCGCAGCCACGGGACGGACCGTGACCCGTCCGACCGGACCCGCACCGGGCACGAGACCCAGCCACCCACCGGACAGGAGCACGACCGATGACGGCGACCCCGGCCTCCCGGCAGTCCACCATGCGCGCGCTGTTCACCTCGTCGCGCCCGATCAGCTGGGTGAACACCGCGTACCCGTTCGGTGCCGCGTACCTGCTCGGCAGCGGGGAGCACTTCTCGATCCTCGCGTTCCTGATCGGCGTCGTGTACTTCCTGGTGCCCTACAACCTCGCGATGTACGGCATCAACGACGTCTTCGACTACGAGTCGGACCTGCGGAACCCGCGGAAGGGCGGTGTCGAGGGCGCCCTGCTCGACAAGAGCGTGCACCGGACGACCCTCTGGGCGGTCGTCGTCACGAACGTGCCGTTCCTCGTCGCGCTCGTGCTGCTGGGCGGCCCGTGGTCGTGGCTCGTCCTCGCGATCAGCGTCTTCGCGGTGATCGCGTACTCGGCACCGGGGCTGCGGTTCAAGGAGAAGCCGTTCCTCGACTCCCTGACGTCGTCGACGCACTTCGTGTCGCCGGCGGTCTACGGCCTCGCGCTCGCCGGGACGCACTGGACGGGGCAGCTCGTGGCCGTGTGCGTGGCGTTCTTCCTGTGGGGCGTCGCCTCGCACGCGTTCGGCGCCGTGCAGGACGTGCTCGCCGACCGGGCAGGCGGGATCGGCTCGGTCGCGACCGTGATCGGTGCGCGGGCGACCGTGCGCCTGGCGTTCGTGGCGTACGTGGTGGCCGGGATCGCGCTGCTGTTCTCGGCGTTCCCGGGGCCGATCGCCGCTGTGGTCGTGATCCCGTACGCGCTCAACGTGCTGCCGTGGTGGAACGTGGCGGACGACGGGGCCGAGTCGGCGAACGCGGGGTGGAAGCGGTTCCTGTGGATCAACTACCTCGCGGGCTTCCTGGTGACGATGGCGCTCATCGCGTACGCGTTCGTGCGCTGACCGCGCTGCGCGCGCTGACCGCGCAGCGCCGCGGGTGCGGGCGCCGCGGGTGGCGCGGGCGCGGGTCGCTTCGCGCGTAGGAAGTCGAATCGCGCGTAGGTGTCCTGGATTCCAGACCACCCACGCGCGAATCGACCTCCCATGGCATGCGTTGTGGGAAGGAACCACGCGCCTGACAGACTGGACGAGCGCGACGACAGCGCAGTCGAACACGAAGGAGTGCACGCATGACGGTCCGCATCATCCACGTCGGTCTCGGAGGGTGGGGCGGTAGCTGGGCCCGTACCGCACTCCCCGCGGTGTCGGAGGTCGAGGTGGTCGGGATCGCCGACCCGAGTGCGCCGACGCTCGAGGCCGTGCGGAAGGACCTCGGGCTGCCGGAAGCCGCCGCGTTCGGCTCCTTGACCGACGCGCTCGAGGCCGTCGACGCCGACGCCGTGGTCATCACCGCCCCGGCCGTCACGCACGTGCCGCTCGCCCTCGAGGCCCTCGCCGCGGGCAAGCACGTCCTGGTCGAGAAGCCCTTCGCCAACAGCGCTGCCGAAGCCGCCGAGGCCGTGCACCTCGCGGAGGAGCTCGGCCTCGTGCTGCAGGTCAGCCAGAACTACCGCTACTACCCGGCACCCCGCGTCACGAAGGACCTCCTCGCCGCCGGTGCCGTCGGTGAGCTCTCGGCGATCAACATCGACTTCCGCCAGTGGGACAACGACCGCGCGTTCGAGGACCACCCGCACTACCGGTTCCCGCACGCGATGATCAACGACATGGCGATCCACCACTTCGACCTGCTCCGCATGGTCACCGGCAAGGAGGCCGTACGGGTCTACGCCCGGGCCACCTACCCGTCCTTCAGCAAGTACCAGGACGAGGCGGTCGCGTCGATGCTCATCGAGATGGAGGACGGCATCGTCGTCAGCTACCGCGGTAGCTGGCTCAGCCGCGGGGAACACACGCCGTGGGCCGGCGAGTGGAGCATCCAGGGCGAGGACGGCGAACTCCAGTTCACCAGCCGGGGTGGCGAGCCCGGTGACGTCAGCTGGGACCGCGTGACCATCCGGAAGCCGGAGGAGTCCGGTCGGACGTCCGGGGAACCAGCTCGCACGTCCGTCGAGCTCCCGACGGCGGAGCACCACGACCGGCAGGGCGGGCTGCAGGCCTTCGCTCGCGCGGTCGCCGGCGGGGACGCACCGGAGACGAGCGGGCGCGACAACCTGCGGAGCCTCGCGCTCATGGAGGCGGCCACCCGCTCGGCCGCATCCGGCCTGCCAGAGGACGTCGTCGTCCCGAGCTGAGACGAAGCGGACACCGGGCGAGACCGAGCGGACACCGATCATCCGCCACGCGCGAGCCGGACGCAGCCAGGGCCGCGTCCGGCTCGCGTCGTGTACGAACGATGTATGGCGAACGACAGTCTCCCCGAGCTCGAACTCGCGAACGTCCGCACCCGCGAACGCATCACCGATACCGTCGAACGCATCCGGCACAAGGTGGACGTCCCCGCGCGCACCCGCCTCGCGATCGCCAAGACGAAGCAGCGCTGGCACCGTGACCCGACCCCGCTCGTGGCGCTCGGCATGATCGCCGCCGCGGGCATCGCGTCCGTCGTGATCGGCGCACGCATCGGCCGCAGCCCCGCCGGGCACCTGGCCGAACCGCCGGCGTCGTCGGCGTTCACCGCGCTGCTGCCGTTCGGCGCCCGCGGCGACGGCGACGAGTCCGCTCCCGGCCGCAGGGGGCGCAAGGCCCGACGCGCCGGTCGGAAGGCGCGGCAGGCGCAGCTCGAGCAGGACCCCGGGTACCAGCTGCGGAAGAAGCAGCGCCGACGCCTGGCCCCGGTGACCAAGCAGGCGACCAAGTACCGCAAGCAGGCCGCCAAGCGCGCGAAGGGCAAGTGACGATGGCACGCGACCACGGCAAGCCGTCCGCGGACGACTCCCGCAAGCCCGACAGCCCGACCGACCTGACGAAGCCGACGCTGCTCTACACCCTGAAGAAGACGCTCCGGGAGTTCTCCAGCGACCAGTGCACCGACCTGGCCGCCAGTCTGACGTACTACTCCGTGCTCGCGCTCTTCCCCGGGCTGCTGGCGATCGTCTCCATCCTGGGGCTCGTGTCGAACCCGAAGGACACGATCGACACGTTGCTGCAGGTCATCGGCAGCGTCGGCTCGGAGCAGGTCGTCTCGCTGATCCGCGAACCCATCGAGGGCCTCGTGCGTTCCCCCGCAGCGCCGATCACCTTCATCGTGGGTGTCGTCGGAGCGATCTGGTCGGCCTCCGGCTACGTCGGTGCCTTCGGCCGGGCGATGAACCGCATCTACAACGTCCGTGAGGGCCGGCCGATCTGGAAGCTCCGCCCGACGATGCTCGGCGTCACGCTGTTCACCGTCGTCATGCTCGTCCTCGGGCTGCTCGCCCTGGTCAGCGGCCCCCTCGCGCGGAGCTTCGGCGACCTGATCGGACTCGGCGACGTCGCCGCGACGGTCCTGTCGATCGTGCAGTGGCCGATCATGCTCGCCATCGCGATCATCGTCATCGCGGTGCTGTACTACTGGGCGCCGAACGTCAAGCAGCCGAAGTTCGCCTGGGTCAGCGGCGGGTCGATCCTCGCGCTCCTCATCTGGATCATCGCGAGCGTCGGCTTCGGGTTCTACGTCGGGAACTTCTCGAACTACAACGCCACGTACGGCTCGCTCGGTGGCGTGATCGTCTTCCTGCTCTGGATCTGGATCACGAACAACGCGCTGCTGTTCGGCGCCGAGTTCGACGCCGAGCTCGAGCGTGGCCGTCAGCTGCAGGCCGGCATCCGTGCGGAGGAGGACATCCAGCTCCCCGAGCGCGACACCCGGCAGATCGAGAAGCAGGACGAGAAGCACGCGCAGGACGTCCTCGAGGGCATCAAGATCCGGGAGGGGCGAGGCTGAGGGTCCGTGCAGGGAACATCCCCGGATCGCTGTGACGACGGGGCTCCGCGCCGCCCTGTGCCGTCAACGGGGGGTAGCTGCCTGAGTGGCCCCGATGGATAGCATCCGGAAGCGATGTGTGCCGATCGGCCCTCGCTGACGGATCACAGGGGGCAATCGGTGCGCAAGAACGCCGTCGTCGCGGCGCTCGCCGTCGGAGCGCTCGTCGCGTCCGGCGTCGCCGTCTTCACCATCCAGGACGCACAGGAGCACGCGGCCGTGCACGGTGTCCGGGGCTCGGCGATCGCGCCGGTCGAGGTCGGTGGGGAAGCGGCGTCCTCGGTCACCGAGACCGCGCCGTCGCGCAGGGTGACGTCCGCCGACGACGAGGTCGCGCTCGGCTCCGGGTGGTCGACGGTCGGCTCGTCCGGCATCCGCGTGGCTGCCGGCACGACCGGCGCAGACCGGAACGCGGCCGGCACGACGGGCGCGGTGCGCTCCGTGCGGGTCTCGGTCGCCGCGACCACAGGCGCCGCCCGCGCACAGGGAGCCGCTCCGCTCACCGTGTCCGTCGCACGGACCGACGGCTCGTCCGCCACCGGTGCCGTCCGGGTCAGCGTCCCCACCACCCTGCTCGAGTCGGCGTACGGCGCCGACTACGCATCGCGGACCGAGTGGACCGCGACGACGTCCGGATCCGACGAGCCCGTGCAGTCCACCCGCACCCGCTCGGCCGTGGTGGTCGCCGCGCAGGTCTCCAGCACGCCCGTCGTCCTCTCCGCGACGAGCGGCCCCACGGCCGGCTCCGGCGCGGGCAACTGGGCCGCGACCCCCGCCCGGGTCTCCGACACCTGGGTCACCGGGCGGCAGTCGGGCGCCTACACGTGGGAGTCCCCGGTCACCGCGCCTCCTGCTCCGGCCGGACCGGTACCGGATCTCGCCCTGTCCTACGACTCCCAGACCGTGGACGGTGCGACTGCCGGCACCAACAACCAGGCGTCGTCGATCGGCGAGGGCTGGTCCCTCTCCGGCGCCGGGTACATCGGTCGCCAGTTCGTGTCCTGCTCGCAGGACGACGGCGCATCCGGCCCGGTGACGACCTCCGGCGACCTCTGCTGGCACGACGACGCGGCGACGATCACCTTCGCCGGCCGCACGCAGGCACTCGTCCACGACACGACGACCGGCACGTGGCGCCTCGCCGACGACGACGGCTCCCTGGTCGAGCACCTCGTCGGCACCGCCCAGGGCTGCGCGGCGAACGGCACCGCGGACAGCGACTGCTGGCGGGTGACGACGGGCGACGGGACGCAGTACTGGTTCGGGTTGGACCGCCTGCCGGGGTGGACGCCAGGCGCGCCCACGACGGACTCCGCGTGGACGGTGCCGGTCTACGGCAACGACCCGGGTGAACCGTGTCACGCCTCGTCGTTCGCGGCCTCGTCCTGTGCCCAGGCCTGGCGCTGGAACCTCGACTACGTCGTGGACCCGCACGGCAACGCCCAGGTGTGGTCCTACACGGCGGAGACGAACCGGTACGGCAGGAACGCCGGGACGACGGGGACGAGCTACGTCCGCGGGGGCGTGCTCGACCGGGTCGAGTACGGACTCACGGCGTCGACGCTCTTCACCCCGTCCGCCGCGGCCGCTCGCATCGACTTCGGCTACGACTCGTACGGCCGGTGCAGCGACGCGAAGCACACGTCTTGCACCAAGGAGGCCCTCGGGGCAGCGGTCGCCCCGGCACACGCCGCGTCCTACCCCGACGTGCCGCTGGACCTGCTCTGCACCGCCGGGACCTGCTCCACGCACAAGTCCCCGACCTTCTGGTCCCTGGCGAAGCTCGACACCGTGAGCACCTCGGTCAGCAGCGGTCCGGGGTCGTACTCGGTGGTCGACAAGTGGGCGCTCGGGCACTCGTTCCCGACGCCGAGCGACGGGACGAGCCCCGCGCTCTGGCTGACGCAGATCCAGCACTTCGGGTCCGCGAACGGGACGACGACGCCGGAGCCCGCGACGACCTTCCGAGGCGTCGCGATGCAGAACCGTGCCGACCCGTCGAACGGGCTCGCGAAGCTGATCCGTTGGCGACTGCAGTCGGTCACGAACCCGACGGGTGCGGTGACGACGGTGACCTACTCCCGGCCCGGCTGCACGCCGGCGGAGTCGACGGGGTTGCAGACCTCGGCCGCCGTCAACACGAAGCGGTGCTACGCGCAGATCTGGTACCCACGCGTCCTGCCTGCGCAGCAGCCACGTGTCGACGTCGCCGAGATGTACCTGGTCACCGCCGTCACGGAGGACCCGAAGACCGGCGGCGCGGACGACCCCGCCACGTCGACGCAGTACGTGTACACGGGCACGCCTGCTTGGCGTTGGGACACGACCGGGTCGGTCCCGACGGTCCGGCGCACGTGGTCTACCTGGGCCGGGTTCGACACCCTGGAGGTCCGGGTCGGCTCCCCAGCGCGCCCCACCACGCAGGCGGTCACCGACCTGACGTTCTACCGCGGCCTGGACGGTGACCGCGCGACCCCGACCGGTGGCACGCGGCACGCGACCGTCACCGGCGAAGGCGACGTCGTCGACGCCGCGTGGCTCGCCGGGCAGGTCCGCCGCACGGTCGAGCACCTCGGGGTGCGCGGTGCCGTCCTGCGCGACACCGTCTCGACACCGTGGGCCTCCGGCGTGACCGCGTCGGACGGTCTCCGGACCGCTCGTCACGTCGCGGACGGCACCGTGGTGCGCTCGGAGCCGGTCGCTGCGGGTGGGCAGCGCTCGACGACGACGACCACGACGTACGACGACGACGGGCTGCCGGTCCGGGTCGAGGACGCCGCCACCGACGCCGGGACGACCTGCACCACGACGACCTACGCCCCGGCCGAGGGCGGCACGCCGGTCGGTCGCGTCGCCGAGGTCCGCACCGTCGCCGTCGGCTGTGATGCGACCGCCACAGGTGCAGACGTCGTGTCGGACGTCCGCACGGGCTACGACGGGCAGCAGCCGGGGGCCGCTCCCACCCGGGGCGACCCGACGACGGTCTCGACGGCGGTCCGGTACGACGGCGCGACCCCGGTGTGGGCGACCACGACGAGCACGTTCGACGACCGCGGGCGGGAGACGTCCTCGACGGACGCGCTCGGTCGGACGACGACCACCACGTACGCGTCGGCGAACGCGGTGGCGGTCGTGACGACCACGAACCCGGCGGGGCAGGTCCGGACGGTGCGGACGGACACGGCACGTGGTGTCGAGCTGTCCCGGACGGAGTTCGACGGCACCACGACGACCCGATCGTACGACGCGCTCGGACGGCCGAGTGCGGTCTGGCTGCCGGGGACCGCGACGACGTCGACGCCGGACGAGGCGTTCACCTACACGGAGTCGCGCACGGTCGCGTCCTCGACCGCGACGAAGACCTTCGCCGGAGGCAGCACGACGACGTCGTTCTCGATCACCGACGGCCTCGGCCGCGTGGTGCAGACGCAGGAGCCGTCCGGCTCGGGAGGGTCCGTCGTCACCTCGACGCGGTACGACGACCACGGCGCCGTGATCGGTACGGACAACCCGTACTGGGCTCCGGGGTCGAGCCCGTCGGCGACGGTGTTCGTCCCGGCGAACCGACAGAACCTGCAGTCGACCGTCGACCTCACGCGCGATGCCGCCGGGCGGGTGCTGACCTCCGTCCTGTCGAGCTACGCCGACGAGGTCTCGCGCACCACCACCGCGTACACCGGCGCCGACCGGGTCACGGTCACACCGCCCGCCGGTGGGACCGCCACCGCGACGACCACGGACTCGCGCGGCCGGACCACCGGTGTCACGGAGTACGCGGGCGCGAAGCCGACCGGGGCGTCCCGGACCACGACGACCGAGTACGACGCGGCCGACCGTGTCGTCGCGACGATCGACGCCGCCGGCGTGCGCACCACCACCGCGTACGACCTGCTCGGCGACGTGCTCGTCACCGACGGCCCGGACACCGGCCGGACGACCTCGACGTACGACCTGGCCGGCAACGAGACCTCACGCACGGACGCCCGCGGGGTCCAGCGCTCGTGGACGATCGACGCGCTCGACCGCCGCACCGCCGAGTACGCGGGCGGCACGGACGGAGCCCTGCTCGACAGCTGGACCTGGGACACCGTGCAGGCAGGACGGCTGTCGTCGTCCTCGAGCTACACCGGTTCCGTGCCGGGGACCCCTGGCGCCGCCTACACGACCACGTACACCGGGTACGACGCCGCCGGCCGTTGGACGGGGCGGACGATCAGCGTGCCCGATGCAGCGCCGGCCTTCGGCGGCACCGAGTACACGGTGTCGCGGAGCGTGTCCACGTCGTCGCGATCGACGAACGAGCCCGCGATCGCGGGACTCCCCCAGGAGCGGGTGCGGACCCTCACGAACGGGTCGGGCGAGCTCTCCGACGTCGCCGGTGCCAAGTCGTACGGGGCGTTCACCTACGACCCACTGAACCGGATCACCGAGGTCACCCACGACGGCGTCTCGATCGACCAGGAGTTCCTGACGCTCGACCCGGCGACGGGCCTCCTCACCCGGATCCGGGACCTGGGACACGGCACCACGCTCGCCGACCGGAAGTACCAGCGGAACGCCGCCGGCATCGTCACCTCGGTCACCACGACCGGCTCCACCGGCTCGAACGTCGAGTGCTTCACCCGCAACGGGTACCAGGACCTCACCGAGGCCTGGACCCAGGCAGCCGGCACCTGCGCGAGCACGCCGACGACCTCGGCCGTCGGCGGCACCGCCCCGTACTGGACGAGCTGGCAGGTCGACGGCGCGACGGGTCGACGCACGGGGTCGACGGAGCACGCCCTCGACGGCGGCGCCGACACGGTCACCTCGTACGCGGTCGGTGGGTCGATGCCCTCGGCGATCACCGCGCTCGCCCGCTCGACGGGTGCGACCACGACCACGGAGCCGTACGCGTACGACGCGGCCGGCGGCACCACGGCGGCGGGTGACACGACCCTGACCAGGGACGAGGCCGACCGCATCGCCTCGGTGACGACCCCGACCGGTGACGAGCACGACGTGTACGACGCCGACGGTGCCCTGCTCCTCCGCACCGGGACGGACGGCAGCGCCACGCTGTTCCTCGGCGACACCGAGCTGCACCGTGCCGCCGGCTCGGGCGCGGTCACGGGCACACGGACCTACCGCCTCGGCGGGCTGCCCGTCGCGGTCCGCGACTCGGCCACCGGCGCGGAGCGGATCCACCAGGTCAGCACGGACCTGTGGGGCAACGTCGACCTCGAGGCCGACGCCTTCACCGACGCGACGAGCCGCCGCTGGTTCGACCCGTTCGGCAACGAGCGCGGGCGCACCGGTGACTGGGTGACGACGACCGGGTTCCTCCAGCGCACGACATCCACCACCACGGGCCTGGTGACCGACGGCCCCGACGCGTGGGACCCCGAGATCGGCAGGGTGCTGTCCGCGTCCCCGGCGGCCGGCACGGCCCCGTGGGCAGACGCGAGCGGACCGGCGGACGAGACCGCCGGTCCCGCGGGCGCTCGGAGCGCGCTGCTTCCCTGAGGGATCCGCTACGGTTCCGAGCGTGCCGTCCTTCCTCGACGGGCTGCCGTTCTGGTGGCTCGTCCTCGCGCTCTTCGTGATCGTGTTCTGCCGCGCGCAGGCCACGTACTGGATCGCGCGCGGTGCCGTCGCGGGCGCGTCCCGGTCCCGGTGGGGGCGCTGGCTCGACTCCGCGGCGGTCCGGCGCGGCTCGGCGCTCCTCGACCGGTGGGGGCTGCCGGTCGTCACGGTGAGCTTCGTCACGGTGGGGTTGCAGACCGTCATGAACGCAGCGGCGGGGCTCGCCCGGGTGCCCTGGTGGCGCTACCTCCTCGCGATGGTGCCCGGCTGCGTCGCCTGGGCGTTCCTGTACGCGACGGTCGGGCTCGCGGTGTTCTGGGCGGTCGTCGCGGCACTCGCGGGCTCGCCGTGGGGCATCACGGCGGTGGCCGTCCTGGTGGTCGCGGCCGTCGCCCTGGTGACGGTCCTGCACCGGCGACGGAACCGCACTGGAGGCTCGGCTCGGCTTCCGTAGGCTGGCCTGCGTGACGCACGCACAGCCTCCAGTCCGTCCGGTCGCCCTGGTGACCGGAGCCACCCGCGGCATCGGCCGCGCGATCGCGGCCGACCTCGGCCGCACCCACCACGTGCTCGTCGGCGGCCGGACCGCCGACGTGGTGGACGCCGTCGTGGCGGAGTTGCCGAGCGCGTCGCCGTTCGTGGGTGACCTCGGTGCCGGCGACGTGCCGGAGCTGCCGGGACGACTCGACGTGCTCGTGCACTCCGCCGGCGTCGAGCAGGGCAACCGCATCGCGGACACCCCGAGGTCCACGTGGGAGGCGGTCTTCGCCACCAACGTCTTCGCCGTCGCCGAGCTCACCCGCCTGGCGCTCCCGGCGCTCCGGGACGCGCGCGGCATCGTCGTGACGATCAACTCCGGCTCCGGGTTCCTCAGCGGCCCCGGCGGTGGCGTCTACGGCGCGTCGAAGTTCGCGCTCCGGGCCTTCACCGACGCCCTGCGCGAAGAGGAACGTCCGAACGGCGTGCGGGTGTCGAGCGTGCACCCGGGCCGGACGGACTCGGACATGCAGCGTGCGCTGACGTCGAAGCTCGGGGAGTCGTACGACACGGCGTACTTCCTCGCGCCGGAGGACGTCGCCGACGCCGTGCGCACGGTCGTCGACCTGCCGGAGCGGGGCACGATCGAGACGCTTTCGATCCGCCCCACCCGGAAGCGCTAGGCACCTCCCAGGTCGAGCCGCGCGTCGAGGTCCAGCCGGTCGAGGAACGTCTCGTCGTGGCTGACCACCACGACGGCCCCGCGGTAGGCCCCGAGCGCGTCGACGAGCTGGTCGACGCTCGTCATGTCGAGGTCGTTCGTCGGCTCGTCGAGCACCAGCAGCTGCGGGGGCGGGTCCGCGAGCACGAGTCCCGCGAGCGCCACCCGGAAGCGCTCCCCGCCGGAGAGCGCGCCAGCCGGACGGTCGACCGTGTCACCGCGCACCAGGAAACGGGCGAGCCGGTTCCTGAGCACGGCGTCCGCGACGTGCGGCGCACCGCGACGGACGTTCTCGAGCACGGTCAGGTCGTCGTCGAGCGAGTCCTTCCGCTGCGGCAGGTAGGCGATGTGCTCCACGTGCGGTTCGGCGTGCGTGTCCGGGAGCGGGTGCTCCCGGGCGAAGGGGGACCCGACGAGCTGCTCGAGCAGGGTCGTCTTGCCGACGCCGTTGTCCCCGCCGACGGCGATGCGCTCGGGGCCCTGCACGATCGTGACCCGCCCCCGGATCGTGAGGGTAGCGATGCGCCGGGACGCGGGGACGTCCGGATCGGGCAGCTCGACGTGGATGGACTCGTCGACCCGGAGCCGCGTCTCCGCCTCCCGCTTCGTCTGCAGCGCCGCTGCCTCGTCGTCCGCGTACCCGGTGCGGAGCCTCCCCGCGGTCTCCTCGCCCTTCTTCCGCATCTCGTTGGCGAAGATCTTCGGCATGCCCTGCGCGGCCTTGACGCCCGAGCGGGCCCGCCGCGCGATCTTCGTCTCGGCCTCGATCCGCTGCCGCTTCTCGGTGCGGTGCCGTTGTTCCGCGACGCGGACCTCGCGTTCGACCGCTGCCTGCTGCACGGCGAGGTGCTCCTCGAACGCGCTGAACGTGCCGCCGAACACGGTCATCGATCCGGCACGGAGCTCGGCGACCTCGTCGACGTGCTCGAGGAGCTCCCGGTCGTGGCTGACGAGGACGAGCGTCCCGTGCCAGGCATCGACCATGTCGAGCAGCATCGTGCGCGCCCGTCGGTCGAGGTTGTTCGTCGGCTCGTCGAGGAACGCGATCGGCAGCCCGCGCAGCCGGATCCCGGCGACAGCAGCCAGGACGGCCTGCCCGCCGGACAGTGTCGCGACGGGTCGGTCGAGGTCGATGCCGAGCGGGTCGAGCGCGACTGCGGCCCGTTCCTCGACGTCCCAGTCGTCGCCGATGACGTCGAAGTGGTCGGGCGACACGTCACCGCCGAGCACGGCTCGGAGCGCGCGGACGGTGGCACCGATCCCGAGCAGGTCGGCGACCGTGTCCTCGGCGCGCACGGACAGCCGCTGGGGGAGGTGGTCGACGGGGCCCGACGTCGTGACGGTGCCCGACGTGGGCTGGAGCCGGCCGGTGACCAGCCGGACCAGCGTGGTCTTCCCGGCCCCGTTCCTCCCGACCAGACCGGTCCGGCCGGAGCCGAAGGCGGTGCTGAGGTGGTCGATCGCGACGGTGCCGTCGGGCCAGGTGAAGGTGAGGTCGTGCAGGACGACCGAAGGGTTCGCGGGCATGGAGATGCCTCCCGTGTGTCGATGCGGGCGCGTACGACACCGGAGCCGCGGATGCGGCAGGGACCCGACTCAGGCGGGCGTGATCACGGTGTCAGCGCAGGGGCTGCTGCTGCGAAGACGCAGTACCGGTGATCACGCGCAAGGCGACTTCTTCCGTCGGTTCACCCCCGTTTCCGTGACCCGAGCCGGCGGTCGGTCTCCCGCCCCGCTGCTCCGCGGTCACGACGGAGTCCATCCACGGTACGCCCGCGATCCGCGTCGCCGCAAGGGTGCGGCACGGGTCTGGACGCGGAGCCGACGAGCCAGTACGTTGCATGTCACGTATCACGGCGACGAAGGGGTCACGATGCACACACGACGGACGGAGCCCGCGATCGCGGTCTTCTGCGGGTCGACCGACGGCCGGTCCGGAGCGCCGGCGCTGGCCGTCGACGAGCTGGTCGACCGGTGCAGCGACCGTGGCGTGCGGATCGTCTACGGCGGATCGGACGTGGGCCTGATGGGACGGCTCGCACGGCGTGCACGGGCGACCGGGTGCGCCGTCACCGGGGTCACGCCGCACCACCTCGCCGAGATCGAACCCCCGGCCGACGGCATCGAGATCGTGCACGTCGACACGATGGCGGAGCGGAAGCAGCGGTTCCTCGACTCCGCCGACGCGGTGCTCGTGCTCCCCGGTGGGATCGGGACGCTCGACGAGGCGTTCGACGCGCTCACCGGCGAGCAGCTCGGCCTGCACGACCTCCCGGTGGTGTTCGTCGACGTCGACGGCGCCTGGGGGTCGCTCCGCGCGCTCGTGGACGATCTCCGCGCGCAGGGCTTCGTCGCCGCCGACCGTCGGGTGGTCTTCGTGTCGGACGTCGCCGACGCGCTGACGGTCGCGGGGGTGTGACGATGCCCACCCTGCTCTCCTACCTCAACGTCAGCAACGCGTCGAACCTGCAGGCGGACAGCGGCTACGTCTTCCAGGAGTGCCTGCTCGCCGGCCTCCGCGACCTCGGCTGGGACACCGTGCTCGTCGGGCCGCCCGGCATCGAACGGGTGTCGACGTCCAGGACCATCACGGTCCCGATGCCGCAGTCGAAGTACGGCGTGCGGTACTCCCTGCCGTGGGACCTGCTGGACGCCGCGCTCGCCGACCTGCCCGAGCCGCCGGACGCCCTGCTCGTGAACCAGCCGGAGCTCGCGGCCCCGCTGCTGTCGCTGGCGTCGCGGCACGCCGGACACCGGGTCCCGATGGGCGTCTACTTCCACTACGTCCCCGTCGAGTCGGTGGCTGCGGACGGCACGGTGCGGTTCGACCCGAGTCTCGACGACGACGGCCTGGCCGAGAGCATCTGGACGCGCCAGGTCGAGGCCGCGACCCTCGCCGACGTCGCGATGATCGGGAGCGCCTACGGTCGCGACCTGTTCCTGGCCGCGGCCGACCAGCCCTGGAGGCTCGCCGAGCGGTTCGCGCTCGTCCCACCACCGCGCACGGCCGGTTCCACAGCCGTGGTCCGGTCCGCCACGGACGGTCCGGTGACGCTCCTGTACAACCACCGGCTCTACGCCCACTACGGCACCGCGGAGCTCATCGACCGGCTCGTCGCGCTCGGTGCCCGCCGGCCCGGTGCGTTCCGCGTCCTCGTCACGAACCCGACCGGGCAGCGGTCCGCGGAACGGCGTCGGCTCGACCCGAGCATCGACCTGGCGCTCGAGCGGCTCGGCGCACTGCCGTTCGTCGAGGTGGTGGACGCACCGGATCGGGAATCCTACGACCGGGTGCTCGCCCGGACCGACGTCGCGATCGGCCCGCTGCGGGAGAACGCCCTCTGGAACATGGCGATCGTCGACGCGATGGCCCACGGTGCGCCCGTCGTGGCGTACGACCGGGGCGCGTTCCCGGAGATCGTCGGCGACCCCTCGATGCTGCACGACGGCCGCGAGGAGTTCCTCGACCTGCTGTCGGCGCTCATCGACGACCCGGAGCTCCGTCGAGCAGCGGGGGAGCGGGCGCGAGAACGGTCCCGTACATGGGAGCCCGAGCACATCGCCCGGACGGTCGCCGACCTGATGAGCGGATCCCTGAGCGGTGTCCGGGGGTGACCGTTCGCGACCGACGGCCGCCACGTGGTCGACGGCATCCGTGTTCGCGGCGTTCGGGGTGGTCGTCGGCGCGTGGTCGAGTCGCTTGCCGGACGTCGCGGACCGAGTCGGAGCCGATCACGCCGGGCTCGGGGTCGCGCTGACGTGCCTCGCCGCCGGCTGTGTCGCGGGCATGGTCCTGCTCGGGCGGGTGATCGTCCGGGTCGGAACCGGGACGCTGCTCCCGGTGGTGATCGGCACGCTCGGCCCGGCGCTCGTCGTGACGGCGCTCGTCGACACCCTGACCGCCCTCGGTTCGGCGCTCGTCGCGCTCGGGCTGGTGCAGGGCACGTGCAACGTCGTGATGAACGCCCACGCCGCCACGCTGCAGCAGCACCTCGGACGGACGGTGCTCGGCCGCTTCCACGCCGTGTTCAGCATCGGCGGGTTCGTCGGCGCGGGGATCGGTGCGGCGACGGCGGCGCTGGGCGGAGCGGCCGTGTCGACGTTCGGGGTGGCAGCGGGGTGCTGTGCCGCGGCAGCCTGCGCGACGTGGGTGATGCGGAGGTCCCCGACCCCCGCCGACCACTCCGGGACGGCGGCCGTGTCGCGGACGCGGGGCGGGCCTCCCCTCCGGGTCGTCGTGGTGCTCGGCACCCTCGCGCTCGTCGCGATGGCGGCGGAGGGCACCGTCGGTGACTGGGGCGCCGTCCACCTGCGGGACGACACCGGTGCGTCGCCGGCGGTGGCGGCGCTCGCGTACTCCTCGTTCGCGATCGCGATGACCGCAGCGCGACTGGTCGTCGACCGGGCTGGCGACCGGTTCGGCCCCGTCCGGTTGCTGCGGTGGAGCGCGGTCCTCGCGGCCGGCTCGCTGGTGGTCGCGGCGCTCGGGACGACGCCGGTCGTGGTGCTCGCCGCGTTCGCGTGTCTCGGGGTGGGGCTCGCGGCGGTGGCGCCGACGGTGTACGGGGCCGGCGGCGCCCCCCGCCCCGCGCGGGGGGTCGGGGGGGGGCCCCGGGGCGGGGGGGTGCGGGGCGGCCCCC
>JASCOI010000043.1 GCA_029959665.1 Microbacteriaceae bacterium PS02333
GGGGCCGGGCCGGGACGACGGTGGAAGCGTCCCGGCCAGGGGTCTGTCGCGCTCGAGCTAGGCGACGAGCTTCTGCGCGTAGGCGGTGGGCTGCGTGATGAACATGCCCTGCGTGGTCGTGTCGACCTGGTTCTCCGCGGGCGGATCCTGCCGAGGAACACCGGCCTGCACGCTGATGACGTCGACGAGCTGGTCCTTCGTCCACGCGACGTCGTTGGGGATGTACTTCCGGCGCACGAACCACCCCTCGGCGTCCTTCGTGAGCACTGCGTCCGCGGAGCCCTGGTCCTGGGAGTCGACGTACTGGACCTCGAGCTTCTCGGAGGTCTTGCCGCCGCGGGAGAGGTCCTGCGGGGCGGTGTAGCGCTTGTCGACGGCCTCGGCCTGGGTGACGTCGTGCTTGAACCCGGTGGGGGTGAACGAGTACGTCACGTCGATGGCGGTGGCGAGGACGGCGATCGAGAGCGGGTTGACGGTGCTGCCGTCGGTCGGCTTCGGGACCCAGGCGATCTTGTGGCGACCATCGGAGGCCGAGGACGCCGGGTACGGCGAGGTGGGGGGCATGATGCTCCTTCGTGTGGTGGTGCCCTCGGCTGAGGGCGTTCACCCGCGGCGCGGGTGGCATGAGGAAAGCCCCCGCGTCAGGCGGAGGCTTCGGAGGTGAGATCCCAGGTGGAGGGGATCCAGTACAGCGGCGGGGTGAGGTCGCGGTCGTACTGCATCTCGTCGCCGCCGTCGGAGACGAGGCGGCGGCAGGTGCGGCCGGGAATCGTCGGGGTCCAGCCGAGTAGCTGCTCGGTGATGGCGTCGTCGAGGTCACCGACGTCGTCGGCGAGCTGCGAGACGGCGTGCAGGGTGAGCCGGTACCGCTCTTCGGACTGCGGGCCCGTGAACCGGGCGACGTCGCGCAGCGGGGTACCGACCCAAAGGGTCACGTAGCGGGTTCGCGGCTTCCCCGTGGCGGGGTCGGTCACGGCGACACCCTGGAAGACGCGGCCGGTGAGGGCGGGGTGCTCGCGTAGTCGAGCGAGGACCGCATCGACGTGCTGCTTCCGGGTCACAGGATCGTGTTCCTTCCTGCGATGACGGAGCGGACGATGCCGCCGAATGTGAGGGCCTGCTCGGCCTTCTCGAGCGCCAGGATGATCAGCTCGTCGTACTGCTCGGTGTGCGCGTCGAGGGCCTGGTCGCCGTAGTGGCGGGGCGCGAAGTTCGGGGCTCCGTACTCCACGATCGCGCCGAACGCGCCCTGCTTGCGGCCCTTGTCCGGGCCGATCTCACAGGTCAGTACGGTCGCGCCGAAGCCCTGGAAGCCGGTGAAGTCGTAGCCGATCGACCTGGGGTACGCGCCGAGTCCGCGCATCCCGGACGCGGCGGCGCGCCAGTCGTCGCGGATGTCGATCGCCGTGGTCTGCATCGCGTCTCGGACGTAGGGGCCTGCGGAGGATGCGACCTCGCCGAGCGCTTGCGCGAGTTCGTGGAGTTCGTGGAAGTCGACGGTGAAGCCGTCGGCCATCAGGTCACCAGCCTCAGGGGCAGTCGACGCGCGGTGGCGTCGGTGTCGAAGTGGAGGCCAGCGATCATCATGGTGTGCGCGAAGAGGGCCTGGTCGAGGTCGTCGTCCGGGTCGTTGGACGGGATGAACGTGACGGTGTCACCGCGGCGGATGTCCCCAGACGTGGCGACGGGGAGAGACAGGATGGATGCCTGTCCGACGAGCAGCTGGTCTGCTGCTTCGATGTCGCTGGTGACCGTGGAGACTGTGCGGAGTCGGCAGGGTCCCTCGTACACCGTGATCGTGGGTGCGTGGACCTCACCGTCGGTGCCGACGGCTGGCTGCCCGGAGGCCCGCTGCACGCGGCAGGAGGAGCGCATGCGGTCCTCGGCCATCTTGCGGCCGCGCTTGGTCATCCTCGTGGTGCGCACAGCGGGCTCCGTTCAGTACCAGGGGAAGAGGACACCGTCCGTGGGTGTCGGCACCCAACCGGCGGTGGCAGGCCTGTCAGGCATGCGGGTGGTGCTGACAGTGCCGAGTCCGCCGAAGGTGCTCGAGGTGCGGTAGCTGGTGAGCATCCGCTTCTCGGAGGCGGTGAGGTACGCGCCGGACTCGTCGACCTTCCAGCCCTCCGTGGCGTCGTCGACGCCGCCGGTGGTCTGCGCCTCGCGGTTGTCGTAGACCCGTCCGGCGCAGTACAGCGTGACGAGCTGCACGTCGTCGGGGATCGGGTCGACGAGCGTGCCGTCGGGGTTGAGGAACGTCCGCCCTGTCTCATTCCGAACCAGGGCGGACGCGAGCCTCAGACACAGCACGGCGCGCTTGGCGTCGGCCGAGTCATCCGCGATCACCTCGTTGAGCCAGTCGCCGAGGTCGGATACCCCGGCGAGCGTGGTCGCCGGGGCACCCACTAGGACGCCAGGGTCAGCGAGACAGCCCGGTTGGCGTCGAGCGTCTTCGCACCGTAGAAGGTGTCGACGACCGACTGGTCCTCGAGCTGCAGCGGGTTGTAGTGCTGGATCCAGCGCAGCGAGTAGCCGTCCTGGGCGACGGTCGCGGACTTCGCCGCGCCCTCCGGCTGCCGCGACGGGCGCGTCACGTGAGCGAACGCGTCCTTGTGGTAGGCCTCGCCGAAGTCGTCCGGCAGGGTCGGGTCCGCGATGATGTCGAACCCGAACAGGCGGCCGATGGTCGCGTTGCGGAGGGTGTCGCCGGAGCCGGACTCGTTGACCTTCTGCAGGAGTTCGTCCTGCAGGGCTGCAGCCTCCATGCCGGGGCCGACCGCGAAGGTGCGGCCAGCAGCCGGGATCTTCCGGTCGTTGAGCACCTGACGGGCCTTGATCAGCGCGGTGCGGAAGTTCGACCCGTCCGGCGCGACCGCGGGGATCGACTCATCGGTGGGGATCGCGACCATCTCCGCGACGAGCGGTGCGGCAAGCTCGTCGACGACGGACTCCGCCTGCGGGATCAGCACCTGGGTGGTGAGGTCCTTGAGGGTGAAGGTCGCGAAGTCGTCCGGGAGCCGGACGGCGTTGTAGACCTGGTTCTCGAGGGTGACCGGGAACCACTTCTGGTCGAGGTCGTTGAACTGGATCGCGTCGCGCGCGGTTCGGTTCGCCTTGGTGTAGACCTTCGCCTTGCCGGCGGTGACCGGGCCGAGGACGTTGACGGTCTGCCCGACGCCAGCGACGAACTCCTGGGAGAAGTCCTGCCGGACGGTGCGCGGGAGCAGCGTCAGGTAGCGCAGAGATGCCAGCGTGGCGCGGGCGGCCTGCTCCGGGGTGTAGAGGGTGTTGGCCACGATGGCCCCTTTCTGGTGGTGTTGGTCACGCCGCCCGGGTCGGGGGCGTGGTTACCGGCGGAAGACGTCCTCGGCGAACTTGTCGAGGTCCGCGGTGGGGTCGCCGGCGTCGTTGCTGTTGCCGCTGCCGGGGCGGAGCTGCTCGCGGGGCTGGCCCGACGGCGGTCGGCCGCCGTCCTTGCCGAACATCTCGAGCAGCTCCTCGGCGTCCTGCAGGAGCTCCTCCTCGGTGGTGCCGGAGAGGCGCTTCATCAGGGACTCGGGCAGGCCATGCTTGACGGCGACGCGGAGCTTGAGGTTCTCGGCCTCCAGGGCCGTGACCTTCTCGCCGCTGTCCTTGTTCGCCTCGGCTGCCTGCTCCGCCTTCGTCGCTCGGTCGCGGAGGTTCTTGTTCTCCGAGTTGAGCTTGCGGATCTTGCCGAGCGCCTTATCGGAGTCGAACTTCTCGCCCTTGTCGTCGCTGTCGGCGTCATTGTCGGCGTCCTCCTGGGACGTCCCCTTGTCGGCCTCGTCGACGTCGGTGTCCGTGCCCTTGTCGGCGTCGTCGCCCGGCTTCGCGCCGTCGTCGCCGTCGATGAGCCGGATGCCGCGCAGCTCGAACGGCGACAGCCCGATGCGGGCGGTGCGGTCGATCGTGCAGGGGGCGTACGTCGTTCCGGTGGTGCTCTTCATGTGCCCTCCTGGGGCGGTCGGGCTGCCACCAGGGCAGCGGTGCCGAGCCCCTGTCAGGGCTGGGTGGTCTGATTGCGGATCGTGGGCGAGTCTCGGAAGTCGCCGTTCGCGCGCATGCGGGGCAGCACGCTCTCCTGGGTGCGCGCTTGGCCGGCCGCGGTGGCCTGCTTCGCGGCGCGGTCGTACGCGTCGATGAAGCCCTGCTCCTGCTCGTTGGGTTGCCAGGAGCCGTAGACGATCTCGGAGGTGCAGCCACAGTGCGCGTGGAAGTGCATGCCGCGGCCGCCGCCGCGGCTGTCGCGCTCGACGGAGCCCGACGCGGTGGAGGCGGAGCGGTACACGGGGCCGCGGGAGCAGAGCATCGCGCAGAAGGTGCACGGGTCGCCGTCGGAGACGCGTCGCCAGCCGATCGCCTGCTGATCCTGGCTGGTGGTCAGGTCGATCGTCTGGCGGCCGCCCATGAGTACCTGCCGGCGCAGCATGCCGGCGTAGCCGTTCTTCGCTCGAACGAGCGCCGTCGATCCGGACATACCGCCGGCGATGAGGTTCTTCACTCGGATCGGTCCGGCGACGAGGAGTATCTGCGCCGTGAGCGCTGCGTCGAAGGTCGGGGTGACGATCGGCCCTGCGCCGCTGATGCCCTCTGCGTCCCGATATCGGTCGATGTAGGCGCTGGTGGTCTGCGCCGACTGCGACGAGTAGGCGCTGGCGAGGGCCACGTTCTCGGCGAGCCAGCGGAGGCCGGAGCCGTCGAGGTTCTTTGGGTCGAGGTCGTTCCACAGCACCATGCCGACGCGGGCCGCGCGGGCGGCGATCGCGAGCTGACGGCGGCGGTTCGCCTCGGTGAGTGCGACCCCTTCCGCCGTCAGCGCCATCAGCTACCGCCCTGCGCTCGGAGCGCGGCGGCGATCTGGTCTTCGGCGGACGGGTTCTCCCGCTTGTAGCGTTCCCACCCGGCGGCGACGTCGGGAGTGACGCCCGGGATCCGGTCCCAGAGCTTCTCGACGGGGATGCCGAGCTGCGTAGCGAGCTTGCCGAGCGCGTCAGCGGCCTGCGCCATGGAGCGGGACTGGAAGTCGGTCCAGTCGATCACCACCGAGAAGTCGGCGGCGTCCTCGGCGCGCCCCTCGACGTGCGCGGCGAGGCGGAGGGTCTGCGCGTGGGAGTCGCCGAAGCCGACCTTCCGCTCGCCGGCCTTCATGTCGAGCATCGCGCGCGCCTCGGTGATGGCGTCCGCGGAGAGGTTGATCATGTCGCCGGTGAGCGAGTGTGTCGGCGTCTGCGAGACCGCGGCGAGGGTGGCGATGTCGCGCTCTTCGGACGCGATCAGCCCGTCGGGCTTGGTCTCGTCGAGGGTGCCGAACTCGACGCCGGTGCCGCCTGTAAGGATGTCGTTCTGGCGGAGGAGGAGCTTGCGCTTCTGCGCCTCCTCCTCCGTCTTCGGGTCCTCGAGCCCGACCGCCGTGCGCACCTTCCACGAGTTGTAGTGCTGCGCCGTCATCCGGTCGAACGTGTCCTTATTGATCCGCTTCGCGAGCGGGATCAGCGGCTCCGCCTCGCCCGGTGTCCGGCCCTCGAGGTCGATCTGGTTCGAGTACCGGACGACGGGGGTGACGCCGGCACCGTGCATGTCGTAGGTGATGAACGTGAGCCCGGTGTTCTCCTGTCCGAGGGTGTAGACGGCTTCCTCGTCGTAGACAAGCCAGTGCGATCCGCGCTTGCGGAGGAAGTACATCGGGTACTCGTCCTCGACGGCGTCCTGGTAGACCGCGTAGGTGTCCCGCGGTGAACGTCCACGGATCACCGCGGCGGTCTTCCGCTTGCCGTCCGGCCCGTCCACGACACCAGGGGTCACCGTCGTGTAGGCGTACCCGTAGCCCAGGGCAGCGCGGTGGATCGCGCGCTGCCGAGACGGCATGCGATTGCTCAGCCACGGAGCCCAGAACGCTGCGAGATCCCGGCCGGTGATCGACCGCGCGGCCTCGGCGACGAGCTGCTGCGCGACGGTAGTGACGACGAGGGCGAGCCACGGCGTTTCCGAGATGTCGCGGAGTCCCTTGTGCTCCTGGTTCGCCTGGGGTGGGAGTGAGACCTTCTCCGGCGACCAGCGGAGCCAGTTGTCGAGGTCGGTCAGGCGCTGCCACTCGAGCTGCGCGCTCGGAATGAGGGTCTTCTGCGCGAGCGTGACGACGCTCTCGTTGGACATCACCAAACCTGGCCGCCTCTCTTCTGAGCGTGGTTGTTGAGGATGAGCCGGCGCACCATGCGGGCACCGACCATGCAGACGGCGAGGTCGATCTTGTTCTTCGACTCGCGGCCGTCCTTCGCGATCGACACGTAGCCCTGAACGGGGTAGCGGCGAGCGTTGAGGACGTGCCGGCGGAGGCGCGCGTCGGCATCGTGGGTGAACGAGCCGGACCGGATCTCCTCGAGCGTGAACGCGACGGCGGAGGCGAAGTCGCGGGCGTTGTCGCGGGCGGACATGTCGAACATGACCGAGTGCCCGCGGCCACCCTTCGACCCGGACGCCCAGACGCGTAGGTCGCGCTGGTGCTCCCGATGCCACTTGTCGAACAGCGGGTCCCAGTAGCGGTCCATGGTCTCGTCGTCGAGGACGTGCGAGGGATCGCCGAAGAAGCCGATGACCCGGTACAGGTCGAAGGCGTGCTCGATGGCCGCGTCGACGTCCTCGCGGGGTGCGAGCCAGCCGTCGCCGCGCTTGCCGGGCGGCCGCTGCCACATCCCCACGGTGAAGACGTGCCCGTCCGACATGCGGCAGCCGACGAGGGCAGTCGCGTCGTCGGACTTCGAGCAGTCGAGGAACAGGACGACTTCGTCGCCGCGCTCGAGGACCGCTTCCGGGTCGCCGAGCGGATCGAACTCCGCCGGCTCCGTCCACGCGTCCTCGGCCGCGACGATCTGGTTGTACCACTTCCGTCGGGACTCGCTGGGGCTGTTCGCCGGGTTCGCGATCGACTTCTTGATGCGGCCCTCGGCGTCAAGCCAGACCGCGTCGCCGCGGACGGCCTTCACGACCGACGGGGCGGCGTCCATCGTCAGCGGCGCTTCGGGCGGTGCTTCGAGGGAGTCGTAGAGCACGCCGAAGTCGATGAACTGGGCGTTCTCGCCGACGGTCTGCTCGTACGCCTCGCGGGCGCGCTGGCCGACCGAGTCTTCGCCCGGGCGGTAGGCGTTGCAGATGTCGAGCATGCGGGCTGGCGAGCCGACTTCCGACTTCGCCGCGTTGCCTTCGATCGCGCCGGCCATCGCGTGCCCGCCGTTGGAGCTGTTCCAGTTCTGGGTCTCGTTGCGGACGATCAGCGACGGGCGGCCGCCCTCGATCGCCATCACGGACGAGGTGACTGCCTCGATCTGGCGGGTGTCGCCCAGGCCCCAGACGTTCTGCCGGCCGACCTGCACGCCGTAGCGGCGGCGGGCCTCCGGGCTGAACAGGGCGGGGAAGAGCTTCATCGTGTTCTGCGTCTGCTGTAGCGACACGGCGACCATCTGGACCCAGGCGTTCGGGTTGTCGCGGCCGATCGGGCGGTCGCCCTCCCAGCGGTCGAAGAGCGTCGGGCCGAAGAGATGCCCCGCGCCGAGGGTCGCGGCGACGGGATCCTTGCCCCAGCCCTTGAGGCGCTGCAGGACCGCGGAGTGGAAGTCGAACTCGCCGGAGGTCTCGAGCGAGAAGTACCAGAGCAGGAACCGTGCCTGCTCGGGGGTGTAGGTCCACGGGCCCTTCTTGCCCCGCAGCCACACACCGCACCAGGCCATGAACTCCCAGCCGAGGGTCGCCTCCGGCAGCCGCCACCCATCGGCGGTCCACTCCCAGGTCGGCCCGATCCGGACCGGCTCCCAGTCGAGGTCCGCCGGCGGCGGGGTGCGGTCGAGCATGTCGCGGTACCACGATTCGATCTCGCGGTACTCGCTCGTCTCGGTCGTCAGCTGGGACGCCGCGTTACGCGCCCGCGCCATACGGCACGGCCCATCGCGAGTTGGCGGCAGCCCGGTTCTGGTTCGGCGCACTCTCCGCAGCACCGTCGACGTCCGGCAGCTTGAGCGCTCGCAGGAGCGAGGCCTGAGTGGCGCGGTGCTGGCGCAGTTCGGGCAGTAGCGGGTGTGTGACCATCTGGCCCATCGACCCGGCGACTACCATCGGCTGTCCGTCGAGCTCGCCCTCCATCTTCACGATGAGGTCGGCCTCGGCGCACGCGGCGCGGAGGATCTCGAGCTCGTCCTGGCGGAGGTCGTAGACGGCGACCGTCTCCTTCCACAGCTTCCGGCCGGCGGTCTTGAGACTGCGGGGCACGGCTGGCTTGGCGGGTGCGGTCATGGTGCCCTCCGGGGACGCGTGTGCGCCACCGGGGCGCGAGTTACAGCGTCGGCACGCGGAGCGCAGCCAGACGTAGCGGGGCGGTACCGTGGCGGTTGCCCGTGAGTGCGATGTAGCGGCCGGTCGAGTAGACCTCGATCGCGCGGTCGCCGTCGCGGTAGTTGCGGCCGGGACCCTCGTCGAGGCGGCCGAAGATGTGGAGCCCCTCCCCGGAGCGGGACACCTCGATGTAGGTGCCGGGGTTGTCGGCGACGACGGCCTGCGCCCAGTCGGCGACAGTCCCGTCGACGATGCAGTGGTCGAGGTCGATGCACCCGACGCCCGCACCGAGGACATAGCCGATGCCCTCGCCCTTCGTTGACGCGGCGGCCGCGGCGTGGGTGGACCATGTGTCGGCGTTCGTGGACGACGCCGAGTGGCCGTCGATGGTGATGGGGCGCTTGGTGCGGGTGAACCTGACGAAGCGTCGCTGCGCCTTCATCTCGGCGGGCACGTCGCCGGCGGCCTTGGCGCGTCGGTGGGCGCGGAGACGGCACTTAGACCCGCAGAATCGGGCACCTGTGCGCAGTAGCCGCAGCGAAGCACCACACTCCTCGCACTCGGTCCCCGTCACGCTCCGATTCTACCCGATGAAACGGATAACTGGCGGAAACATGCGGAAGTAGCGAGGTGACGCGGGCCTCGCTCGTGGTGAGTTTGGGGGGCAGTTTGAGGGCGATTTCGGCTCTGACCGGGGCTTTCCTGCTCCGAAAAACAGAGAGACGGCGCACGCAGGATGAGAATTGCTATCCGGCGGTTTGCTCCGATCCCGCGAGGGGAGTACCCCCCCCACCCCGCCCGATCCGGTGGCCAGTGAGGCTCAGCGAGGGTTCGAGGTCATCGGTTCGATCGATGCCCCGGCTCTGCTACCTGGCCCCGACTGTACCTTGTACCGGTGCGGACTGACAGCAGCTAGTCCTCGTCGTCCTCGGTCTCGACGTAGCCCTGCTCACGCAGGTAGTCGGCGGCACCGTGGGTGACGGTGATGGTGTCGCCCGCCTTGTGTCCTCCTGCCTCCTTGAGTAGCACGATGTCCTCGGTGGTCGAGGCAGTGAGTGCGGCGCGAGCGTCGGCGACTGCGGCAGCTACCTGGTCGCTCTCGTCGTTGGTCGGCTCCGGATGCGGCGTCTGCTCGGGCTGCTGCTCGGCGGCCGCAACGTGGACCTTCTCCTCGTCGGTCATCGGTGTGCTGTCGCCACTGCTCGTGTTAACGGGCTCGGTGTTTTTGCGGGGTGCAGCCATCGGGCTACTTCCTTCCGGGGTGCGGTTCGGTTGGTCGGTGCCGAAGCACGGCACGCTGGCGGTTGCGAGATGCTGACTCGCGGGCGGTCTTCGCGCGGTGGCACGGACCGGACAACCACTGCAGGTTGTCGAGACTGTGGTCGTCGCCTTCGATGATGTGGTCGCAGTCGGTACCGATGCCGTCGCAGCGCGGGTCGTGCGGTGCCGCCTCGCACCGCCCCTCGGCTCGCGCCTTCACCTGACGCTTGAGCTGCGGCCAGTTCTTCGGGAGGCGGAAGCGGCGGTCGCTCGTCTCCCACGGCACGGCTACTCCTCGATCGGGACGTAGGTGACGCCGCCGGCAGTGAGCATGACGTCGATGCCGACAGCGTTGCCGGCGAAGTACTTCACGTCGATGCGGTCAATGGGCTCGGTGATCTTGATGCCGGCACGCTTCAGGAGCGCACGGATCTGGGCGAGAGTCACGCGGTACCTCCTAAGGCGTAGGGCGCTTCCGCTCGGCTCGCGATGTGAGGTGCCAACCGCGGCAGAGTGGGCACCGATAGGCACGCTGCTCGATCTTGGGTCGGCCCGAGCTATCGCGGCGCTGCGCGTTCGCCATCGCGAGGAGCGCGGCGATGCGGTCTCGGTAGCGGATCTTCTTGCAAGGCACGTCATGTTCCTACCGTCAGCCACCGACGTGGTCGGCCGACCACGTCCGGGGTCCGCATGTCAGCGCGGCTTCCCTCGGGGGTCTCGGCCTGGGTGGGGTCCTCGTGGTTCGGCGCAGCTGGTTGGCGGTGTGTGATCTGCGGGCCGCGAGGAAGTGTAGGTGGCCGACCACCGTGATCGATTTGCGAACCAAGAGGGCGGCTAGTCTCGAGGAATGATCCAGGACCTCGTAGGCAAGGCTGCTGACGGTGCAACGTTCGATGTTCATGTCGACTCTCCCGACTCGGGCACTCAGATCATCTCTGTAAGCCAGACTTCGGTGGAGCACATCGACGGCCAGCACCTTGCCTTCGACCTGATGCTTGACCCGGCAGGGGTGCGGATAGACGCACCTTCCGGTTCTGTGGGGTTTCAGATGCGTGTCGACTTCGAATCCCGCGGCAAGCACCGACAAAGCACGGACGGCGTGACCTTCTACGAAGGCGATGTCATCCCCGCGTACCTGCAGCTACAGACCGAGATCCCGGCCGATGTGCCGGTCGAAGACGTAGTCATCAAACTGTGGATTTCTGAGTAGGGAGCGCCCCGGCAGATTCGAACTGCCGACCTTCGAGGTAGAAGCTCGTTGCTCTTCCGCTGAGCTAGGGGCGCGTGATGGCTTTCATGAGCCGGAAACGCAGCATGCCCGCCGACTGTGAGTCGGTCGGGCATGCGATGTCACGTCAATTGTAGCCTGAACTTGAACACCCCAGCAACCGATTCGTGTTTGACCGCGCGCCGCTACGCTCGTTGTGTGGACTGGGCTGACGTCGAATGGGCCAACTTCTTTGCCACGCTCGTTGCTACGGCTCTCGGCGCGGGCGTCGGACTGGGGGGCGTTCTCTGGACGGAGCGCCGCCGTGACCGTCAGGCGTACGACGCCGCAATGAGGTCCGTGTCCGCGCGGATAGTGCTGGAGGCGAATTCGGCTTCCGCGGATATCGAGCGCTGGCGTTCGGAGGTGTGGACAGCTGCCGATTCGGAAGCGCGTGAGATGTTAGACCTTGAGGTACTGGACACGGGAGCTCGTCCGCCCTCGAGTCGCCCGTTACATGCTGCTGTCGGCGAGGCGATGATCACGGCACGTGAGTCAGATCTGGCAGTCTTCGCGTGGGTGCGAGACACGTGCTCAGTCGTTGATGCTTCGAGCCCCGTCCAGGATCGCGCGGACGGCTACGAGGCTTTGGCGGATGTTGTCGTCCGATGGCGAACTCGACGATTGAGCACGGAATATGCCTGCCATGAACTGCAGAGTTTGGGACAAGAGTTCATCGCCCGAACGTCTCATAGCTGAGCTGGGTGAGTTCGCCGGGTGTCTGCCGAATCAGGCAGACACCCGGCGACGTCACGGGGTTAGCGACGGCCGTCGTTCATTCGCGCCGCGGGAGTGCTTGCTGCGCCACAGCTCACGCAATTGGCCGGCGTTGACGTACACGGACCCATCTGCGGTATGCGTTCTCAACCCGTCGTGCTGGATGTATCGGTTCAGGGTCTGTGGTGTGATCCGCATCTCCCGCACCGCCTGCTTCTTCGTCCACCAGGAGGTGGCCTCCTGCGCATCTTCGACGCGCATGTCTCTCATGAGCTCGCGCACATCGCGATCCTTCAACAACGCGGCAGTGCTCCCCTCGAAGCCGCAGTACGCGCACACGAGGCTGAAGTCGGTCACCTGCTCCGACTGCCACTCGACGCCCATGGAGGGGCTGTCACAAATCGGGCAGGGCCGTGGAAACACAGGCCGGGTGCCGCGACCGGAGCGCGGGAACTTCTTCCGCAGATCCCAGATGATTCCGGCGACGTCCTCGAAGTACCCGCCTGCGTACTCGTGTCGTTCGATCTTGTCCTGATGGTTGAGCAGCCACACGGTCAGGTTCTTGACCAGCAGACCAGCACCGTCAGGGGTAACACCGGCACGGAAGCCCTGCACCTCCCGGTCGTTCGACCACGCGTACGTCGCAGTTACCGGGGGAGCGGTGTGCAGCGCCTCAGCCCAGTAGCCGACCCAGTTCAGCAGCTGGGCGTAGGCACTGTCAGCCGCGTCCACGGCGTCCACTCGGAGAGGGGCCGGCGCTTCTTTGGACGCGGAGCGGGGGAGTCCATCGCTTCTCTGCACGCCGGCGGGGACGACGAGCGTGCGCACGTACGCGATGAGGCCCGGTGCTTCGTTGAGGCGCTGTCGTGCGCGTGCAGCTGAAAGGGACAGCAGCACGATCGGGTCGACGTCGATTTCGGCGGTGGTGTCGGTCACGGGTTCTCCTTGGGGTGCTTCTGTGAGTGTCATGCGGGCATCCAGGGCATTTCGCCTGCGTGCCCGCGGCGGAGGTGTTTGGGCCAGTTGCGTTCGTCTCGGTCGCCGCGCCACTTGACGACGGAGACCATGGAGTCGTCGTCCTCGATGGGGCGGAGGCCGAGGCCGAACTCGGGCCAGCCGAGGAGAGCGGATGATCCGCGGGGTCGGAGGTCGCGTTCGCCGCCGAGGGACTTGCCGTGGCCTGCATGCGCTTCCATGACGAGAGCGACGCCGCGTTCACGAAGCCCGTCAAGAGCGACGATGAGCGGGGCGGCGTCGTCGTCGGAGTTGATCGCTTTCGCGAGCAGTTTGTACAGCGGGCCGATGTACACGAGGTCGGGCTTGTGCTGGTCCATGAGCCGGTGGACCTGATCGAGGTCCGCTTGCCGGGTGAGGTCCAGCCGTGTGCCCGCGGAGACGAGCACCTGCTTGCCCGGGTCGACGGTGCCGTATCGGCGCGCCATGTTCGTCACATAGCGGGCGTTGCGGGCCCATTGCACTTCGCTGTTCTCCGCATCGATGGCGAGGACCCGGATCGGATCGATCTGGTAGCCGTTGAACGGGTGAACTCCGGCTGCTGCAGCGATCGCGATCTGACGGCTGAAGTAGGACTTCCCGGCTCCTTCGCCGCCGGTCAGGATGAGACGGTCGCGGCGTTCCAGGAGGTCGGGGACGAGCCAGTCCTGGGTGTCCGTGATTGTCAGGATGTCCTCGAGGTACTTCGGTTCGAGGGTTGCAGCGCCGACAGAGGCGCGTCGGCGCTGCACCTCGTCCTTCACATCAAGCCGAAGCAGCTCGTATGCGACCTGCTCTTCGAACGCCGCATTGATCGGTGCAGGCTCCGCCTGCTCCTCGGGGAGCAGCATCGGTTCAAAGTCCGCCCAACCGAATCCGGCCGCGACGTGATCGGCGGGGTCCTTCCCGATGTGCGGTTGCAGCATTTCGACTGCTGCGGCCTTGCCCGCGAGTAGGTCGCGGATCTGCAGCGCATGCTTCAGGCCGGGCTCGTCCATGTCGCAGACGACTCGGATGGTCTTTCCGTGCAGCGGTTCGAGGTCGTAGAGGCCGAACTTGCCGGCTCCGCCTGGGTTGCAGACGGCGATCAGGCCGAGCTTCTCGAGCGCGAGGACGTCCTGCTCGCCCTCGCCGACGTAGACGACGGACACGTCTGCGGTGACCCGCTCGATGCGGAACAGGGACCGGTCGTCCTTGTTCCCGGATTGGAAGAACCGCTTCTCTGGTGACCGGTGGACGACGCGGCCGCCGTTGTATCGGTAGTCCTGTCCCTTCTTTGGCTCGTCGAACAGGTCCGCCATGGACAGTCCGAGCGCGTCAAGGACATCCGGAGTCGAGTCGCTGTGGGACCAGACGAGGGTGCGGCCCTCGACGGACTGCAACGACACGGACCGGTCCTTGCCGGAGTGTCCGGGAGCTTGCGCGTCGGCTGCCTCGTTGCCGCGCATCTGAATGTGCAGACCCTTGTTGGTGAAGGCGTCGATGACGCGGTCGAAGCTAGCCCTGCCCATCGGTGCCCTTCCCGATCTGCGCGTACTCGTCTGCGGTGAACGATCCGGTCACGTACATCAGCCGCTCACGGAGCTCGTTCGCGTCCTGCGTCGCCTGTGCAGCGCGAGCGAGGGCTTCGTCTCGTTGCCGTCGCAGCTCAGCTCGCGTCGTCATTGCCCACCACCAGCACTCCGCCAGGGCCGTTGCCGAACTGCGGGTCGTTCTCGATCGCATCGACCGCCCAACGCTTCCCGCGGGGCGGTGCCGGGTGCGGGCCGTTGAGCTCGCGGCTACGAGCGATCCGGATCCGCTTCTGCTTCACGAGGTGCCCCGGTGCGAGGTAGGTGTCGGGGTTCTCGCGTCGGAACTCGTCCATGAGGCCGGCTGCCTCTTCGTAGGGCATGTCGGGGAGCGTGTCGGCCCAGACCGCTGCAGCGAGGTCCGTGACCTTGCGGTTATCGATTGCTGAAGCCCGTGCCAAGAGCTTGAAGGCGTCCTGCTGATTCATCGGTACCTCCGTACCTCTGCTGGTAGTCGAGAGCCGCCTGCTCAGCGTTCGTGAGCCGGCGCTGCTGATTCGGGTTGGTACGCGGCTCGGGCAGTGGGTCGTTCCACTGCGCACCGTTCAGCCACGTCTTGAGGTATGGCACCCACCGCTGCGGGGTCTCGGCAGCGGTGTACGCGTCTCCGTAGGCGATGACGGCCGATCGGATGTCGAGGGCCGGATGCTTCTTCTTGATCGCCTGCCACTGCTGCAGGGCGCGTGCCTTGTCGTTCTTCCGAGGCCAGTGCGACCACGCTTCTTCAAACGCTTCGGGGTAAATGCGCTTATCTGACGGTTCCTCTGGTGGTTCTTTACTAGAGGGTTCATAAGCGCAGTCAGGCTGACCGGTTGAGCGCGTCGTGTTTGACCGGTTGGGCGCATCAGATTGACCTGAGGTCAAATTGACCGGTTGTGCGCCAACCATCAGTCGGTACCGGTCACTGGTCCGTGTCCCGTCCTGCCGAGCACGACGTGCTCGGACGATCAGACCATCCCGCTCCAACTCGCCGAGCGAACGCCGGACCGTGCTCACGGCCATGCTCGTCATCTCCGCAAGCCGTTCCTGCCCCGGGTAGCAGGAGTTGTGTTCATCGGCCATGTCGGCGAGCGCAAGGAGAACGAGCTTCCGTGTACCCGGCAGCTTCGTCTCCCACGCCCATGTCGTGGCTTTGTGCGCCATCAGGCGACCTCCTCTGTGATCTCCCGCGCGTCGTTTGCGAGGAACGCGCGCGCGGACTGTGCGGCGTTGAGCAGCGCTCGGGCGAACTTCTCGAGGTCGTCGAGGCTGTTGAGCCTCGAGACGGCGTTCTGATCGCTGACCGTGGCGGTGACGACGTACGGGCCGGGGCGCAACTTCGTGCTGTCCGCTTCGTCGACCACGTCGCAGCGGTTGACGTCGATGTCGAACGTCGGGAGAGAGCCGTCCCGCATTGGGCTACCAGGGAACGGAACGTGTGCGATCGCTCCGTAGTGGTCGATCACGACTCGTTCCCGCCCGTCGATCGTCAGGATCCCGTCTTCTGACAGTTCTGCCCAGCTCGGGGCGGTGGCGGCGTTGATAGTCATCGGATGGTCACCCCTCGCCCGTTGAGCACGGCTGCGTACGCGGATGCTTCCTGGTACGCGGCGGTGAAGGCGAGGAAGTCGGCTGCGGCGAGCGCCATGTCATCGGACACTTCCGCGTACACGACCCATCCGCGGTCTTGGCCGTCGACCCGTTCGACGGAGACGATCCAGCCGTCGCCGCGCTTCTCGTCCGCGTGGTGCAGGTCCGGTTCGCCGTCCCTGCCGTCAAGACCATCGACGTGCTTCGTGTTGTCGCAGCCGAGGATCGGGCAAGGCTTGGGCGGGTCCTGCATGAGCCTGATCACGGCTTCGGTTACCTTCCGGACGTACGATCGGGCCGGATCAAGTAGTCCGTCTTCGACCTTCGCCAGGTACGCCGTCGATGTGCCGGCCATCGCGGCGACGAGTGGTTGGGAGACGCCGTGACTAGTGCGCAGGGTCTTGAGGTGCGTCCCGGTTCCTGCGGGTGCGGCCTTCATGCCTTCACCGCGGAAGCGCTCTCAGTACCCGCAAACAGGTCAGCGACGGTGAGGTCGAGCCGCACCATGTACCGCGTCATGTCCGTGATGGTGAAGCTCAGGCCGAACCACATCGTCGCGGTGCGGCGCATTGGCACCCCCGCCTGGTTCGAGAGAGTCAGGATGCTGCGGATGCCCTTGCTGGCGGCTGCGCGCTTGATGTTGTGGCTCATGATGCGGACGTCACGGCGGGCATTTCGGCGCGTGCGACGCACCTGGGGGCCGCGTGAGATGATCGGGTTGAACATGTTGTGCTCCTTCGGGAGTTGGAGGCTCTTGGCGATTGCAGCGCTGGGGGCCTTCGTTCGTTGTTGAGTCAGAGGGCGGACGGGGCGAGCATCGCCAGCAGGCAGATGCCGACGACGGCGATTGCGCCGAACGCGTTGCGGAGTATGGTCATGTGCCCGCCGTCGAGTGCCGATCTCGAGGTGCCCCCGCCGATCGCGGTGCGTCGGCTCCTGGGGACGGGCTGTTGTGTTGCGTGTGGTCGCTGCCGATCGCGGGTAACTTGAGGGAGCACCCCTGCCGGGGCTGCCTACGGCGCGACGAGGCGTCATACCTGCCCGTCCACCACGACGGGGTCAGCACACTTGCGGTTCGACCGCCTCGTGTTCCTCTGTGTGTCACTCGCTGGCGCGTTGGCGCTGGTGCGTCGTCCTGCGAGCTATGGGATGTTGCAGCGCCGTGAGGGCGCGCCGAACAGCGCCACCGTGAGGCGCTACTGAACGGAAGAAATGGAGAGCGGGGAGGCCGGAGCCTCAGTCACGCTCTGTCAGGTTTGCGGCGTACCGGTCGAGGTCGTCTTTGCGGAACTTGATCCGCTTGGTCTCGCCGACGGGAATGAGCTCGCCCTTGGCGCGTAGTTCGTCGATGTCGCGGAGTGAGCAGCTGAGGTAGTAGGCGGCGAGCTCGCGAGTGAACAGGGCCGGGGCGAACTCGATGCGACTGTTCACGCGACCGCGCTCGTGACAGCTTCGAACGGCGGAGCCAGCAAGTCGGAGATGGACACATCGAAGTGCTTCGCGATGAAGCCGGCTTCCTCGAGGGTGAAGGGCGAGTGCCCCAGGAGTCGGCGTTTCAAGGTAGATTCAGCGATGAGTGTTGAGGCTGCCAGTGCAGTGATCGTCTCGCCTCGGCTTGCCAGGAGAGAACGCACCGATCGGGAGACCTTCTGGCTCGGAGCGTCGTAGTTCATGTGGACTACGGTAACCCATACGAACTACGAAAGTCTCGAAAGTGGACACGGCGTGTCAAAACTGACACGATGAGTGTCGTGCCGAACTATGAAGTCAGTGATCTGACGCGCCACGTTGCTTCCCGCCTCCGCGGCCTCATGGCTCAACACCGCGTGACCCAGGCGGAGCTCGCCGACTCGGTTGGCGTCTCGCAGTCGCAGCTCTCGAAGATGATCCGCGGGGTGCGCCCCATTGATCTCGACCAGCTCGACGGGATGTGTATCGCGCTGGGTGTTGACACTGGTGACCTCATCAAGGAGGCCGAAGCGGCGCTACAGAACTACGACTTCGTCCCCAACGCCCGCCTCATCTTCGTTGATGACGGTCTTCGTCTTAGCGATCCGATCGATACCTCTGGTTGGGGTGACGGTCCGATCGTGCTCCCGCACTCTTCCCGTCAGAGCCGAAAGCGATCCGAGGACTGAGTCCTGGTGGCCGACACCCCGGTTCTTCGCGCCTAACGCAGCAGCGGCCCCCAAGGGCTCCAGCCGCCGAGGAAGGGTTGGAGGTCTTGTGCCGTCGCAGCGGGGAACTTGGGAGTAGCGAGCGCCGCGAAGGCGTCGAGGCGGTTCACCACCCGCTCGCCCGTCGCGATCCACGCTTTCACAGCTTCGTCCGACCCGTTGTCGCGTCGACGCAACTCGTCGACGAACACGCGCACCTCTTCGTGTCGCCGCCATATCGATGCTTGCTCGACGAGCAAGGCTTCCTCTTGCGACGCCCGGTGCAAGATCCGCGCGCGCGTCATCGCCTCCTCCCAGTCGCGTTTGCGCTGCTCCTCAGCCTGTTGCTGCTGCTTCTGCCGAGCCACGGCCTCAAGGCGCGCGACCTCAAGTTGCTGGAAGAGCTCGCCGAGTCGCTCCTCAAGTCGCGCGGACTTCGTGTCCTTCCACCTACTCTTGTCGAACCCGAAGCCTGGGCGTGTGACACGCAGCTCAAGGTTGCCCGTGGGCACGAACGTATAGTTGCGGTTCCGCTGCCAGACGGGAAGCCGTTGCACTCGGGCGTATGCCTGCCGGTCGAACTCGCCACCCGAGTAGAAGTCGTACTTCTCGCTCCCGCTACCGGGCTGCTCCCTGACCTGGATTCGCAGGATGGCGGGGCCGGCCTCGAGTTCGACGTGTCCGCTCCATCCGTGAGCATTCTTGCCCTCGCGACGGGCGCGATCGTCGACGGCACGGGGGTCTCGTGTTGCGATGTCGGCTGAGGCTGCGTGTCGGACGATCGACTCAATGATGCGTGCTGCGCGGGGGAGTGACTCCGTCGTCACGAACTGGTCGTCTTTGGAGGCTAAGAAGGTCTTCGCGAGTGCCCCGAGGTGCGACTTTGTCGAGACTACGGCTACGTCCGGACGCTCGGCTTCGTCCCAGTACCAGTCTCGGTATTCGAGGCGCAGTTGCTTCTGGTTCTGCCAGCTCGGGTAGGTCAGGTGCAACTCCTTACCCCGCGGGCGGCTCGCACTCCGGTTGAACCGCCAGACGAGCTTCGGGTAGTCCAGCTCGTCGTCCCCGTCGTCAACGTCGAGGCGTCCGCCCGCAGCCTCGAGACGACCGGCTAGATCTGTCACTACGTCGTCCAACACGCCGCGAGGGTCGGCAGAGGGCGCGTACTTCAGTGCCGCAACACGCGACAGGCCTGCATCGGTGAGGGTCGCGCGCCAGCTGGTACCGCGACCCTCGATACTCACCAAGCCGCGGCTTGCCAACGCCTTGGCCGTGATGCGGTGCCCGTAGTTGTCATCGACGTACTCACCGTCGGGGCAGCCTCGGTCGACCCAGGACAGGACCTGAAGCTGCTTCTCGTTGAGGTGGTCCGGAGAACGCGACATGGGTTGATGATGCTTGGCGAACAGCCCACGGGCAACACAGAGCACCGCCAACGAACTGGTGGGCCTTGGTCGCTCGAGGCCCCGTCATAGAAGTGCGGTCCGCCCTCTCCACTGACGCCAAGATCTGAAGCGCCCGGATGAAGCCCAGACGGTGAGCTCTCCGATGACCGCACCGCTGATCTGCGACAGGGCGTACTCGGACGAAGCTCGGTTAGTTAGCTGGACGCCCTCTAGAATCGCCGTCACGAAGCCTTTTGGGGGTCGGAACTGCCGGACAGACCCTACATATCGGATGATTTGCATGACCTCAAGTTCGTTCGAGTACTCGCGATTCTCCCTGATCGCGGCGAGACATTTGTCTGCGTAGAGGATGTAAGCGTCTATGAGCTTGTCTACGGCGTCGGAACGTCGTTCTCGTCGACGGTCTCCTGTCGCTAGGCGGTCGCTGACAAGGCCGATACCA
The DNA here is from genome assembly GCA_029959665.1 of Microbacteriaceae bacterium PS02333. Classification (GTDB taxonomy): domain Bacteria; phylum Actinomycetota; class Actinomycetes; order Actinomycetales; family Microbacteriaceae; genus Curtobacterium; species Curtobacterium guangdongense. The sequence goes on from JASCOI010000043.1 coordinate 19,722, forward strand.
GCCCCCACGACGGTTCCCCCAAGGCCCGCGATCACAGCGATCCAGTCGTTCACTCGACACAGGCTAATCGACCGCGGTGCGTCATGACGGCTCGCTCGTACCCCGGGTGAGCCGGCGGAACGGGTTGCGCGCTTCCGTTACGCTCGCACCGTGTCAACCACTCGTCCGCTCTACGTCTTCATAGACGAGTCAGGCAACTTCGACTTTAGCGATTCCGGCACCGACCACTTTGTGATGTCGTCCGTGTGGACCGCGGACCCGGAACGCACCGGACGCGACCTGGTAAAGCTCAGGTACGAGTTCATGACGTCCGACGCGCACGATCAAGTCCCCTCTTCAAGCCCGTCAAGGAAGACGTGAACGGGCAGATCGCTGACTACTACGCGTGGGCGAAGTTCCGCGAGCTCGAGTCCCGAGACGACACCTGGATCAAGCGTCTTCCAGCTCGAACCTCAGAGTTCAACCTGTTTCGCAACGGATTCACGCGCTGGTACTGACCCCGGCAAACGACCACCCCGCCTAGCCGTTACGGCAGAACCCAGGGGTTCTTCTCAGCGGGGTGGAACCTTTGGCCTCACGTTAACACGATCCCCTGACAGATGCACGGCCAACACCGCACCCGCTACCATCCACACGTCTGGTCCAACCCTCAACCGGGGAACAGGAAATCAGCCAGACATGCGGACGCCCCCACCTGTGTAGGTAGGGGCGTCCGATTCCTTTCAGGCGTTGAGGGCGAAATGCGAGCCGAGCTTGTCCATCGCCTCGCGCGCGGCCGCGGAGGACACGTGCTGGTACTTGCGGGTGACGGCCTCGGACTGGTGGCCGACGATCTCGCCGATGATCTTCGCGTCGACGCCGAGCTCCATGAGGACGGTCGCCGTCGTGTGCCGTGCCCAGTGTGTCGTCGGGACGGGGGAGCCGGGCTTGCGGTCCTCGTCGGCGATGATGCCGGCCTCGAAGAGGATGTCGCGCCATGTCTGCTCGTCCTCGCCCCACAGGTACGGCTCACCGTTCGGCTTCCGCCAGATCAGGCCATAGGGGTTCGGTCGGTCGGCCGTCTTGATGAGGTAGCGGCGGAGGGCTTCGGCGAGCGCCGGCATCAGCGGCACATACCGCGGTTTGCCGGACTTCGGCCGGATGAGGCAGAGGCGACCGTTGAGCTGCTGGTACTCGAACCCGTCGGGGATCCGGAGCCGTCGGTTCGAGCAGGAGCCGGCGCGCTTCTTGCCGCATCGCCAGGTGTCGTCGTCGAGGCGACCGCACCCGTGCTCGAACGGCACCTCGGACAGCGCCCACTCGACGCCGATGGTCGGCTGCTCGGAATCGAGGTCGAGGGACTCGAGGCGTGCACCGATGCGTTCGCCCTGGCGGAGCCCGCTCAGGAGTGCCACCCACCAGCGGGTGCCGTCGTCGTGCTCGGCGGCGACCTTGAGGACTGCGAGCGCCGCGTCCGTGCTGAGCGCGCCGCGGTTCGATTCGCCCTGCACCGGAGCGTTGACGTCCTCGCAGACGTTGCGGGAGGCGATGCCTTCGACGCGCGCCGACTCGAGCATGAGCGACAGCACTTGGTAGGCCTTGCGCGACGTCGCTGAAGTGCGGCCGGCGTCGGCCACGGCCTTCGTCATGATGCGCACGTCGGACGGCTTGAGCAGCGCGACCTTCTTCGCGCCGATCGTGGGGACGATCCAGTTCCGAGCGACCGACTCGTAGGACAGCAGAGTGTTCGGCTTGAGGTTCGGCTTCCCGACGGTCTCGAGCCAGTGCGTCGCCCACTGGTCGAGTGTCGTCTTCGTGTCGAGCGCGGTTCCGTGCTGCTTGATCTGGTCCTTGATCGCGTCGAGCTTGCGGCGAGCGCCCTCCTTCGTCTTCGACGTGACGACGCGCTGTCGACGTCGGCCGTCCGGGTGGAAGCCGTCGTCGATGACGGCCCGCCAGAGCTTGCCCCCGCGGATCGCGTAGAGCGCTCCGTCACCCGAATCGCGCTTCCTCGGCACTGCAACCTCCCGGTACACACATCAGTACACACAATCAACCGCAATTACATGTTTGCGGTTGCAGTCTCCGATGGTAGCCCGATCCGCATGAATCCGGGCATGTGTCGCGACTGGCGGCGTTCGCCGGTACCCCCAGTATACCGCTCCTATTCACTCGTAATGAATAGGTCGTCGGTTCGATTCCGACAGGCGGCTCCACCCAGAACCCCTCGTTTCCCCGGAAACGAGGGGTTCTTTCGTTCGCTGACCCCCCTCTCCACCGCAGGGTGGAGGGATGTATGCCGCATCTCGTACGCAGGGATGACGCGCCCCGAACGGGGGTCCCGTAGCGTTGCCGCGTGATCGAAGTCGACCATCTCACCAAACGCTACGGTCCGAAGCTCGCCGTCGACGACGTCTCGTTCGTCGTGCGGCCGGGCAGCGTGACCGGCTTCCTGGGCCCGAACGGCGCCGGGAAGTCCACGACGATGCGCATGATCATGGGGCTGGACCGGCCGACAGCCGGACACGCCATCGTGAACGGGCGGCCGTACCAGACCTTCCGTGACCCCCTCCGCCAGGTCGGGGCGCTGCTCGAGGCGAAGGCGGTGCACTCCGGCCGGAGCGCCTACAACCACCTGCTCTCCCTCGCTGCGACCCACGGCATCCCGAAGTCCCGGGTGCACGAGGTCATCGACATGACGGGGCTCGACTCCGTCGCGCGCAAGCGTGTCGGGGGCTTCTCGCTCGGCATGGGGCAGCGTCTGGGAATCGCTGCCGCGCTGCTGGGCGACCCGAAGACCCTGATCCTCGACGAGCCGGTGAACGGCCTCGACCCGGACGGGGTCCTGTGGGTCCGCCAGCTCGCCCGACGCATGGCTGCCGACGGCCGCACGGTCTTCCTGTCGAGCCACCTGATGAGCGAGATGGCACAGACCGCCGACCGCGTCGTCGTCCTCGGTCGCGGGAAGGTCCTCGCCGACGCCCCGATCGCGGAGTTCGTCGCCGGTGCCGGCAACGCCGGTGGCGCTGCCGGCGGCGGCTCGCGGGTCGTCGTCCGGACGCCGTCCCCCGACCAGCTGTTCGCGGCGATCGGGCCGAACGCTGGCGTGACCCCGCGGGACGACGGCTCCTTCCTCGTCGTCGGCCCCGATGCGCCGACGGTCGGCGCGATCGCCGCCGGTGCCGGGGTCGTGCTCCACGAGCTGACCCCGCAGGGCGCGAGCCTGGAAGAGGCGTACATGGCCCTCACCCGCGACGACGTCGAGTACCGATCGGAGGGCACCCGATGACCGCCCAGCACGCGATGGCAACACCGGACACGATGTCCGGCGTCCGTCTGTCCTTCCCTCGGCTCGTCCGCAGCGAGTGGATCAAGCTCCGGAGCATCCGATCCACCGTCTGGTGCTTCGCGATCCTCATCGCCCTCACGGTCGCGATGGCGGTGCTCCTCGGCACGCTCGTGAACCAGGGCGGGCAGGCGATGCCGACGGACGCCGCGAACGGCACCCTGGTGAGCGTCAACACGGCGAGCGTCTCGTTCACCGCGCTCGTCGTGGGTGTGCTCGGCGTGCTCATCATCACCGGCGAGTACGGCACCGGGCAGGTGCGCTCCACCTTCACGGCCGACCCCGGCCGCACCGGCGTGCTGCTGGCGAAGGCCGTCGTGCTCGCCGTGAGCACCTTCGTGGTCAGTGCCGTCTCGACGTGGATCGGTGTCCTGATCTCGACGCCACTGCAGGCGGGCAACGGCGTGGAGGCCGACCTCGGGGACCCGTCGGTGTTCATGCCGATCCTCGGCAGCAGCGTCTACGTGACACTCCTCGCGCTGCTGGCCTTCGGCATCGGGCTGCTCGTCCGGTCGAGCGCCGGCGGCATCGCGATCACACTCGGCATCCTGCTGGTGCTGCCGGTCATCCTGTCGCTCCTCGGCAGCCTGATCGACGCGCAGTGGATCCTCGACGTCTCGCGGTTCCTGCCGTCGGACGCGGGCACGCAGCTCTACGCCTACTCGTCGTCCGGCCCGACCCCTGACCAGCCCGGAGTCGTGTTGAACGGCTGGGGCGGGTTCAGCGTCCTCCTCGCAGAGGTCGTCGTGGTCGGTGGCGCCGCCATCGCCGCGGCGCGAACACGCGACGTGTGAGCGGACCGACGACGCGTCGCTGACGCGATTCACGACCGACTGGAGGGGGCGGGGCGGGGCCGCCCCCCCCCCGGGGGGGGGGGGGGGGGCCCCCCCCCCCCCCCCCCTCCAGTCCGTCCGTGGTCACCCGAACTCGTGGACCCGCGCCTCCCACGGGCGCAGCGCGCCCGCCTCCGGCACACCGAGGTTGCCGAGGACCATGTCGCCGAGGCGGGACCCGAGGGCATTCGGGAGTTCCAGGGCAGAGGACGACAGGTTCGCGACCACCACGATCGGCGGTTCGGACTCGTCCGGCAGGGACCGCGTGAACGCCCACAGCGACGGGTGATCGGCCTCGAGCAGCTCGAACGCACCGAGGCGGACCGTCCGTGACGTGTGCCGGAGGTCGATCAGACGGCGCGTGTACGCGAACACCGAGCGGTCGCCTGCTGCACGGTCGGCGGCGACCGTCACGGTCGGCCACCCCTGACCCATGGCGATCCACGGCGTGGTCGAGGAGAACCCGCCGGCTGGTTCGCTGTCGTCCCAAGGGATCGGCGTCCTGCCGTTGTCCCGGCTGCGGAACGCCAACGCGTCGAGCGCCTCGGCCACGGGCATGCCGCGCCCGACCGCCCCGCGGTACCAGTTGAGCGACTCGATGTCGCGGTACTCGTCGATCGTCCGGAACCCGGCGTTCACCATGCCGATCTCGTCGCCCTGGTAGACGTACGGCGTCCCGCGGTGCAGGTGCAGCACGGTCGCGAGGAGCGTCGCGGACTCGTAGCGGAAGGCGAACGGGTCGGCGTCGAAGCCGGCCGCTGCGGCCACGGCTGCGGCGCCGAACCGCGACACCGGCCGCGGCTGGTCGTGGTTGGCGAGGTAGAGCGAGTTCCAACCGGTCTCGGCGAGTGCGGTCTGCCACCGGGCGAGCGACGCCTTGAGCACCGGCAGGTCGAACGGGCGGTTGTCGAACTTCGTCGTGGGTCCGTGGTCGAGTCCGACGTGCTCGAACTGGAAGACCATGTCGAGTTCGTGGCGGTCCGGATCGGTGAAGAGCGCGGCGTCCTGGACGGTGACACCGGGCATCTCGCCGACGGTGAGCATGGCGTCGCGCCCGGCGAACACCCGCTCGTGCATCTCCTGCAGGTGCTCGTGGATCCGCGGCTGCATCACGTACGCGGCGCTGCCGTCCGACAGTGCAGCAGGGTCCTTCGCGATGTGGTTGATCACGTCCATGCGGAACCCGTCGACCCCGCGATCCAGCCAGCCGTTCATCATGGCGTGCACGGCTGCCCGCATGTCCGCGTTGTCCCAGTTCAGGTCGGGCTGCTGCGGCGTGAACATGTGCAGGTAGTACTGACCGGTGCCCGGGTCCCACGTCCAGGCCGGGCCGCCAAAGGCCGCCCGCCACTCGTTCGGCTCGTGGCCGTCGACCGGGTCGCGCCAGATGTACCAGTCGTGCTTCGGGCACGCCCGCGACAGCTTCGCGGCCTGGAACCACGGGTGCTGGTCGCTCGAGTGGTTGACCACGAGGTCCATGACGAGCTTCATGCCGCGTCGGTGCACCTCGACGAGCAGCGCGTCGAACTCGTCGATCGTGCCGAACAGCGGGTCGATGTCCTCGTAGTCGCTGATGTCGTAGCCGTTGTCGGCCTGTGGCGACCGGTACACGGGGGAGAGCCAGACGACGTCCACGCCGAGGTCCGCGATGTGGTCGAGGTGTTGGCGAATCCCGGCCAGGTCGCCGACGCCGTCACCGTTGCCGTCCGCGAAGCTCCGCGGGTAGACCTGGTAGACCACCGCGTCCGTCCACCACGGCTCGGGTCTCGTCACGGTGAACGCCTCCTCGCGCTGGTTGTCCTCCCTTCGGACGCTACGCGGGGTTCAGGGCAGGTAGTACGTCGGATTCGGTAACTTCACGGCTCGATCCGCCGAGCCGCCCTTGAGGTCGCTGTACTGGTCGCCCACGTTCGCGACGATGTCGTACCGCCCGCCGGCCGCCGACTCGATGTGCGCGCGGGTCTGGGACTTGTACTCGATCGTCGTGCACTTCGCGGTCGCGCACTGGACGTACGACGGCTGCTGCGAGGTGCCGACCCCGGTCCACTTCGTGTAGTAGGTCTGCGTGCCGCGCTGCTCGGCGCGGAACTGCGGGAAGCCGACCTTGTTCAGGTTGGCGATGGTCGCCGTCTTCTGGTCGTCGTTGCGACCGGTCAGCCCGATCACCGTGCATCCGGCACGCTGGGCGATCGACACGAGTGACGTCATCGACGGGGTGCCAGGGAAGCGCTGGTCCTGGACCCAGACGTCCTGTTCGGTGGGGTCGAAGACGAAGTGCATGTCCGCGACCTCCATGTCGTAGGTCCAGAGCGTGGTGTCGTCGGCGTCGAGCACGATCGCCGGGTTGCTGTGCTTCGCCCGGCCGACGGCGCACTGCGCGGCGATCACCGGGGCCTGCCGCGCGACGATCGACCGCATCTCGCGGATGTACGGCGAGTCGGTCCGGTTCGCGATCCCGGTGCCGGGGTCGCCGTAGTACGTCGCGATCGTCTTCTTCACGGAGTCGATGTTCGGGATGCCCTCACCACCCTGCGTCGCGCCAGACGACCCGTCCGCGGCCATCGTGAAGTGCGTGCGCGGCGCGAGCGACGGCTCGGACACCCCGGGGAGGTCGGCCGAGGGCAGGTAGTACGTCGGGTTCGGCAGCTTCAGGTTGCGGTCGGCGTACCCGCCCTGCAGGTCGCTCCACTGGTCGCCGATGTTCAGCGCGATGTCGTACCCGAGGTCCTGCTCGATGTGCTTGCGGGTCTGTGCCTTGTACTCGACCGTGGTGCACGACGCCGTCGCGCAGGTGATGTACGACGGCTGCTGGCTGGCGCCGACACCGGTCCACTTCGTGAAGAAGTCGTCCGAGGAGAACCCCCGGTAGCCGACCTTCGTCAGGTTGGCCACCGTGGCTGCCTTCTGGTCGTCGTTCCGGCCGGTCAGCCCGAAGACCGTGAACCCCATCGCCGACGCGGTGTTCACGAGGCCGACCATCGACGGGGTCGCCGGGAAGCGTTGGTCCTGGACCCAGACGTCCTGTTCAGTGGGGTCGAAGACGAAGTGCATGTCCGCGACCTCCATGTCGTAGGTCCAGAGCGTGGTGTCGTCCGCGTCGAGCACGATCGCGGGCTTCTCGCCCTTCCGGACCGCCCGGTCGTGGATCTGCCGCAGCTGCGCGGTCTGCCGCGCGACGATCGACCGCATCTCACGGATGTACGGCGAGTCGGTCCGGTTCGCGATCCCGGTGCCGGGGTCGCCGTAGTACGTCGCGATCGTCTCCTTCACGGAGTCGATGTTCGGGATGCCCTCACCGCCCTGCGTCGCACCGGACGACCCGTCAGCCGCCATCGTGAACGAGGTCCGCGGCGTCAACCCGGCGTCCGGGTCGTGTCCGTGCCCCGGGGACCCCCAGCCGTGCGCCGATGCGGGGGCGCCGCCGACGACGGTCGCCGCGACGACGATGGCCGCACCGACGGCGGTGGCGGAGAGGAACCGGGAAGGAGACACGGGTCGACGCATGGCGTTCCTGATCTACGGGGGAGTGGCCCCCGGTCGGGGGACGTTCCAGCACGCTAGCTGGCAATCGGCAGTGCAGTCCATACCCGGGTGCTGGATGTGGACAACTCGTCGACGCTGGTAGACAGGGCACATGACGGTTCGCTGGGGAGTCATCGGCACGGGCGGCATCGCCCGGTCATTCGTGGGCGACTGCACCGCTGCGGGGGTGGAGTTCGTCGCGGTCGGCAGCCGCACCCGGGCGAGCGCCGACGCGTTCGCGGCGGAGTTCGACATCCCGCGGGCCCACGGCAGCTACGCGGACCTGGTGGCCGATCCCGACGTCGACGCGGTGTACGTCGCGACTCCGCACTCCCGCCACGCGGAGGACGCCCTGCTCGCGATCGACGCGGGCAAGCACGTCCTCGTCGAGAAGGCGTTCACGATCACCGCCGAGCAGGCGCGTCGCGTGGTCGATGCTGCTCGCCGGAAGGACGTCGCGGTCATGGAGGCCATGTGGACGCGCTTCCTGCCGCAGATGACCATGATCCGAGAGCTCATCGCGGAAGGACGGATCGGTCGCCCGAGGTTCGTGGAGGCCACGCACCACCAGGCCCTGCCGACGGATCCGAACCACCGGCTGCGCGACCCGGAGCTCGGCGGCGGCGCGATCCTCGACCTCGGCGTCTACCCGGTCTCGTTCGTCGTGGACGTCCTCGGCGTCCCGACCGACGTCGTGGCGGCCGGGACGCTCAGCGCCGAGGGGGTCGACACGCAGATGGGGATCGTGACGACCCACGACGGGGGAGCGCAGTCGGCGGTGCACTTCTCGCTGGACGTCCGGAGCCCGAACACGGCGTCGATCATCGGCGACGACGGGCGGATCGACATCGACGCCACCTGGTACACGCCGACGACGTGGCGCGTACGCGACCGCGACGGAGCGGTCGTGGAGGAGTACGACTCGCGTGAGGAGCTGACCGGGTACGCGCACGAGGTCCGCGCGTTCGAGGCGATGATCGCCTCCGGCGACCACGAGGGCGGCGCGATGGACCCGGAGCAGACGATCGCGATCATGGCGGTGATGGACGAGGCACGCCGACAGGTCGGGGTCCGGTACGCGGCGGACGGCGAGTCGGCAGCACGCGAGTCGGCAGCACGCGAGTCGGCGGCAGGTGAGTCGGCAGCAGGCCTGGAGGCTCCTCCCGCAGTTCCGTAGGATCGGTCCCGATGTCCGAGCACGAGTCCGTCCCCGACCGCCTCCGCGGCGCGTTCACCGCGATCCGCGGATCGATCGCGCAGAAGCCCCTGCCGTGGGCGATCGGCGGCCTCGCCGCCGTCCTGGTTCTCGGCTCCGGCGGTGCCGTCGCGGGGGCGGCGGCGCCCGCCCCCCCCCGCTCGGGGGGCCCGGCGCCCGCGGCCCCCGGGGCGCCCGGCAC
>JASCOI010000044.1 GCA_029959665.1 Microbacteriaceae bacterium PS02333
CCCCCCCCCCCCCCCCCGCGCCCCCGCCCGCCCCGCGGCGCTGCGCGCGCCGCGCGTCAGGCGGCGCGGGAGAGCACGACGACGGTCAGGTCGTCGCCCGGGTCGTGCGACGCCGCACGCGCCCGCACCCGCTCGAGGAACTCCTGCGCCGACCCGGACGCGCGGTAGACGCCGCCGAGCCTCGACAGCGACGCGAGCGTGGAGTCGAAGAGCTCGAGCGCCCCGTCGCTGACCACGATGAGCGTGTCACCCGGCTCGAGCAGCAGGGAGCCCGCGGAGCGCTGGACCCCGGACGGGTGCAGGCCGATCGGCAGGTCGAGCGACCGGTGGATCGTCTCGGTCCCGTCGGCGTGCAGCTGCAGCACGAGCCCGTGGCCCGCATCGACCGAGTCGAGTCGGCCCGACGCCGGATCGAGCCGCCCGTGGAACAGCGTGGCGAACGACGACGCACGGCTGAGCTCGGGCGCGACCTGGGTCTCGACCCCGGCGATCGCGGTCGACGGCTCAGAGGTGCCTCGGGCGAGCACGGCCCCGCGGATCCCGGCGGCGAGGAGCCCGGCCGACATGCCCTTCCCCATCACGTCCGCGACGGTCAGGTACAGCGCGCCGTCCGACACGTGCCACTCGTGGAAGTCCCCGGAGACGACGCCGTGCGGCACCGAGAGCCCGGAGATCGCGTACCCGGGCACCGACACCTCGCGCGGGGACAGCCCGGCGAGCACCGATCGCATCCGGTCCTCGTCCGCGCCGGCGGCGAGCTCGCGCTCCGCCCAGGTCCCGAGTTCCTCGAGCAGGGCGAGGTCGTCGGCGCCGAGCGTGCGGGGGACGGGGTCGATGAGGCAGAGCGTGCCCACCTTGAGCTGGTCGGCGCCGATGCGCAGCGGAACGCCGGCGTAGAACCGGACGTTCGGGTCGTCGGTGACCATCGGCAGGTCCGCGTAGCGCGGGTCGGCCTGCGCGTCGGGGACGAGGACCGGCCCGTCCTGCCCGAGCGTGCGACCGCAGAAGGTGTCCTCGAGCGGGATGAAGGGGTCGAACCGCGCTTCGATCTGCTGCGACTTGAGGAGCAGGTGCGTCTCACCGGCGAGGTTGAGGAACGACCCGGAGACGCCGAATGCCTCTCGTGCGATGCGGGTGATCCGCTCGAACCGCTCCTCGGGGCTGCCGTTCACCACGTCGAGCGCGGCGAGGAGCGCCCCACGACGGACGGCGTCCGATGCGGAGTCGGGCGTCAGGGTCGTCGCGGTCTCACCGGTCATGCACCAACGCTAACGCGCCTTCCGGACACCGCCTGTCCCCCGTCCTGCGGACCAGTGCCCCCAGTGCACGGGACAACCAGTGCGCGGGTCACCCGTGACGGATGTCACGGTCGATCCGTGACGCCCGGCAGAGGCACCGGGCCCCGGTCCGCACGACGCTGGGGTCATGGACAGCACACCAGTCATCCAGCTCAGCGGTCTCCGCAAGCGCTTCGGCGCCGTGACCGCCGTCGACGGCATCGACCTCACGATCCGTCCGGGCGAGGTCGTCGCCCTCCTCGGCCCGAACGGCGCCGGCAAGACCACCACGGTCGACCTCGCCCTCGGGCTCTCCACGCCGACCTCCGGCTCGGTCCGGCTCTTCGGCGAGGACCCCCGCGCCGCCGTCATCGACGGGAGGGTCGGCGCGATGCTGCAGGGCGGTGCGCTGCTCCCCGACATGACCGTGCGGGACATCGTCGCGCTGGTCGGTGCCGCCCACCGGAACCCGATGCCCGTCGACGAGGCACTCCGCCGCGCACGGTCCACCGAGATCGCGGGTCGCCGGGTGAACAAGCTGTCCGGCGGGCAGCTCCAGCGCGCACGCTTCGCGGTCGCCGTGGTCTCCGACCCCGACCTGCTCGTCCTCGACGAGCCGACCGCGGCGATGGACGTCGAGGCCAGGCACGTGTTCTGGTCGTCGATGCGCGAGTTCACCGATGCCGGCCGCACGGTCGTGTTCGCCACGCACTACCTCGACGAGGCCGACACCTTCGCCGACCGGATCGTCATCATGCGGTCCGGTCGTGTGGTCGCCGACGGCACGCCGTCCGAGATCAAGGCGATCGCCGCGACGCGCACGATCCGGTTCGGCGGGGTGCCGGAGTCCGCGCACGTCGCGCTCCGCGGTCTCCCGGGCACGGTCGGACTGGAGGCTCGTCACGGCTCCGTCACGCTCCGTACCGACAGTTCGGACCAGACGCTCAGAGCCCTCCTCGCCGCGTTCCCGGAGGCGCACGACATCGAGGTGGTCGCCTCCACGATGGACGACGCCTTCCTCGCCCTCACCGCAGACCAGCCAGAGCCATTCGAACAGACCGAACACTCGGAAGCGACCGGAGTCAGCGCATGACCACCACCGCCGCGGCGATCGCCACCCCGCTCCCCACCACCGACGTCCGCGGACGCAGGCCGATCCGCTACGTGCTCCTCGAGACCAAGCGCCAGATGCGGAACGTCCGCGCCATGGTGTTCACGTTCGCCGTCCCGGTCGTCATGCTCCTCGTCTTCGGGGCCGCGTACGGATCGACGAAGGACCCGACGACGGGACTGCAGTACCTCGTCGTCACCACGCTCCAGATGGCCGCGTACGGCGCGATGATGGCGGCGCTCAGCCAGGCGTTCGCGATCGTCAACGAGCGGTCGATCGGCTGGAACCGGCAGCTCCGGGTGACGCCGCTGTCCGGCTGGGGCTTCCTGGTGTCGAAGGTCATCGCCGCGATGGCGTTCGCCGCGATCTCGATCACGATCACGACGCTCGTCTCGGTCTTGGCACTCGGGGCGTCGCTCGACCCGATGCGCTGGGTCGCCGCCGGGTTCGGGATCTGGTGCGGCGTCGTGCCGTTCGCCCTCATCGCGATCCTGATCGGGCAGTTCGCGAAGCCGAACTTCGCGCAGCCGCTGTTCATGGTCGTGTTCATGGGCCTGTCGATCCTCGGCGGGCTGTGGGTCCCGCTGTCGGTCATGCCGAGCTGGATGGGCGGCGTCGCGCACCTGCTGCCGTCGTACTGGCTCAATCGCATCGGGCAGATGGGCGCAGGGGCCACGGGGACGAGGGGCATGCTCGAACCGGCGCTCGTGCTCCTCGGCTGGGCGGTCGCCCTCGGCGCCGTCATCATGTGGCGCTACCGCCGCGACGCGGCGCGCCAGTGACCCTGCGCTCTACGCTGGCCGACATGGACCAGGCGACCGGGACGGCGGAGGCACGGGGCGCGGCGGACGCGCACCGGGCCTCCCGTCCGCGTCTCGACCGGTCCTTCCCGTGGGCCGTCGCACCGGGGCCGACCGACGACGAGGTCCGGGTCGCGCGGAAGCGCTGGTACGGCGGCGCGGTCTTCGGGCTGCTGTGGCAGGCGCTGCTCGTCGTCGCGGTCTGGACGAACGGCGGGTCCGTCGCGGACCGGGTCGTGGCGACGGCGGCGCTGCTCTGCTTCTACGCGGCGTACATGCTCGTGCCCGAGCTGCTGTGGCGCCGTTCCCTGTCGTTCCGCGTGGTGGTGCTCGCGGGCATGGCGCTCCTCGCCGGGCTGCTCCTGGTCCCGGTGGGACCGGCCGCGGTGTGGTCGTGGCTGCTCGTCGTCGCGCTCTGCGGGTTCGTCGCGGCGCGGCTCTGGCTGGTCGTCGTCATGGTGGCGGCGGTGTGCCTCGCGGAGTTCGCCGTCGTGACCGCCATCGGCTGGAGCACGGCCGCGGCGAACGGCATCCTCTTCGCACCGGTCGTGACGGTGTCCATCGGGGCGTCGATGCTCTTCTTCGGACGCCAGCGCGAAGCCGAGGACCGGCTGGGGGTCGCGCAGGACGAGATCACCCGGCTCGCCGTGGTCGAGGAACGCGCCAGGTTCTCCCGCGACCTGCACGACGTCCTCGGGCACTCGCTGACGGTCGTCGCGATGAAGTCCGAGCTCGCCGCACGCCTCGTCGACGTCGACGCCGAGCGCGCGAAGACCGAGATGCAGGACGTCGAACGGCTCGCCCGCGAAGCGCTGCAGGGACTGCGGCAGGCGGTCAGCGGGTACCGGGAGGCGTCGCTCGGCGCCGAGCTCGTGTCCGCCCGTGCGGCACTGTCCGCCGCGTCGATCACCGGCACGGTCCCGCCGGCGTCGGACGAGACCGTCGCCGCCACCGACGTGCGGAGCCTGTTCGCGTGGGTCCTCCGCGAGGGCGTGACGAACGTCATCCGGCACGCATCGGCGTCGACGGTCCGCATCACGCTCACCCGCACCGCGCTCACGATCGAGGACGACGGCACCGGCCTGCTCGCGGTCCCGGCCGCCGGTCCGGTGCTCGGCGGCAACGGCCTGCGGGGGCTCCACGAACGCGCCGACGCCGTGGGGGCGACCATCACCACCGGCACCAGCGACCTCGGCGGCTTCCTGCTCCGGGTCGAGCGAGGACGACGATGACCGAACCGATCCGGGTGCTCCTCGCCGACGACCAGGCGCTCGTCCGGGGAGCGCTGGCGTCGCTGCTGTCCCTCGAGCGCGACATCGACGTCGTGGCGCAGGTGGCCAGGGGCGACGAGGTCCTCGACGCCGCACGGGCCTCCGGTGCCACCGTCGCCCTGCTCGACGTCGAGATGCCCGGGGCCGACGGGCTCACCGCCGCTGCCCAGCTCGCCGCGTCGCTGCCCTCGTGCCGGTCGCTCATCGTCACGACGTTCGGGCGTCCCGGGTACCTCCGGCGGGCGCTCGAGTCCGGCGCCTCCGGGTTCGTCGTGAAGGACACCCCCGCGGAACAGCTCGCCGACGCCGTCCGCCGGGTCGCCGGCGGGTTCCGCGTGGTCGACCCCGTGCTCGCCGCCGAGTCCCTCGCGGCCGGACCGTCGCCGTTGACCCCGCGGGAGACCGACGTGCTCATCGCGTTCCGCACGGCGCCGACCGTCGCCGGGGTCGCGGGGGCGCTGCACCTGTCCGAGGGCACCGTGCGGAACCACCTCTCTGCGGCGATCGGGAAGACCGCGGCGCGGAACGCCACCGAGGCGCTGCGGGTCGCCGCCGACAACGGGTGGTTGCTCGGATCGCGCTCGGGCTCGGCATCCGCTCGCTGACGCCTAGGCTGGTGGGGTGTTCCGCCGCTCCGCACCCGCTGCCCTGGTCCTCGGTCTCGCGGCAGCCATGACCCTCACGGGATGCGGCGCACAGGACTCCACCGGTCGCATCTCCGTCACGGTGTCCGGCAACGAGGCCGACCACCCGTACGAGGTGCAGGTCTCCGTGCCGAACGGCCGGATCGCCGCGCACCAGCGGGTCTTCCCCGGCGGCACGGTCGACTTCGCCGGCGTCGCCGTGGGCAAGGTCACCGTCCGCGCGAACGAGCTCTGCCCGCAGGAGGCCACCGTGCACAGTGGCGAGGTCACCGACGTCACGCTGACGTCCAGCGGCTGCTGACCGGTCGTCAGGCCGCAGCAGCGGCCAGCAGTCCCGCGAGTGCGTCTTCTGACGGCAGCGCCGCGCGCACCTCCGGCGGGAGCAGGTCGTAGCTCGCGACACCCACAGGACTGTGCTGGGTGCCGAGCGCGTACCGGACGGTCGACTCGTTCTTGTCCGCCACCAGCAACAGGCCGACCGTCTCGGCGTGCGCGGGGCCGCGAAGTCGGTCGTCGACGACCGAGACGTAGAAGGACAGCTGGCCCAGCTGGTCCGGCCGGAACCGTCCGGTCTTCAGCTCGACGACGACGTAGCGCAGCTGGTCGACGTGGAAGAACAGGAGGTCCACGAAGAAGTCGTCACCGCCCACCTCGAAGTGCGCCTGGCGACCGACGAAGGCGAAGCCGGTGCCGAGTTCGCGCAGCGTCTCGACGATCCGCTCGACGAGGCGCTGCTCGAGCACTCGCTCGGAAGCATCACCGTCGAGCGCGAGGAAGTCCAGCACGTACGGGTCTTTCGTCATCTGTGCCGCGAGGTCCGACGCATCGGGAGCGAGCGCCCGCTCGAAGTTGGTCGGCGCCGCCTCGAACCGTTCGTGCGCGCTCGTGCGGATGTGGTGTTCGAGCACGTTCCGTGACCAACCGTGATGGACGGTGCGTTCCGCGTACCAGTCTCGGAGACGCTGGTCGTCGAACCGGCCCAAGAGCACCGTGACGTGCCCCCAGGGCAGAAGTGCAACAACCTGTTGCACTTTTGACTCATCGGGCCATGCGCGAGCGAGCGCCCGCATGTAGTTGAGGTTCCGCCGCGAGAACCCGGTCATGGAAGGGAACGCAGCGCGCAGATCGTCGGAGAGTGTGGCGATGACGCTCGATCCCCATCCGGATCGCTGCTGCCGATCGAGGATGACGACTCCGATCCGCCAGTACAGCAGGACGAGCTCGGTGTTCACACGCCGCTGTGCGGTGAACCGAGCGCTCCGCACCTGCTGCTTGAGCAGGTCGAGTGTCTGGGAGTAGTCGCTGGGCACGGGTGCGGTCACGGTGTCGGACGCTACGGGGCGCGCAAGCACGTCCCCAAACATGTTGCATGTCGCCGCCGTCGACAGTCAGGCCCGGTCGCGCGGCTCCGACCGCACCAGGGTCTCGTGCGGGCTCTCCCCGAAGCGTGACCGGTACGCGGCCGCGAACCGCCCGAGGTGCGCGAACTGCCACTTCCCCGCGACGTCCCGCACCGTCACCACACCGCGCGCCGGGCGGGCGAGGAGCTCCAGGTGCACCCGGTCGAGTCTGACCTCGCGGAGGTACCGCATGGGCGTCACGTCGAGGGTCCGGCGGAACAGGTCCTGGACGCCCCGCTCGCTGAGCCCCGCGGCCTCTGCGACGTCGCCGACCGTGATGTCGTCTCCGGCGTGGTCGTGGACGAACCGCACCGCGCGACGGAGTCGGTTCTCGACGTCGGCACGGGAGCGGGTGAACGTCGAGAGCACGACCCGGGCGACCCGGCGGTTCACCGCGCGCCGCTCGGCATCGGGCAGCTCCGGGTCGAGGATCTGCGAGGTCAGCTCCCGCAGCAGGGTCCGGAGCGGCTCGAGTCGCACGTCGGAGGCCTCGGGCTGGACGAACTCACCGGGTTCGGGATCGCCGATGTCCTCTCCTCGTGCGGCCACCGCGGCGAGGAACGCCGGCGAGAGGTGGAGCAGGGTCATCCGGCTCGCGTCCGTCTCGAACGCGTACGCGACGGGCGCGGAGAGCATGAGCGGCCGCCCCGGTCCGACCTCCCACCGGTCCCCCGAGTCGGCGGTCACGACGGCGTGCCCGTCGGTGAGCCAGAACAGCACGTGGGTCGGTCGGGGTCCGATGGTGCCGGCCTGGGGCCCGTTCGTCCCGATCCGCCGGAGCATGACGTCGTCGTCGCCGCCCGTGACGTACTCGAAGGGGTCCTGGTCCGCCAATCGCTGACCTCCCGTCCGCAGAGTCCGAGGGAACGCTACCGGATCAGCCCGCGTCGGGCACCTGGTCCCACTCGTCGCCGTACCGGGAGAGCACGGTCCACCGGTTCACCGGCCAGGTGATGACGAACGCCCGCCCGACCACGTCCGACTCGGGGACCGTCCCGTGCACGCGGGAGTCGGCGGATTCGTAGCGGTTGTCACCCATGACCCAGATCTGCCCGGCCGGGACCTTCTCGGTGAAGTCCTGACCGGAGACCCGGTTCGAACCGCTCTGCAGCACCACGTAGGGCTCGTCGACCGCGTGCCCGTTGACCTGCAGCCGGCCATCGGCATCGCAGCACGACACGGTGTCGCCGGGGAGCCCGATGACCCGCTTGATCAGGTCGTCTCCCATCCCGGGGCCGAGCCACCCGCCCGGGTCCTGGAAGACGACGACGTCCCCGCGCTGCAGGCCGACCGCCTTCGGCACGAGCTCGTTCACGAGCACCCGGTCCCCCACCAGGAGCGTGTTCTCCATCGACGCCGAGGGGATGTAGAACGAGCGCACCAGGTACGCCTTCACGAGGAACGAGGCGAGCAGCGCCGCGACGACGATGATCACCAGGTCCCGCAGGAACTTCCACCCGGGGCGCTTCCGCTCGGTCGACGTCTCACTCAATGCGTCAGCACCACCTTCACGAGTCCGATCACGAAGGCGACCGCGGCGAGCACGATGCCGCCCCAGAGCCCGAGGAACGTCGGACGCTTCCCGCTGAACCGCTGCATGAAGACGCCGACCATGCCGATGCGCACGACCAGGATGACGAGCGCGGCGGTCTGCGCCCACGGCGCCGGGATCCACCCGATCCAGGCCGCGGCGTAGAGCACGGCGGGGATGAGCCCGGACGTCGCGATCGGGTTCGCGTTGCGGACGATCGTCACGACGGATTCCCGGCGCGTGTCGTCGTCCGTCTCGTCGTCACCGATCCCGTGCGCGACGAGGTGCGAGAGCACGTGCGCCAGGTAGGTGAGCACCGCGGTCGCGAGGACGGCCCAGACCGCCGAACCGTGGTGGATGGCCTCGGGGTCGACGGCGATCGCGGCCGCGAGGACCGTGATGTTGCCGTAGATGTACGACGACATCCGGTCGCGCATCTGCTCGACGGGGAAGTCCCCGGGGTCCGGGCGACGACCGCGGACACGGTCGGGCGCACGGCGGCGGTCGCGCGCGGGTCGTGAGCGGGGCATCCCACCATCTTGGCCCTGCCGAGGCGCGCCTCGCCGACAGGACGCCGAGTGCGATGGCCATTTGGTTGACGCGTCAACCAAATCGGCGCACACTGGGTCCATGCACACGCAGGACCTCCTCGCCGCCGACACCGGGATGGGTGCCGTCACCCTCCGCGTCGCGAACCTCGACCGGATGATCGGCTACTACCGCGAGGGCATCGGCCTGTCGCTCTTCTCGAACGAGGGCGGCGTCGCCGTGCTCGGTCGGGGAACGACCCCGATCGTCATCCTCGAGCACGCGCCCGCGATGCAGCACGCCGGACCGCACGAGGCCGGACTGTTCCACACCGCGATCCTCTTCGACAGCCGCGCGGATCTGGCGGCTGCGCTCTACTCCGTCGCGACGAAGTACCCGCAGACGTTCACCGGCAGCGCCGACCACCTCGTGAGCGTCGCGTTCTACTTCACGGACCCCGAGGGCAACGGCGTCGAGCTGTACTGGGATCGGGACCGCACAGAGTGGTCGTGGACGCACGGCATGGTCGACATGGACACGAAGTACGTCGACCCGAACGCGTTCCTGCAGGAGCACCTCACCCAGCAGGCACTCGAGTCTGCTGCGACCCGACCCGGACGTGTCGGCCACGTGCACCTGTCCGTCGGGGACGTCGCATCGGCCCGGGCGTTCTACGTCGACACGCTCGGCTTCGAGACCACCGCAGGCTGGGGCGAGGCACTGTTCGTCAGCGCGGGCGGCTACCACCACCACATGGCGATGAACACGTGGAACTCCCGCGGCGCCGGACGCCGACAGCTCGCGCTCGGCCTGGGGCTCGTGCGCATCGAGGTCCCGGCCGCCGACGACCTGGGCGCACTGGTCGCCCGCATGCACGACACCGGTGTGCAGACCGCCGACGACGGCCGCACGGTCGCGTTCGAGGACCCGTGGGCCAACCGCATCGAGGTCACGGCGCCGGGTCGCGGCTGACCGGGCGCCCGGCCCGCCCCGCAGCGCTCCGCTGGGCGCCGGCGGGCAGGATGGACCCATGAGAGACGACATCCGGTGGGAGGTGGTCGAGGAGAGCACGCTGACGCTCCCCGACCACGAAGCGATCGCGGCGATGCTGGGGCAGGCGTTCCCGGACTGGTCGCACTGGTACGTGGGCGGTCGCAGCTGGTCCGGCATGCAGCCCGAACGCCGGGTGATCGCACGCGACGCGGACGGGGTCGTCCTGGCACACGTCGGGATCCGCCGGATGTACGTCACCGTCGGCGGCGAGGACGTCCTCGTCGGGGACACGGGCCTCGTCGCCGTGGCACCCCGCCTGCAGGGCACGGGCATCGGCCGCGAACTCATGGAGCGCGCGCACGCCGTCCTCGAGGGGCTCCGTGTCCCCTACGGCTTCCTCGGCGCCGGCGAGAACCGCATCCCGTTCTACGCGAAGCTCGGCTGGCACGAGTTCCCCGACGCGGTGGGCACCTTCTCGGCGTTCACCGCCGAGGGCGCCGGCATCTCGAACACCGAGCAGGGCGGCTGGATGGTGCGGCCGGTGGCCGCAGCGCTCGAAGATTGGCCCGCTGGTGACATCTGGCTGAACGGCCAGCAGGTCTAGTCCTGACCCCACGACGGACGGGAGGCCCGGTGCCAGCTGGCACCGGGCCTCCCGTCCGTCCTGTGGAGACCGGGGACTACGCCTCGACCGCGACCTTCTCCGGGTCCTCGTTGGATCCGGGCGCGCTCGGCGCGACCGCGGCGCGCACGCGCGCACCCAGGTCGGCGTCGACGTTGGTCCAGTACTGGAACACCCGCTCGCGGAGGTCGTCGCGCGTCACCTTCGAGACGTGCCCGGCGATGTTGCCGACGAGGCGCTCGCGGGCCGCGTCGTCGAGGACCTCGCGGACGAGGGTCCCCGCCTGGCCGAAGTCGTCGTCCTCCGGGTGGAGCGTCGCGGCGGAACGCTGCAGCGCGCCGTCAGACTCCCAGCCGGGGACGTCGTCCGTCGCGTTCGGGTCGGCGTGTGCACCGCCGAGGGAGTTCGGTGCGTAGACCGGGACCTCGGACTGCTGGAAGTCGAAGCGCATGCCGCCGTCCTTCGAGTACGAGTGCACCTCGTTCTTCGGGGCGTTCACCGGCAGCTGCGCGTGGTTCGTGCCGACACGGTAGCGGTGGGCGTCCGCGTAGCTGAAGATGCGGGCGAGGAGCATCTTGTCCGGGCTGGCCGCGATACCGGGGACGAAGTTCGACGGCGCGAAGGTGGCCTGCTCGATCTGGGCGAAGTAGTTCTCCGGGTTGCGGTTGAGCTCCATCGTGCCGACCTCGATGAGCGGGTAGTCGCCCTTCGGCCACACCTTCGTCAGGTCGAACGGGTTGAAGCGGTAGGCCGCGGCGTCCTCGTACGGCATGACCTGCACCTTGAGGGTCCAGCGCGGGTTGTCGCCGCGCTCGATCGCCTCGTGGAGGTCGCGGATGTGGAAGTCCGCGTCCTCGCCGGCGATGCGGTCGGCGTCCTCCTGCGTGAGGGTCTTGTGGCCCTGCTCGGTGATGAAGTGGTACTTCACCCAGAAGCGCTCGCCCTCGGCGTTGATCCACTGGTACGTGTGCGAGCCGAAGCCGTCCATGTTCCGCCACGACGCCGGCAGGCCACGGTCACCCATGAGCCACGTGACCTGGTGGGCGGACTCCGGCGACAGGGTCCAGAAGTCCCACTGCATGTCGTGGTCGCGGAGGTGCGAGCCGGGCAGGCGCTTCTGCGAGCGGATGAAGTCGGGGAACTTGATGCCGTCGCGGATGAAGAAGACGGGGGTGTTGTTGCCGACGAGGTCGTAGTTGCCCTCCTCGGTGTAGAACTTCAGCGCGAATCCGCGGGGGTCGCGCCAGGTGTCCGGGGAGCCCTGCTCACCGGCGACGCTCGAGAAGCGCGCGAGCATCTCGGTCTGCTTGCCGGGCTGCAGGAAGGCTGCGCGGGTGAAGCGGCTGATGTCCTGCGTGACGGTGAACGTACCGAACGCGCCGCCGCCCTTCGCGTGGACGACGCGCTCCGGGACGCGCTCGCGGTTGAACTGGGCGAGCTTCTCGACCAGGTAGTGGTCGTGCAGCGCGAGGGGGCCGTCGGCGCCGACACCCATGGAGTGCTGGTCGCTTGAGACGGGTGCGCCGCTGTTGGTCGTCGTGGTGGGGGTGCCGGCCGGCTGGCCGGGCGTCGTGTTCTGGTCGGACACGGTTCCTCCTTGGTGGAACGGTTGGTTCGGTCAGGATTGCTCGGGTTGTCGGTGGGGCGGGTGGACCGCCTGGCGCAAGCGGCGAGGGGGGGGTCAGGCCGTCACGGCCGTGGTGTCGTCGTGCTCGGCCGCTGCGCACTGCTCGCAGATCCCCCAGTAGGTGACCTCAGCGGTGGTGACGGCGAAGCCGTGCGTGTCGGACGGCGTCAGGCAGGGCGAGTGCCCCACGGCGCAGTCGACGTCCTCGATCGCGCCGCACATGGTGCACACGATGTGGTGGTGGTTGTCGCCGGTGCGCCGCTCGTACCGTGCGGGACTGCCCGCCGGCTCGATGCGACGGACGAGCCCGACGCCGGTGAGCGCCGCGAGGACGCCGTACACCGCCTGGTGGCTCGTCGTGGGCAGCTCGGCGGTCAGCGCCGTGACGATGTCGTCCGCCGTGGCGTGCGGCATCGTCTCGGTCGCTCGGAGGACCGCGAGTCGTGGCGTCGTGACACGCAGACCGGCGTCGCGGAGCAGGTCGGCATCGACGTCCATCACGAACCCTTCTTTTGCAGCGGTCAAGACAACGACCACTGTACAACGAGTTCTCGGGGATGGTCACCAGCCCGACACATTCCCGCACCGGAATACGATGTGTCACGGTTTGGTCGCGATCACCTGGAACGGGCCTGGGAGGCGCTGATCCGCCGGTAGCGTCCCGGCATGTCCACTCAGCAGGCACTGACCAGCGTGGACGTCCGGGGGATCATCGCGAAGCGTGACCTGGTCGTCGACCTCATCCGGACGGCATGCGTCGTCCTCGTCGTCTTCGTGCACGTCACGATGGTCGGGGTCGCGGCCGACGACGCCGGCATCCGGGTCACGAGTCCACTCCAGGAACTCGACTGGTACGTCGCGGCGACCTGGATCGGCCAGGTGATGCCGCTGTTCTTCGTCGTCGGCGGGTTCGCGAGCGCCGTCGGCTGGCGGAGCACCGTCGAGCGCGGTGGGGGTCCTCGCGACTACGTGGCCACGCGGCTGGTGCGGTTGTTCCGCCCGGCGATCCCGCTCTTCCTCGTGCTGGCGATCGGGCTGGGCATCGCGACACTGCTCGGCACCCCGCGTGACCTGCTGTCCGAGGTCGCGTTCGGCATCGGGTCGCCGCTCTGGTTCCTCGCCGCGTACGGCATCACCCAGTGCTGCGTCCCCCTGATGGCGCGGCTGCACGAGCGGGCACCGTGGGCGACGCTCGCCGGACTCCTCGTCCTCGCGGCCGCGGTCGACGGCGTCCGACTGGCCACCGGGGTCGCCGACGTCGGGCTCCTCAACCTCGGCCCGGTGTGGCTCTTCGCGCAGCAGCTCGGGTTCCTGTGGGCCGACGGGTGGTTCGCCCGACGGTCGAAGGTGCTGCTGCTCGCCGTCGCCGCGGCCGTCTACGCGGTGCTCGTCCCGATGACCTCGATCGGGCTCTGGGCGCCCGACATGCTGCAGGACCTCAACCCGCCGATGCTGCCGCTCGCGTTCCTGGCGATCGCGCAGGCCTGCCTCGTCCAGCTCGTGCACGCGCCCCTCACCCGGCTGATGCGCACCCGGGCGGCGCAGGGCACCGTCTTCGTGCTCGGGCGCGACGGCATGGCGATCTACCTCTGGCACCTGCCGCTGTTCATCGCGCTGAACGGGATCGCCCTGTTCATCGGCGTACCGTTCCCCGACCCGGGATCGGCGACGTGGTGGGCGACCCGGGCGATCGCACTCGTCGTCGTGCTCGCCGCCGCACTCGGGGTCGCCAGGGGCCTCCGCCGGTTCGACCGACCGCTCCCCCGACTGGTCCCCGGTTCTGACCGTCCCGCGTGGCCCGTGATCGCCCTCGCCGTGCTCTGCACGATCGGACCGGCGTTCGCGGTGATGCAGCTGCACCTGTCGTTCTGGCTCGCCGCCGTCGGCGCGGTGCTGATCCCGATGGGGGTGTGGTGCCTGTCGCGGACGGTCCCTGCCGTGGGTGTCCGGCGTATCTGAACCGGTTCTCACCGCATCCGACCGTCCGGGCGGAACGACCGGGTCGAGGATGATCCTGCAGCGCGATCCGCAGGAGGCACCCCACGCCGTCACCGTCCGAGTTCTGGAGCACCTGGCAGTTCGACCCGTTCGCCGCCGCGCTCATCGCGGTCGCGGCGGTCGCGTACGGCTGGTGGGTCGTCACCGCTCGGCGACGCGGCACACGCTGGCCCTGGTGGCGGACGCTGTCGTTCGTGGGGGCACTGATCCTGTTCGGCATCCTGCAGTTCGGCATCGTCGGCGAGTACGACCAGACACTCCGATGGGCGTTCGTGCTGCGGCTGGCGCTGCTGTTCTTCGCGGTCCCGACGTTCGCCGCCTTCGCCGCGCCGCTCGCGCTGCTCCGGACGGGAGGCCCGGCTCACCTCGCCCACGCAGCCTCCGTGGTCATGGGGTCGCGTCCGGTGCGCGTGCTCGGCAACGCGATCGTCTCGCCGTTGGTCGCGCTGGCGCTCTTCTGCGTGCTGCTCACCCCGTTGTCCGCGGTGATCCGCACGTCCCCGGTGTGGGCGGTCGCGATCACGGTGCTCGTGCCGATGCTGGGGTTCGGCCTGCTGGTACCGCTGTCCGAGGCGGGAGTGCTGCGCTCCTCGACGTTCGTCACCGCGGAGTTCCTGCTGGCGTTCGTGGAGCTCATGCTCGACGCGATCCCGGGCATCGTCATGCGGATCACCGACCACGTGCTCGACCGGGCGACCGTGATGGCATCGGGTCCGGCGTGGTTCCCGTCCCCGCTCCGAGACCAGCACCTGGCCGGCGACCTGCTCTGGTTCATCGCGGAGATCGCCGACATCCCGGTGCTCATCTCGCTGTTCGTGCGGTGGCAGCGCAGCGACCGACGCGAGGCCCGCGCCGTCGACGCGCTCTCCGACGAGGAGATGGACGAGCTCACGCGGGCGCACTTGTCGCGGCGCGGTTGAGCGGACGCGTGGGAGCGACAGAACCGAGGTCGTACGACAGCGATCTGTCGTTGGGAGTCGGGAGGGTTGGCGCGTCTGGCGGGTCCGGCGCGCGCACGCAGGTACGACGGAGCCCCCGACCGCTGGGCGATCGGGGGCTCTCGATCGTGCGGGTCAGGCCTCGGCGTGACGACCGTGGTGCTCGGTCGACGCCAGCTCCTCTTCCGGGGTGCTCGGCGCGGGAGCCGCTGCGTGCGACCCGTGCGCGGCGACCGGCTCGGCTTCGGGCTCGGGCTGCGTCGCGACCGCACCGGTCTGGGCCCACGCCACGGTCTGCTTCGGCTTGCCGAGGAACAGCGCCGCGACGATGGCGACCACGAGGACCGCGGCCGGCAGGATGAGCGACTGCCCCATCGCCTTCGAGAACGGGTCGAGCAGGAACGACGGCAGCGTGCCGACCTGCTGCTCGGCGCCGCCCGCCGACGCCCCGCCCGACTGTGCCGGGAAGTTCGCCGTGATGCGGGCCTCGATCAGCGCGGCGATGCCCGCGGAACCGAGCACTGCGCCGATCTGCCGCGTGGTGTTGTAGACGCCGGAACCGGCACCGGCCAGACGCGGCGAGAGGTTGCGCGTCGCGGAGACCGACAGCGGCCCCCACATGCAGGCGTTCGCGATGCCGAGGAGCGCGCTCGGCAGCAGGATGACCTGCCACCCGGCGTTCGCGGCGACGAGTCCGGCGAACCAGAACAGCCCGCCGGAGAAGCACGCGAGACCGAACGCCGCGACCCAGCGCGGGTTCCAGCGGTTCAGGTTCTTGCCGACGAGCGGTGCGAACGCCGCGGAGATCACGGCCATCGGGACGAGGAGCAGGGCCGCCTGGGTCGGGCTGAACTGCTTGACGTCCTGCGCCCACAGCATGAGCGGCAGCGCGAACGAGGAGATCGCGACGCCGACCGCGGTGATGGCGATGTTCGCGAGCGTGAAGTTGCGGTCCTTGAAGAGCCCGAGCGGCAGGAGCGGTTCGGTCTTCTGCACGCCCTGCCACACGACGAAGGCCGCGAGCACGACGATGCCGGCGATGATGAGCGACCAGACCGAGATCGGACCGGTGATGGTGCCCCAGTCGTAGGTCTCGCCTTCCTGGATGCCGAAGACGAGCAGGAACATGCCGACCGCGGACAGCACGATCCCGAGCACGTCGAAACGGTGCTGGTGTCGGTTGAACGAGGGCACGAGCCGCTGCGCGAGGACGAAGGCCACGACGCCGACGGGGACGTTCACGAAGAAGATCCACTCCCAGCCGAACCCGTCGACGAGCAGCCCGCCCGCGATCGGTCCGACGAGCGAGGCGATGCCGGCGGTCGCACCCCAGAGGCCCATGGCCGCGCCGCGGTTCTGCGGCGGGAACATGCGCGTGATGACGGACATGGTCTGCGGCGTCATCATCGCGGCGCCGAGCCCCTGCACGACGCGGGCGACGATCAGCATCTCGATCGAGCCGGACAGGCCGCACCAGAGGCTGGCGAGCGTGAACACGACGAGACCGATCTGGTAGAGCACCTTCGGGCCGAAGCGGTCACCCAAGCGGCCGGTGATCAGCAGCGGCACGGCGTAGGCGAGCAGGTAGGCGCTCGTCACCCAGATGACGGCGTTGATGTCGGCGTCGAGCTTGGCCGCGATTGTCGGGGTGGCGACGGAGACGATCGTCGAGTCGACGAGGATCATGAAGAACCCGACGACGAGGGCCCAGAGCGCTGGCCAGGGCTTCTTCTCGGTCGTGGGCGGGTTCGTTGCGGTGGTCATGCGGAGGGTTCCTTGCTGTGGGGGGAAGTCGTGTCGTCGGGATGGGCAGGGCCGTCCCAGGGGATGTCACCGCTCGCGATGCGTTCGACGGTGGCGGAGAGCCACTCGATCTGCGCGGTGAGCATGGCATGGACGTACGACACGTCCAGCCAGTAGCGCTCTGCCAGTTCACGTCCGTGGACGCGGGCGAGTGCCGTGTCGATGTCGTCGCGCTCGCGTTCGAGGGCGACGACACGGGCCCGCACGGCATCGACCGCCTCCGGGACCGGGAGGTTCTCGAGCTCGGCGAGCGCGAGGTGGAACTCCGGGTACTCGTCCGCGGGCTCCGCCACCATCTGCCGGAGTGCTTCGGCGAGCGCGGTGCGGCCGGCGTCGGTGATGGCGTACGTGGTGCGCTCCGGGCGGTTGCCCTCGCGCTCGGTCCCGACGGCCTCGGCGTAGCCGAGGTCGGTCAGTCGGCCGACCTGGTGGTAGAGGGTGCCGGGCCGCACCTTCACGTTCCGCTCGTCACCGCGGAAGGTCATGGTCTGGAACATCTCGTAGGGGTGCATCGGCCCCTCGTTGAGGAGCCCGAGCGCGGCGAACGCGAGGGGCGTGAGCGACGTCATCCGAGCCTCCGGTCAGTGTTCCATGCGGACTATTCGACTTGGAATATACGCCTTGGAGGAGTTCTCCACAACCCGTTCCGGCGCGCCGCGCGCGCCGCATAGACTGGTCGGGTCCCACCCGACCCCCCGTGCTGGAGTGAACACGTGCCAACGATCGTCGTCGAGGTCATGCCGAAGGCCGAGATCCTCGACCCCCAGGGCAAGGCGGTGGGCAACGCCCTCGCCCGCCTCGGCAAGAACGACCTCACCAACGTCCGCATCGGCAAGCGATTCGAGGTGACCGTCGACGGCCCCGTCGACGACGCCAAGCTCGCCGAGGTCCGCGAGATCGCGGCCGACATCTTCTCGAACGCCGTGATCGAAGACGTCGTCTCGGTCAGCGTCACCGACGCGGAGTGACCTCCATGCGCATCGGTGTCATCACGTTCCCCGGTTCGCTCGACGACCGCGACGCCCAGCGCGCGGTCCGTCTCGCCGGAGCCGACCCCGTCGCGCTCTGGCACGGCGACCACGACCTGCAGGGCGTCGACGCCATCGTGCTCCCCGGCGGGTTCTCGTACGGCGACTACCTCCGTGCCGGCGCGATCGCGGCGAAGGCCCCGATCATGGCCGAGGTCATCGACGCAGCCGGCAAGGGCATGCCCGTGCTCGGCATCTGCAACGGCTTCCAGATGCTCGCCGAGGCCCGCCTGGTCCCCGGTGCGCACACGCGCAACGCGCACCAGCAGTTCATCCGTCGCGACCAGAAGCTCCGCGTCGAGAACGCGGACACCGCGTGGACGTCCGGCTTCGCCGCGCAGCAGGAGATCACCATCCCGCTGAAGAACGCCGACGGCCGCTTCGTCGCCGACGCCGACGAGATCAAGCGCATCGAGGACAACGGCCAGGTCGTGTTCCGCTACGTCGGCGTCAACCCGAACGGGTCCATCGACGACATCGCGGGCGTCTCCAACGAGCGCGGCAACGTCGTCGGCCTGATGCCCCACCCCGAGCACGCGACGGAGCCCGGGTTCGGCCCGGACACCCCCGCGGCGATGGCCTCCGGCACGGACGGCCTCACCTTCTTCACCTCCGTGATCGAGTCGACGCTCGTCAAGTGACGGCCCCGACCGACGTGACCGACTCCACTGCAGCAGGGAACGACAACACCGTGACGACCTTCGTGCGCCCCAAGCCCGACACCGTCCAGGACGCCGCCGCGACGCCGGACAAGGACCAGCCGTACGAGGCCCTCGGGCTCAAGGCGGACGAGTACGCCAAGATCCGCGAGATCCTCGGCCGCCGCCCCACCTCGGGTGAGCTGGCGATGTACTCCGTGATGTGGTCGGAGCACTGCTCGTACAAGTCGAGCAAGAACTACCTCCGGCAGTTCGGCAAGAAGGTCACGCCGGAGATGACCAAGAACCTGATGGTCGGCATGGGCGAGAACGCCGGGGTCGTCGACGTGGGCAACGGCTGGGCGGTGACCTTCAAGGTCGAGTCGCACAACCACCCGTCCTACGTGGAGCCCTACCAGGGCGCTGCGACCGGTGTCGGCGGCATCGTCCGCGACATCATCTCGATGGGTGCCCGTCCGGTCGCCGTCATGGACCAGCTCCGCTTCGGTGCCATCGAGCACGAGGACACGGCGCGCGTCGTGCACGGCGTCGTCGGCGGCATCTCGTTCTACGGCAACTGCCTCGGCCTGCCGAACATCGGCGGCGAGACCTACTTCGACTCCGTGTACCAGGGCAACCCGCTCGTCAACGCCCTCGCGGTCGGCGTCCTCCGGCACGAGGACCTGCACCTCGCGAACGCGTCGGGTGCCGGCAACAAGGTGGTCCTCTTCGGTGCCCGCACGGGTGGCGACGGCATCGGCGGCGCGTCCATCCTGGCGTCCGACACCTTCACCGAGGGCGGTCCGACGAAGCGTCCGGCGGTCCAGGTGGGCGACCCCTTCGCCGAGAAGGTCCTCATCGAGTGCTGCCTCGAGCTGTTCCAGAAGGAGCTCGTCGAGGGCATCCAGGACCTCGGCGCCGCGGGCATCTCGTGCGCCACGTCCGAACTCGCCAGCAACGGCGACGGCGGCATGCACATCTCGCTCGACGACGTCCTGCTCCGCGACCCCACGCTCACGGCGGAGGAGATCCTCATGTCGGAGAGCCAGGAGCGCATGATGGCGGTCGTCACCCCCGAGAAGCTCGACGCCTTCCTGGCGGTCGTGGCCAAGTGGGAGGTCGAGACCAGCGTCCTCGGCGAGGTCACCGGCACCGGCCGCCTGGTCATCGACTGGCAGGGACAGGAGATCGTCAACGTCGACCCGCGCACCGTCGCCGTCGACGGCCCGGTCTACGACCGCCCGGTCGCCTACCCGACCTGGATCGACGCCCTGCAGGCCGACTCGGCGTCCGCGCTCGACCGACCGGACACGGGCCCCGCACTCAAGGCCCAGTTCCTGCAGCTCCTCGGTTCGCCGAACCTGTCCTCGAAGAACTGGGTCACCAACCAGTACGACACCTACGTGCTCGGCAACACCGCGCTCTCCTTCCCCGACGACGGCGGCATGATCCGCGTCGACGAGGAGACCGGGCTCGGTGTGGCCATCGCGACGGACGCCAACGGCCGCTACTGCCAGCTCGACCCCAAGCAGGGGGCCCGTCTGGCCCTCGCCGAGGCGTACCGGAACGTCGCGGTCACCGGCGCGGTGCCTGCTGCCGTCACCGACTGCCTGAACTTCGGCTCCCCGGAGAACCCCGAGGTCATGTGGCAGTTCTCCGAGGCGGTGGAGGGCCTGGCCGACGGCTGCATGGAGCTCGGCATCCCGGTCACCGGCGGCAACGTCTCGTTCTACAACCAGACCGGCACCACCCCGATCCACCCGACCCCGGTCGTCGGTGTCCTCGGGATCATCGACGACGTCGCGCTCCGCGTGCCGTCCGGCTGGCAGGACGACGGCCACAACATCTACCTCCTCGGCACCACGAGCCTCGAGCTCGACGGCTCCGCGTGGGCCGGCACGGTGCACGGACACCTCGGCGGACGTCCCCCCGCGGTCGACCTCGGCCGCGAGAAGGCCCTCGCCGAGCTGCTCCGCGCCGCCTCGGACGAGCAGCTGCTCACGAGCGCGCACGACCTGGCGGACGGCGGCCTCGGCCAGTCCCTCGCCGAGTCGGTGCTCCGCTTCGGCGTCGGTGCCCGGGTCGTGCTCGACGAGCTGCAGGAGCGCGACGGGGTCGACACCGCGACGGCGCTCTTCTCGGAGTCGACCGGTCGCGTCATCGTGACCGTCCGGCGCGAGGACGACGTCCGTTTCCAGGGCCTCTGCAACGGTCGGGGCTTCCCGGTCCTGCGCATCGGCGTGACCGACGGCACCTCCCAGGCGCTCGAGGTCCAGGGCGCGTTCGAGGCTTCCGTGGACGAGCTCCGCGGCACGCACGGTGCGACCCTGCCGACCCGCTTCGGCGACGTGATCGAGGAGACCGTGACCGAAGGCGTCCTGGGCCGCGGCCCACTGGCGTCCGACGGCACCTTCTCGCCGCGCACCGACGGCTGATCCGCACGCCGTGAGCGCCGATCCGCACGCCGAGCGCGCCGCACCCGGCAACCGCATCGTCACGCTGCCCTTCGCCGAGCTCGTCGACCGCTTCGGCCCCGTGCCGGACGGCATCGAGCTGGACGTGTGGGACGTGGAAGCGTCGTACCCGCGCGCGGACGAGGTCGCCATCACGTTCCTGCCGTTCTACTTCCAGGGACGGCACCGGTGGCAGTACGTCCACGACCTGCCGAACCTCGAACTGCTGCAGCTGCCGAGCGCCGGGTACGAGCACGCCGTGCCGCACGTGCCCGGCCACGCGCTGCTGGCGAACGGTCGCGGGATCCACGACGACGAGACGGCAGAGCTCGCCGTCGGGCTGGCGCTGACGGCCCTGCGCGAGATCGGGCAGTTCCAGTTCGACCGCTCGAACGGCGTCTGGGACGCCCGGCAGACGCGGTCGTTGGCCGATCGACGCGTGACGGTCGTCGGCTACGGCGCCATCGGCAGCGCGATCGCGACCCGCTTCGAGGCGTTCAAGACCGACGTCACGGTGGTCGCCCGCACCGCCCGCGAGCAGGACGGCCGGCAGGTGCACGCATTCGGCGAGCTGCCGGAGATCGCCAGGACCACCGACGTCCTCGTGCTCATCGCCCCGCTGACCGACGAGACCGAACGGCTCGTCGACGCCGACCTGCTCGCAGCGCTGCCGGACGGTGCACTCGTGGTCAACGTGGCACGGGGCAAGGTCGTCGACACCGACGCGCTGGTCGCCGAGCTCACGAGTGGCCGGCTGTCCGCCGGACTCGACGTCACCGACCCCGAGCCGCTCCCCGAGGGACACGCGCTCTGGACGACGGCGAACACGGTCCTCACGCCGCACGTCGGGGGCAACACGGACCTCAGCGTGCCGCGGTCGATCGAGCTGATGCGCCGTCAGGTGGCAGCGCTGGCCGAGGGCCGCACGTTCGAGAACCTCATCGAGGTCTGAAGCGCGGAGCGAGCGCTACAACGGGATGATGCACGCGGGGCTGCCGACGGCGATCTGACCGGCGGACTCCCCCACGACGCCGTCGTCGCCGAGTGGCAGGACGGCGATCGCGTCGGACATCTGGTTGGCGACGAGCAGGTACCCGGGCACCCGGGCGAAGTGTCGCGGCCAGACTCCGCCGCACGACCCCGACCCCACGACGGACAGGCCCCCGTCCGCCGCGGACAGCGTGACGATCAGGTCACGCCCGCGGACGGCGACGAGCACGAGACCCGACTCGTCGACCTCGATGTGGCTGAGGAGCGACTCCCCCACGTCCCCCTCGAACGTCGCGGCCGAGGCGATCACGCGGAACGACCCGGACTCGTCACGGCGCAGCCGGTGCACCGACCCGTCGAGCTCACCGGCGACGATGAGGTCGCCGTCGTACCAGGCCATGTGCCGCGGTCCGACGCCGGGCGCCACGTGGTGCACCCGCACCAGATCCAGCGACAAGGAGGCAGACGCTGCCCCCACTCGGAACTCGTGCAGGGCGTCCCCGCCGAGATCCGCGACGAGCAACGTGCCGTCCGGCGTCGCGACCGACTGGTGGGCGTGCGGCCCTTCCTGGCGGTCCTCGACGGGCCCCGTGACGTCGGGCAGCACCGCGGTCGCGACGGCAGCGGACGGCACCACGACGGTGTCACCGGCTCCGTGGACCGCCGCCCCGACGACCCCGTCGCTCGCGAGCACGGACGCGGCGAGCGACTCGGCCGCGGCCAGGGACACCGCGGTCACGGTGCCGGAGACGTAGTTCGTGACGACGAGCGCACCGGACGGGTCGACCCGCACGTGGCACGGCGCGTCACCACCGGAGGGCGCGTCCCACAGGTGCTCGAGCGTGCTCCCGGCGCGACGGAAGGCGCTGACGGACCCGTCGGCGGTCTCGGACACGGCGTAGACCCGGTCCCCGGAGACTGCGAGGAACGACGGGTCGTCGAGCACGGCGACGGTCGACGCCACACCGGAGTCGACGAACGAGATCCCGGTCGCGGTGCCACCCCCGGTTGCCGTGTACGAGCCGACGAGCAGTGACGGGAGAGCGGGCAGCGGCGGGACGGCGGGCAGCGTCGGGAGTCCGGGGACCGTCACGCCTCTTCCCCGGCGATCTGCTCGTGGTGGTGGATGACCTCGGCGACGATGAAGTTCAGGAACTTCTCCGCGAAGGCCGGGTCGAGGTGCGACTCCGCAGCGAGCGACCGCAGTCGTGCGACCTGGACCTGCTCGCGCGCCGGGTCGGCCGGCGGCATGCCGGCGCTGGCCTTGAGGTACCCCACGCGCTGCGTGTACTTGAAGCGTTCGGCGAGCATGTGGATGACGGCGGCGTCGATGTTGTCGATGCTCTGCCGGATGCTCTGCAGTTCAGCCACGGCCGCTTCGTCGTACTCGCTCATGTCCCGAGCCTAACGGCCGGACCCTGGCCACCAGGTGTCGGTTACGTCGGGAACGCGAAGACTGGGACAATGGAGTCCATGTCGGTCCTCCTCGTCATCTCGTGCGTGTTCGCGATCCTCGCCGGACTGCTCCACGTCTACATCTTCTTCATGGAGTCGATCGCCTGGACGAGCCCCCGCGTCCGCAAGACGTTCGGCATCGCCTCGGACGCCGAGGCCCGGGCCACCCGCTCCCTCGCCTTCAACCAGGGCTTCTACAACCTGTTCCTGGCGATCGGCGCGATCCTCGGTGTCGTCTTCGCCTTCGCGGGCAACGACGCGACCGGCTGGACGCTCATCGTGTTCGCGACCGCGAGCATGCTCGGCGCCGCGGTGGTCCTCGTCGGGACCGGCCGCCGCTACCTCAACTCCGCGTTCGTGCAGGGGTCCTTCCCGCTCATCGCCCTGCTCTTCGCCTTCCTCGGCTCGATGTTCGCCGGCTGACCCCAGCAGCACCGGGCCGGCTGACATCAGCAGCACCGGTCCGGCAGACCGCCGGCCGCAACGCACTGGAGGCCCGACCCGCCATCCGCGGGCCGCATGCGGTCTCGAGGTGGCGAGTCGGGCCTCCAGTCCGGTCGGCGCGGAGGCGCCAGCGGAAGATCAGCCCAGCTTGGACTCGAACTGGTCCGGCAGCCGCTTGAGCGCCCACTCGATGGCAGCGGTGGTCCCCATCGAGAACGCCGACGACACGTCCTTGTCGTCGAAGACGATGTAGTGTCCCGCCTCGACCGACGGCACCTTCTGGAACAGCGGGTCGGACTCGGCAGCGGACGCCTCGACGTAGATCGGCAGGATCACGGTCAGGTCGGCGTCGAGCAGGTCGAGGTTCTCGTTCGACAGGTGCACGGAGAACTCCTTGCCGGCTTCCTTGTCGATGCGGGACGGGATCGTGAACCCGAGCTCCTGCATGAACTGCGCGCGGCTGTCGGCCGAGGCGTAGGCGCCGAAGCCCTCCGACGTGTACGCGCCGATGACGGCGGTCTTGCCCGCGAAGTCCGGGTGGGCCTTGCGTGCGGCGGCGTAGGCGGAGTCGACGCCGGCGAGCAGCTTCTTGCCCTCGGCCTCCTTGCCGAGCGCCTTCGCGATCATCGTGGTCTGCTGCTTCGTCGACGCCAGGTAGTTCGACGCGCCCTTCGGGATCGCCACGGTCGGCGCGATCGCGGACAGCTTGTCGTACCGGTCCTTGTCGCCGGAGGACTTCACGTCGAGGATCACGTCAGGCTTGAGCTTGAGGATGTCCTCGTAGCTCGGCTCGAGCGTGTTGATGATCGTCGGGGACTTGTCGTACGCGCCCTTGAGCCACGGCCCGACACCGTCGCCGCCGAACGCCAGCCAGTCGCTCGCGCCGACGGGCTGCACGCCGAGCTCGAGTGCTGTCTCCGCGTCGCCCCAGCCGAGGGCGACGACGCGCTTCGGCTGCGACCTGATGGTCGTCGTGCCGAGCCCGGTCGTGATCGACACCGGGAAGGCGCCGTCGCCGGACGAACCGGAGGAGGACGAGTCGGACGGGCTGCCGCCGGCGCATCCGGCGAGGACGAGCGAGGCGGCCACGACGGCACCGGCCGCGGCGAGGACGCGACGGAAGCGCTGCTTGGGGAGGGAGGATCGGATCACGTAGGTAAGGCTACCCTAATACGGTGCGACACTAGGCTGGCGATGTGGCTCTCTCGTTCCCCGACCCCGCCCGCACGCACCTCGCGGTGCTCGGCTCGCCGATCGCGCACTCCCTCTCGCCCGCGTTGCACACAGCGGCCTACGACGTGCTCGGGGTGCCGTTCACGTACGGGAGGCACGAGGTCACGTCCGGCGGACTGGACGCGTTCGTCGCGGGGCTGGGTCCGGAGCAGCGCGGGCTCAGCCTGACGATGCCGCTGAAGCGCGAGGTCCTGCCGATGCTCGATCGCACGACGGCGCTCGTCGACGAGCTCGGGGTGGCGAACACGCTGGCGTTCCGGGACGAGGGCGGCCGGGTCGTCCGCGCGGGTGCGAACACCGACGTCGAGGGGATCGTCCGCCCGGTCGAGGCGCTCGGGCACGTCCCGGGCGAGGCCACGATCCTCGGCGGCGGCGCCACCGCTGCGAGTGCGCTCACGGCGTCGTTGCGGCTCGGCGCCCGGCTCGTCCGGGTGTTCCTCCGCGACACCGCGAAGGCGCGGGACCTCGTGGGCCTCGCCACGCGACTCGGCGTCTCGCTCGAGGTCCAACCCCTGGCCGACCTGGAGCAGGCGGGGCCGCTCGGCTTCGTCGTGTCGACGCTTCCCGGCGGTGCCGCGGATTCGTTGCCGCTCGTGCCGTCCGGTCCCGACGCGCTGTTGTTCGACGTCGCGTACGAGCCGTGGCCGACCGCTGCCGCATCGCGCTGGGAGGCCGCGGGCGGTCGTGTGCTGAACGGCCTGGACATGTTGACCGAGCAGGCCATCGGCCAGATCCGGTTCTTCCTGACCGGGGACGAGGACGAGCTCCTGCCGTCCGAGGCACTCGTCCGGCGAGCGATGCGCACGGCGGTGGGCCTGCCGGAGACGATCGGGGCCTAGCCCCCGGCGATCACGCCGTCCACGTAGAACCAGCGGCCCTGCTCACGGACGAAGTCGCTGGCTTCCTCGAGCGTCCCGCGCTCCTGCTCGGAACGCCACCACGCACGGAACGTGACCTGTCCCCGGGAGTCGAACGGGCCTCCGTCCCGGGTCGACAGGATGTCGAGCCTGGTCCACCGCTGGTCCTCGTCGAGCGCGAGCGATGCCGGGCGCGTGCTCGGGTGCCACGACAGGAGCAGGTACTCCGGCAGAGCGAGCGCGAACGCCGAGAACCGCGAGCGCATGAGTCGCTCGGCCGTGGGCGCTGCGGCACCTGCGTGCAGGGGTCCGCAGCACTCGCCGTAGGGATTGCCGCTCAGGCACGGGCAGCGCGACTCGTCCATGTCAGTCGACGAGGGAGAGCGTCACCGTGATGTTGCCGCGGGTGGCGTTCGAGTACGGGCAGATCTCGTGCGCCCGCTCCGCCAGTCGCTGCCGCGCGGCACCGTCGACCGCCGGCGCGTAGATGTCGAGCTCCACCGCGAGCCCGAACCCGCCGTTCCCGTTCCCGCCGATGCCGACCTCGGCCGAGACCTCGGCGTCCGTGGTGTCCAGCGACAGCTCCCTGCCCGCCGCGTGCAGCGCCCCGAGGAAGCACGCCGCGTACCCGGCGGCGAAGAGCTGCTCCGGGTTGGTGCCCTCGCCGCTGCCGCCCATCTCCTTCGGCGGACGCGTGTCCAGGTCGAGCCGGTCGTCCTCGCTGCGGACGTGGCCGTCGCGGCCGCCCCCGGAGGCGTGGGCGACGGCTGTGTAGACGATGTCGAGACTCATGGCAGCAGGTGACCGCTCCAGTCTGGACGATTCCTGACGAGCGGCTCCACTCCGGGGGCCGCACCCGTCGAGCGCGCGCCGACTCGGGCGTGTCCGAGCGATCCTCGGGGACATCGAGTAGAACGGACAGCGTGTTCCGACTCGGATGGCAGGCCTACCGCGCCCACTTCGGTGACGCCGTGTCCGTCGTCAAGGTCCGTCGGGCGCTCGTGCTCGGTGCCGTCTCCACGGTCGTCGCCGCCGCGGTGATGACCGGGCTCGATCTCGCGTTCGACTGGACCGGCCCCGGTGCTGGTCGCGCGACGCTGGCTGTCGCGCTGCTGTCCCTCGGCGTCGGACTCGTCGCCGTAACCTGCTGCCCGGTCGGCCGGCCGCTCGACCCCGCCGCGACGATCAACGGCCGGCAGGTCCGACCGGACACCGCTCGCACGGTCCGTGGCAGCGTCCAGCGGTACCTCGTCCGGACGATGCCCGCGATGCGTCCGGAGGACCGGGAGGCGGTGCTCACCGACACGCTGCTGTACCGCCGCGGCGTGATCAAGGACGTCACCCAGTGGACACCGCTCGTCGCCGGCGGGCTGCTCGCGAGCCTCGCTGCACTGCTGCTCGGGACGTTCTCCGAGGTCGTCCCGCTGTGGTTCGTCCTCTACGCGAGCAACATCGCCACATGGCTGCACCGGCTGGGACGCGCCGAGCGTGCACGCGCGGTCGCCGAGACGCTCGCCCCGGCCCGGGAGCCCGCATGAGCCCCTACTCCCTCGGGTGGTCCGTCTTCCGAGCGAACGTCGGTCGGGCGATCCCCGCGGAGCGCCGCCGCCGGATGGTGCTCGTCGGCGTGCTGACCGCCGTGGCCGCATCGGCCGTGCTCGTCGTCGTCGGTTCGGTCGTCCCGTGGCCGAACCTCCACGGACCTCTTGCCTGGGTCGGCGCAGCGCTGCTCGCCCTCGCGGCAGGTGCCGTGGGGGCGGCCGTCGGCCCGCGCCGGCCCCCCCCGGGCGCCCGCCCGCGCCGGGACTGGTCGGGGTCGCAGATGGCGGCTCCGGACCCGATCGAGCGGTACTTCCGCGCGAAGAGCGCACCGACGATCGACCCGCGTGACCGGGACGGCGTGCTCCGTGACGCCGATGCGGTGCGCGCCGGGATGGTGCCCGAGGTGTTCCGCGGCCTGGTCCTCACGGCGGTGGCGGTGCTCGTGTTCGGAGCGCTCCTCCTGCTGGACGCCGCGGTGGTCTTCCCCGTCTGGCTCGGGATCCTCGTCGCTGGCCGCACCGTGGCGAACGTCATCCGGCTCGGCAGGGTCGAGCGGGCCAGGGCCCTCGCGGCGACCCTCCCCGATGCCCCGCCCACCCCGGCGAAGCCGGCAGAGCGCCGACGCGCCCCGAACGGCTCGAAGATCCGTCTGCCCGGCGACTGACCACTGTCGGGGGCGCGGGGCAGACTGGGCGCATGTGTGGCCGCTTCGTCGTCTCCGACACCACCGCCGACCTGCTCCCCGAGCTCATCGGTGAGCTCGCCGATCGCACCGAACACGTCGACGAGGACACGGGCGTCGTCGGCACCGGGCTCGTCCCGAGCTGGAACGTCGCCCCGACCGACCCGGTGTTCGCGGTCCGGCAGCGCCACGGCGAACGCGAACTCCCGCAGATCAGCTGGGGCTTCGTGCCGAGCTGGGCGAAGGACTTCGTCAAGCAGCGCCCGAAACCGATCAACGCCCGCATCGAGACCGTGGCGACGAGCGGGATGTTCAAGCGGGCGTTCGCCACGAACCGGTGCATCGTCCCCGCGCAGGGCTACTACGAGTGGGTCGTGCGCGAGGACGGCAAGGAACCCCACTTCGTGCACGAACCCGGTGGCGCGCTGGCGATGGCCGGTGTCGTGAGCGCCTGGCCGGACCCGACCAAGCCCGAGGGCGACCCGGACAAGTGGAAGCTCTCGCTGGCGATCATCACGCGGGACGCCCACGTGGCTCCTGGCGAGGTGCACGACCGCATGCCGGCGTTCCTCACGCCCGAGGGCTACGACGACTGGCTCGGCGGCGACCTGCACACCGACGACCTGCTGTCGCTGCTCGACCACGAGTCGCTCGCGGTCGCGGCGGGCCTCGAGCAGTACGAGGTCTCGCGCACGGTCAACAGCGTGAAGAACAACGGCCCGGAGCTCATCGAGCCCGTCGCCTGACCGCAGCCGTCGCGCCGGGCGCGACCACGGACCACGAACGGGAGGCCCCGCACACCGCCCGCCGGGGGGGGGCGGGGCCCCCGGCCCCCCCCCCGGGG
>JASCOI010000045.1 GCA_029959665.1 Microbacteriaceae bacterium PS02333
CCCCCCCGGGGCCGGGGGGGGGGGCGCGCGGGGGGGGGGGGGGGGGGGGGGGGGGGCCCCCCCCCCCCCCCGCCCGGCGACCGGTCGCGCCCACCGCGCCGCCCGCTGCATCCGGGGCGTCGCGCTACTCGGTGGACTCGGCCTCGGAGAGCTCGCGGCGGGCCCGGTGGTGGCGCGCCTTGAGGCTCACGACGATCGCGGAGGCGACCATCGCGATGCCGGAGCCGATCAGCACGGCGAGTGTGCCCTCGTCGACGATCTCCTCGTTCTTCGCGAACGCCAGCTCGTTCATGAGCAACGACACCGTGAAGCCGATCCCGCCCAGCACGCCGACCGTCACGATCGACCAGAACGACAGCGACGGACGACCGGGCCCGCGGAAGACCCGTGTCGCGACGGCACCGAACAGGGTGATGCCGACGACCTTGCCGATCGGGAGCGCGAGGACGACGCCCCAGAACGTCGGGGAGAGCTCACTGATGCCGACCGCGGGGATGACGACCGCCGCCGACGCGAACGCGAAGATCGGCAGGACGACGGCGTTCGACCACGGCTCCACCCGGTCGTACACGGTGTGCCCGGGGCGTCGCGGCAGCACGAGCCCGAGCGCCACACCGGCGATCGTGGCGTGCACGCCCGAGTGGTAGACGAGCCACCAGGTCAGCGCGCCGAGCACGATCATCGCAGCGATGATCCAGCCCTGCCCGGCGCGACCCGGGCGCAGCATCCGCCCCAGCAGCCAGAAGAGGACGAGCACGACCACGGCGCCACCGAGTGCGAGGAAGTCGGTGTCGCTGGCGAAGACGACCGCGATGATGACGATCGCGATGAGGTCGTCGAGGACCGCGAGGGCGAGCAGGAACACCCGGAGCGACGACGGCAGGCCGCGGCCGAACATCGCGAGGACGCCGAGCGCGAAGGCGATGTCGGTCGCGGTCGGGATCGGCCAGCCGTGCGTATACTGCGTGCCGGCCGTCACCGCGAGGTAGACCCCGGCGGGCACCAGCACGCCGCCGACCGCCGCGATGGCGGGCACGATCGCGGTCTTCGGGTTCGACAGCTCGCCCGCGACGAGCTCCTGCTTGAGCTCGATCGCGACGAGCAGGAAGAACACGGCGAGGAGCCCGTCGCTGATCCAGTGCGCGACGGACAGGTCGAGGCCGACGGCGCCCCACGGGGAGTGCAGGTGCAGCACGTGCTCGAGCCCGGGGCCGGCCGGGGTGTTCGCGACGACGAGGCCGAGCACCGCCGCGGTGAGCAGGGCGATGGCGCTGAAACGGGGGGAGCGGACGACAGCAAGCATGGAACTCCGTCAGAGATCGGGAAACGGTCCGTCGACCAGACTTCCCGACACGCCTCGACCATCGTACCGGACGGCCTCCGTGCGAGCATGGCCGACATGAGCGCCATGGAGGACCTCGCAGCCGTCGTCGACCGCCTGCTCGCCCCGGAGGACGGGTGCGTGTGGAACCGCGTGCAGACGCATGCGTCCCTCGCGCGCTACGCGGTGGAGGAGTCGTACGAGCTCGTCGACGCGATCGACGACGGCGACGCCGACGACCTCCGCGAGGAGCTCGGCGACGTGCTGTACCAGGTCGTGCTGCACGCAGGGATCGCCGCCCGCGACGGAGCCTTCGACCTGCAGGACGTCGCCGCGACCGCCCGCGACAAGATGGTCCGCCGACACCCGCACGTGTTCGGCGACGAGCGTGCGGACACGGTCGAGGACGTCGTCCGGGTCTGGCGCGCAGCGAAGGCCGCCGAGAAGTCGACCCGGACGAGTGCGTTCGACGGGGTCCCGCGGGCGATGCCGCCGCTCGAGCGGGCGGTGAAGCTGCTGGAACGCCTGGAGGAACGTGGGGACGCCGACGCGGTGGTCGCGGCCGTCAGCGGGTCGGTCACCGGTGCCCCGGCGGACCCGGACTGGGGTGTCGCGATGCTCGCCTCGGTCGCGGCGGCGCAGCGCGCCGGCATCGACCCGGTCGCGAGTCTCCGTGCCGCCGTCGCCCGGCTGGAGGCCGAGGGGCGGGCGGCGGACGCCTGAGACGCTCGAGACGGAGAAGTGCGGGCGTCCTCCTAACCCGAAAAAGGAGGACGCCCGCAGAGCGGGCAGACGGCGCCCCAGGGGTGGTGGCGCCGGCAGGGAAGCCCGCTCGAACCGCGGGGCACACTGCAGCACGTTGCCCACGCGATCGGACCGGTGGGTGGATCAGGCACCCAGTCGGTCCGAGGTTCTGGATAGAGAATATCAGTTGGTCGGATAGGTCGCAACCCGAGCGTCGCGATCTGACAGGATTGACCCATGGCGACGACCGTGACGGCACCCCGTGGCATGCGTGACTTCCTCCCCGCGGACAAGGCGCGTCGCGAGCACGTCCTCGGCGTGATCCGGGGGGTGTACTCCCGCCACGGGTTCGACGAGATCGAGACCCCGGTGGTCGAGGATTCCGCACGCCTGCACTCCGGCCTGGGCGGCGACAACGAGAAGCTGGCGTTCGGTGTGATGCGCCGGGGGCTCTCGGTGGAGGACCTCCGCAGCGCCGAGGCCCCGCTCGACCTCGCCGACCTCGGGCTCCGGTTCGACCTCACGGTGCCGCTCGCGCGCTTCTACGCCTCGCACCGGGCCGAGCTCCCGACGGTGTTCCGCGCCGTGCAGATCGCGCCGGTCTGGCGTGCCGAGCGCCCGCAGAAGGGGCGGTACCGGCAGTTCGTGCAGTGCGACATCGACATCCTCGGCGAGCCCGGGCAGCTCGCCGAGATCGAGCTCATCCGGGCGACGACCGCCGCGCTCGACGCACTCGGCGTGACGGGGACCTCGATCCGGATCAACGACCGGCGCATCCTCGTGGCGCTGCTCGCGTCGTGGGGCATCACCGACCCGGCCGCCGCCGACCGAGCCCTGATCACGATCGACAAGCTCGACAAGATCGGCGCTGACGGTGTCGCGCG
Organism: Microbacteriaceae bacterium PS02333; assembly: GCA_029959665.1. Lineage (GTDB taxonomy): Bacteria > Actinomycetota > Actinomycetes > Actinomycetales > Microbacteriaceae > Curtobacterium > Curtobacterium guangdongense. The sequence goes on from JASCOI010000045.1 coordinate 2,950, forward strand.
GGAGCTCGGCGAGGTGCTCGGCGTCGACCTGCCCGACCTCGCCGCGACGATCGGCGCGCTCGAGACGGCCGACTGGGAGAGCGTCCGCGGTGCCGCGTGGCTCGACGAGGACGCGTTCGCCGACCTGCTCCGGCTGCGCGAGGCCCTGCCCGGCGTCGACCTGCGCTTCGACCCGACACTCGTACGAGGCATGGGCTACTACACGGGGACCATCTTCGAGGTCGCACACCCGGACTTCGGGTACAGCCTCGGCGGCGGCGGGCGGTACGACGGCATGATCGGTCGGTTCCTCGGGCAGGACGTCCCCGCCGTCGGGTTCTCGCTCGGCTTCGAGCGGCTCGTCGACCTCGTGACCCTGCCGGAGACAGCCACCTCCGACGCCGTCGTGCTCGTGTACGACAAGGACACGGAGCCGGCCAGGCTCGCCGCGCTCAAGAGTGAAGCGCTCGAGCAGCACCATCGCGTCCGGCTCGAGAAGCGGACCAAGAACACGAAGAACCTGCTCGCCGGCCTGGCGGCGCAGGGCTTCGGGTCGTTCGCCACGGTCGGCGCGGACACGACCTCGCTCGAGGGTGTGGAGTTCCGCCCCCTCGCCTGACTTGTCCACAGTCGTCACCGAGCGCAGCGAAACCGTTCACCGCGCCTCGGTAGGATCGACTCCGCAAGCACCACAACCGCAACGTGTAGGGAGTACCCCGTGGCCGTGATCGATGCCGTAGGAGCACGCGAAGTCCTCGATTCCCGAGGCAACCCGACGGTCGAGGTCGAGGTCCTCCTCGACGACGGCGTCGTCTCGCGCGCGCTCGTCCCGTCCGGCGCCTCCACCGGCGCCTTCGAAGCGTACGAGCTGCGCGACGGCGACAAGGCCCGCTACGGCGGCAAGGGCGTCCTCAAGGCCGTCGAAGCCGTCCTCGACGAGATCGGCCCGGCGCTCGAGGGCTTCGACGCCACCGACCAGCGTCTCGTCGACGCCGCGCTCATCGAGCTCGACGGCACCGAGAACAAGTCCCGCCTCGGCGCGAACGCGATCCTCGGCGCCTCGCTCGCCGTCGCCCGCGCCGCCGCCGACTCGGCCGACCTCCCGCTCTTCCGCTACCTCGGCGGCCCGAACGCGCACACGCTGCCCGTTCCGCTGATGAACGTCGTCAACGGTGGCGCGCACGCCGACACCAACGTCGACATCCAGGAGTTCTTCCTGGTGCCCTACGGCGCCGAGAGCTTCTCCGAGGCGCTCCGCTGGGGTGTCGAGACGTACCACGCCCTCAAGGGCGAGCTGAAGAAGCAGGGCCTGGCGACCGGCCTCGGCGACGAGGGCGGCTTCGCGCCGGAGCTCGCGTCGAACCGTGCAGCGCTCGACTTCCTCGTCGCCGCGATCGAGAAGGCCGGCTTCACCCCCGGCAAGGACATCGCGCTCGGCCTCGACGTCGCGTCGACCGAGTTCTTCGCCGACGGCAAGTACAACTTCGAGGGCAAGCAGCTCTCCTCGCAGGAGTTCACGAGTTACTTCTCGGACCTCGTCGCGAACTACCCGCTCGTCACCATCGAGGACCCCCTCGCCGAGGACGACTGGGAAGGCTGGACCCACCTGACCGCCGAGCTCGGCGGCAAGGTGCAGATCGTCGGCGACGACCTCTACGTCACGAACCCGAAGCGTCTGCAGCGGGGCATCGACGAGAAGGCCGGCAACTCGATCCTCGTCAAGGTGAACCAGATCGGCACGCTGACCGAGACCCTCGACGCCGTCTCGCTCGCGCAGCGCCACGGTATGACGGCGATCCTGTCGCACCGTTCCGGCGAGACCGAGGACACCACCATCGCGGACATCTCCGTGGCGGTCGACGGTGGCCAGATCAAGACCGGCGCCCCGGCTCGTTCGGACCGGGTCGCGAAGTACAACCAGCTCCTCCGCATCGAGGAAGAGCTCGGCGACGCCGCGGTCTACGCGGGCCGCACCGCGTTCCCGCGCGCCGCAGCGCTGTAACCAGCGCTCCCCACGAGACGCCGTCCTCCTGCCGGAGGGCGGCGTCTCGTCGTCGTGGGCCGGAGGGCGGCGTCTCGTCGTCGTGGGCCGGACGGACGGGGTGAGCCGAGCCTCCAGGCTGGGAGGCCACCGGATGGCCGCGTGCCGGACGGACGGACCAGCCACGTCGGGTTATCGTCGTGTCGTGCCCAGCGAGAAGCCCCGCGTCCGCCGCGTCCCCGTGGCGATGCCCGACGGCGCGCGAGCGGAGCAGCCCTGGTACCGCTCGATCCGGTTCTCCGGCTTCAGCCTGCTCATGCTCGCGATCATCGTGCTCTTCGTCGTGGTGCTCGCGCCGTCGCTCCGCACGCTCATCCAGCAGCAGGAGCAGATCTCGCAGAAGCAGCACGAGGTCGCCGCGCAGAAGTCCGACGTCGCGCAGAAGAAGAAGGACGTCGCGCGCTGGGACGACCCTGCCTACATCGAGGCGCAGGCCCGCGACCGCCTGCTCTACGTCTACCCGGGGGAGCAGAGCTTCCTGGTGATGGGGGAGGGCACGACCTCCGCCGACGGCAAGCCGACGACCGACTCCGGCGCGCCGGTGAGCTCGACGGTGCAGACCTCGAAGGTGGACTGGGTGCAGGCGATGCTGTCGTCGGTGCTGAAGTCCGGGCTGTCCGACGAGACGACGCAGGAACTCGTCGCACCCGACGTGTCCGGCAGCGGCAACTCCGGCAACTGACGTCACGTCGGTGCGCGGCCGTCCGGAACTCCGGTAGCCTCTTGTACCCGTGACGACCCCTCCGTTCGACCCGCCGTCCGAGCACGACGTCCAGGTGGTCTCGGCCCAGCTCGGCCGCCCCGCCCGTGACGTCGTCGGCATCGCGGCGCGCTGCGTCTGCGGCAACCCGACGGTGGTCGCCACGAAGCCGCGCCTGTCGAACGGCACCCCGTTCCCCACGCTCTACTACCTGTGCCACCCGGCGGCCACCGCTGCCGTCAGCACACTCGAGGCGAACGGCGTGATGCCGGAACTCGCCTCGCTGCTCGAGGACCCCGAGACGGCCGAGCGCTACCGCGCTGCCCACGAGGCGTACCTCGCTGACCGCGAATCCATCGAGCACGTCGACGAGATCGACGGCATCAGCGCCGGCGGTATGCCCGTCCGCGTGAAGTGCCTGCACGCCCTCGTCGGTCACACACTCGCTGCCGGCCCCGGCGTGAACCCCATCGGCGACCTCGCGCTCGAGCGCGCGAGCTGGTCGCCCGACCGGTGCGAATGCCGGGCGTATGATGAGGGTGCAGACGCCGGAGTCGGGGCGGGTGGTGGCGAATTCTGACCAGCCGCCCGGCAACCACCCCCACTCCAAGGAGATCATCCCCCGTGCCCAAGATCCTCGTCGTCGGCGGCGGTTACGCCGGCTTCTACACCGCATGGAAGCTCGAGAAGCACCTTCGCCAGGGCGAAGCCGAGGTCGTCATGGTGGACCCGCTGCCGTACATGACGTACCAGCCGTTCCTGCCGGAGGTCGCCGCCGGTTCCATCGAACCGCGTCACGCCGTCGTCTCGCACCGTCGTCACCTCAAGAAGACCCGCGTCGTCACGGCGAAGGTCACCAAGGTGGACCACGCCACGAAGACCGCGACGATCACGCCGGCGATCGGCGAGCCGTGGGAAGAGTCCTACGACCAGATCGTCATGACGGCCGGTGCCGTCTCCCGCACCTTCCCGATCCCGGGCGTCGCGGACGAGGCCATCGGCCTGAAGACCATCGAGGAAGCCGCGGCGATCCGCGACAAGATCCTCACGAACTTCGCCAAGGCGGCGAACCTGCCGGCCGGTCCGGAGCGCGACCGCCTGCTCACGGTCGTCGTCGTCGGCGGGGGCTTCGCCGGCATCGAGGTGTTCGCCGAACTCCGTTCCTTCGTCACCGACCTGCTGAAGAGCTACCCGCAGCTGTCCTTCGATGACACGCACTTCCACCTGGTGGAGGCGATGGGTCGCATCATGCCCGAGGTGTCCCTCGAGACCTCGCACTGGGTGCTCAAGAACCTCGCCGAGCGCGGTGCGAACGTGCACCTCGAGACGCAGCTCGCGTCGGCCGTCGGTGGCGTGTGCCAGCTCAAGGCCAAGGACGAGTCGATCGAGACGATCGAGTCCGACCTCATCATCTGGACCGCCGGCGTCATGGCGAACCCGATGGTCAAGGGCACCGACTTCCCGCTCGAGCCCCGCGGCCGCATCACCGTGCAGCCCGACCTCCGCGTCGTGAACGAGGACGAGGTCATCGCCGACGCATGGGCCTGTGGCGACGTCGCAGCCGTCCCGGACCTCACGGGTGCCGGCGTCGGTGGCATGTGCGTCCCGAACGCGCAGCACGCCGTCCGTCAGGCCAAGCAGCTCGCGAAGAACCTGGTCGCGGTGCTCCGCGGCGAGGCGACCGTCGACTACAAGCACGACAACCTCGGCGCCGTCGCGGGCCTCGGTCTCGGCATCGGCGTCTTCCAGTCGGGCAAGTTCGCGATGAAGGGCTTCCTCGCATGGGGCGCGCACCGTGGCTACCACGGCATGGCGATGCCGTCGTGGGAGCGCAAGTGGCGTGTCATCGGCGACTGGGTGGGCGGCTTCTTCCTGGGCCGTGACATCGCGTCGCTCGACGACCGCGAAACCCCGCGTGCCGCGTTCGAGGCATGGGCCTCGCGCCCGAAGCCTGCCGTGGCCGAGGAGCCGAAGGCCGTCGCTCCGTCGCCGGAGGAGGGCACGCCCGCCGGAGCCGCCGGCCCCGCGTACGGCAAGCCGGCCGAGGACGTCTCGAACGAGGCAGCCCCGGTCGACGCCAAGTAGCGGACCCCGCTCACGCCGAAGGGCGGTCACCCCACACGGGGTGACCGCCCTTCGTCGGTAGGCTGGATCGCCGCGCCCCCGTGGCCCAACTGGCAGAGGCATGCGACTTAAAATCGCCGAGTTGTGGGTTCGAGTCCCACCGGGGGTACGTCAGTGCAGGCGGTACGCCGTCACCATCGGGCAGGTGAACGGGTCGCGTGCGGCGAGCCCGACGCGGTTCAGGTAGGCGACGACGATCGCGTACGACTTCCCGAGGCTGGCCTCGGTGTACGGGATGTCGTGCTTGGCGCAGTGCGCCTTCACCATCGGCTTGGCCTTGCGCAGGTTCGGGCGCGCCATGCTCGGGAAGAGGTGGTGCTCGGCCTGGTGGTTCAGTCCGCCGAAGAGGTGGTCGGCCCAGATCCCGCCGGTGATGTTGCGCGAGGTGCGCACCTGGCGGGACAGGAAGTCGATGCGGGCGCCCTCGGCGATGATCGGCATGCCCTTGTGGTTCGGGGCGAACGAGCCGCCCATCATCACGCCGAACACGGCGAGCTGCACGCCGAGGAAGGCGGCGGCGACGGGGAACGGCATGAGCGCGAAGACGGCCCACAGGTAGATGCCGAAGCGGGCGACGAGGAGCGATCCTTCGATGACGCGGTCACGGCCGGTGCCCTTGATGTGCTGACCGGTGACGAGTGCCTTCACGCCGAGGAAGTGCAGGTTCGCGCCCTCCATCGTCAGGAGCGGGAAGAACGCCCAGCCCTGCACGCGGGTGAGTGCACGGAGGAGACCCCTGCGCTCGGCGGCGTCCTCCTCGATGAAGGACACGGTGTCCTGCGCGATGTCGGGGTCCTTGCCGATGGTGTTCGGGTTGCCGTGGTGGCGGTTGTGCTTGTTCATCCACCACGTGTAGGACAGCCCGACGACGAAGGTCCCGACCCAGCGGCCGGCGTGCTCGTTCCACTTGCGTGACGCGAACACCTGTCGGTGCGCGGCTTCGTGGGCGAGGAACGCGAACTGGGTGAACAGCGCGCCGAGGATCCCGGCGGGGATGAGCACGAACCACGAGCCACCGAGCATCGCCACGGCGGTGAAGCACGCGGCGACCAGGGCGACGAGCACGCCGAACACGGCCCAGTAGAAGCCGACACGGCGTTCCAGGAGTCCGGCGGCACGGACCTCTTCGAGGAGGTCCTTGTAGGTCGACGTCGCGGTTGCTGCTCCGGCGACGCGAGGAGTGGTGGGTCGGTACAGGGTCGATGAAGCGGGCATCAGGGGGCTGCTTCCATCAGGAACAGCCCTTCGGCCGAACTCAGAGTTCCCGCGAATGCGGTTGCATCGAAATGTAGGGGCTGAACCTGGGCACGCACCGTGGAGTGCGCGTAGCGTCCACCCGAGGTCGTCCCCCGTTCTGTGGCGATACGGGCACGGAGGTCCCCGACCGTGAAGCACATCATCTACGGCTTGGCGACGGTCCTCACCACGGACGACGCCGCGTACGCGGTGCTCGAGTACGCGGCGGCCCTCGCGCAGGCGGGTCTGGCCGACACCGTGCACGTCCCGACCGTCGACCGCTGGGGGATGGCCACCACGTCGAGCATCCTGCTGGCGCCCGCGATCGGGCTCCTCGTGCAGTCGGCGCCGGACGACGAGCTGCACCCGGAGACCGAGGGGTTCACGAGCGAGATCCGGTGGCGTACGCGGGCGGTGCAGACCGCGCACTGACCCCGGTGACCGTTAGCATGCTCCGGTGGTGGGATTCGGCAGCGCGCTCGCGAACCTCCGTGGTGTCCTCCGGCAGCCGGAGTCGCACGTCGAGGTGGTCGACGGGGAGACCGTCCCGGTCGGCATGCTGCTCGGCACGCTCGGCACCCTGCTGCTCGACGCCGGCAGCTCCGTCACCGACGTCCGTTCCGCGCTCGAGAAGGCCCGCGACTCCGCCGGCATCGGCCCGGAGCTCGCGGTCGGGGTGCTCCCGGCACTCGTGATCGTCAGCGAGACCGCGACGGGATCGGCGACGATCGTGAACGCCGAGGGCGTCGAGCTGTCGTCCCGGCAGGCAGCGCGCGCGAACCGGCTGGTCCTCGGCCTCGAGAGCGGCTCGATCGCCCTCGCGGAGATCCCGGCGCGGGTCAGGGCGATCCGAGCGGGCACCCGTCCTCCGGCGCCGCTGCCGTGGATCGCGGGCAACGCCCTCACCGCCGCTGGACTCGCGGTCGTGTTCCGCTGTCCGTGGTGGGCGATCCTGGTCACGCTCGGCGTCGGCGCGCTGGTCGGGGTCATCGGACTGCTGCTCCGCCGCTTCCGCGAGGCGGTCGCCATCATCCCGTTCCTCGCGGCGTTCATGTCGACGGCGGTGGTCGGGCTCGTCGTCGCCCAGACCGGCTTCGGGCACGTCCCGCTCTTCGCCGTGTGCGCTCCGGTCGCGGTGTTCGTCCCCGGGGCGCTCATCACGAACGCCCTGCTCGAACTCACAGCGGCGGACATCGTCACCGGGGCTTCGCGGCTCGTGCAGGGCGTGATCATGCTCGGGTTCATGGCTGCCGGCATCGCCGCCGGCAGCGCGCTCACCGGGCTGCACGTCGACCCGTCGTCCGCCGCCCTCGTCGGCGAGGTCGCCGGGGTCGGAACCGACCGCGGCGGCTGGGAGGCGGTGCCGTCCTACTGGGTGTCGTGGGTCGCGGTTGTCGTCCTGGCGCTCGGTCTCGGCCTGGTCTTCGGCTCCGGCTGGCGTCTCACGCTCGTGTCAGTCGCGGTGATGGTGACCGCCTACGCCGTGCTGAGCGGCACGAGCCCACTGTGGGGCAGCGTCGTCGCGACCGGCGTGACCGCCGCCCTGCTGTTCGTCGCCACGCGCCTGCTCGAGCGGCTCGTCCCGGTGATCCCGGCGACGGTGTCGTTCTTCCCCGCGTTCCTGCTGCTCGTGCCGGGCACGGTGGGGCTCGTCGCGGTGTCGACCCTCGACCCGGTGGCGCTCGCCACCCCGCTCGCGACGTTCGCGAGCCTGTGCATCGGCACGAAGATCGGCGGGCTGCTCCCCGGCTTGTTCGCCCGCAACGCCCCGGCGCACTGAGCCGGATCGCGCGTAGGAAGCCGAATCGCGCGTAGGAGGCCGGATTTTCCGACCACCTACGCGCGATTCGTGTTCCTACTGCGGGTGCGATGGGAAAGAACGCGACCAGGGCCGGACGGGAGGCTCGTGGCGGGCCCGACACGTCCCTCCAGTCACGGCCGTCACGCCGCTGGCGCGTCGTGCCGGAACCGGCTGGTGGGGCCCACCTCCCGTCCGCTACGGCGCCAGCAGCAGCCCCGCTGCGTCGTCCTCGGCGGCCGTCGCCTTGGCGAGGTAGTGCACCTTCTTGCCCGTCGCGTTGTAGGGCAGCTCGGTGACGAAGCGGTACTTCCGCGGGCGCTTGTACCGAGCGAGGCCCGGGTGGGACCCCGTCCACTGCTCGAGCTCGGCGGCCGCGGCGGCGTCATCCGACGGCAGCCCGCGCTCGGCACGGATGACGTACGCCGTCACGACCTCGCCCCAGCGTTCGTCGGGCACCCCGGTCACGATCGAGTCCGCGACGCCGGGGTGCTCCTGCAGGACCGCCTCCACCTGCACGGGGTGCACGTTCTCGCCGCCGGAGATGATCATGTCGTCCTTGCGTCCGACGATCGTCACCCGCTCGTGCTCGTCCCACGTCGCGAGGTCACCGGGGTAGAACCAGCCGTTCGCGAACTTCTCCGCCTCGAGGCCCGGGTTCCGGTAGGAGTACCCGGACTTCACGGTGCGGACGGCGAACTCGCCGATCTCGGTGCCGTCCTTCGCCACGGTGTCGCTCGGCGCCGCGAGCTCGTCGGCGTACACCCGGACGACCGCGACGTCGTCGTCGGTGGAGGCCCTGCCCGTCGAGCCGGCACCGTCGGGGAAGTCCTCCGGGCGCAGGAACGTGTTCCAGAACGTCTCGGTCGTACCGTAGCCGTTGAAGATCCGCGGCGAGAGCAGCTCCTGGTACCGCAGGGCAGCGGCACGGTCGAGCGGCGCCCCCATCGTCACGATGCCGTGCAGGGACGACAGGTCGCGCGGCCGCTTCTCCTGCGCGTTGGCGAGCTGCACGAGGTTCGGCGGCGCCCCGATGAGGAACGTCAGCCGCTCCGACTCGACGAGGTCGAGCACGCGGTCCGCGTCGAAGTGGCGGAGCGTGGTGAGCTCGGCCCCGACGTAGAACACCGGGTTCGGGCCACCCGAGTACAGGCCGCCGCGGTGGAACAGCGGCGACATGTTCAGCGTCTTGTCGAAGGGGCTCAGCGGGAAGTGCATGATCACGTCGTGTGCGCTGAGCACTTCGACGAGGCTCGGTAGCGGGACGGGCTTCGGTCGGCCGGTGGTGCCCGACGTGTACAGCCGCGTCGTCTCGTCGTAGGTGCTCCGCGGCTCGGTCGGCGCGAGTTCGTCCGCCGTCACCGGGTCGGCCGCGAGCAGGTCGGCGAACGGGATGTCCTGTCGGAGTGCGTCGCCGACGACCACGACGTGCGCCGGGTCGTGCGAGGCGCTCGCCAGCGCGGCGGTGAGGTCCGTGGTCCGGTCGGCGTCGTACACGAGCACGACCGGGGCGGAGTCGTCGACGATGAACGCGACCTCGTCCGCGGCGAGCCGGAAGTTCGTCGGCGAGAACACCGCGCCGATGCGGTGACACGCCAGGTAGAGCATCGCGAACTCGGGGGAGTTGAAGAGCTCGACCATCACGACCGAGCCCTTGCCGGCGCCGTGCCGGAGGAGCCATCCGCCGATCCGGTCGACCGCGTCCCCGAGTTCCGCGTACGTCCACGACCGGTCCGTGTCCGGGTCCCGCAGTGCTGGGCGCCCGGCGAAGCGGTGCGTGTTCCGCGCGAAGCCGTTGGCGTAGGTGTAGCTGCCCTCGAAGACCTCGCGGAACCGGGTCGGGTCGTAGTCGGATCGGGTCTTCGTCATCGTCGCTCCCATGCGCTCGTCGGTGCTCCGACGCACCGTTCGCCAGCGTAATCCGCGCGCGCAGTGCCGGGCGCGCGGCGCGCGAGGGTCGAGTGCGCAGCAACGACGACCGTGCGCGCCCGGGGTGACCACTGGTGCGCACTCGCCGCCTGCGCGGCGGTGGCGGCGTGCCGGGATTGGGGCGGGCCTCCACCGCGTCGGCGGGCCGGCGCGGTCTTCGGAGCCGGACTGGAGGCTCGGTGCAGGTCAGCCGCGGACGTCCGGTTCCAGGACCCGGACCCACAACCACGTGGCGGCCGCGACCGCGGCGCACCCGCATGCGACGACCCCCATGGCGACGGGGGAGACGTGGGTCCCGGCGGAGCCGGAGTAGACGGCGGCGGCCAGTGCGACGCCGACGGCGGCGATCGACGCGTAGCGACCTCGTGAGTGCGCCCACAGTGCGCTCCCGGCGGAGCCGGCGACCGGCAGCAGCGTCACGACGAGCGACCCGAGACCGCCCACGCAGAGGGTGATCGCGAACTCGGAGACGAGCGACGTCCAGAAGCCGGCCCCCGGAGTGAGGCTGTGCAGCAGCCACCCGGCCGCGGCGAGGACGAGCAGTGCCATCGAACGCCATGTCGCGCTCCTGGCGCAGGCCGCGATCCCGGTACCGAGGCGCATCGCGGCGGTGTCGACGTCGAGGCGTCCGGCCGGGACCAGGAGCACGCCGATGACGATCGCCGGGGAGAGGTCCGCGACGCGTGTGATGCCGCACGCCACGAGGGCGGCGAGCACGAGCCACGGCGAGATGCGGTACCCGACCGTGTGCCGGTCGGCGCCGGCAGCCCAGCGGGTCGCCAGCACGACCGCGGCCGCGAGCACCGCCGCGCCGAGCAGGACCGCGATCGCGAGGCGGACGTACCGGGCCTCGAGCTCGACACCGACCCCGAGCAGGGTCAGTACGGCCGCGAGTGGGACCGCCACGGCGACGGACGCCCAGGTCGGCAGCGCTTCGTCGCCACTGGTGCGCTCCGCTCGGGGGCGGTTGCGGCCGGTGAACGAGGCGAGGCGGACGGGCATGCGACCGCGGAGGGTGCGTGCGACGAGTCGTGCGGGCCCGGCGACGAGGAGCAGGAACCCGGCCGCGACCGAGGCGGCGACGAGGAGCGTGCGCCACGAGAAGGACGACTGGATCGTGGGGACGGTCTGGTCGAACGTCGTCGCGATCGACCAGTCGCCGGCCGGGCCGGACCAGTCGTTGCCGCCCGTGCCCGCGCTGTCGCCGCCGGTCCCGGCTCCGCCGCCGTCCGTCCCGCCGCTGCTGCCCGGGGTGTGCCCGGAGGTCCCGCCGGAGCCGTCGGCCGTGCCCGGTCCCGCCGTCCCGGTGGGGGTGCCACCGGTTCCGGCGGACCCACTCGGGGCGCTGCTGGACGGTGCGCTCGAACCGGGGGTGCTGGTGGAGCCCGTCCGGACCGTGACGTCGACGGCGGCGGACGACCGCGAATGGTTCCCCGCGGCGTCGTGTTGCAGCGCGGTGACCTGGTGGCGGCCTGCCGAGAGCGTGGTGCCCTCCGCCGAGCACGCCCAGGAACCGTCCGAGCCGACCGTGGCGCCGCACACCGCGACGCGGTCGACGTACGCGGTCAGGATGGCGCCGGGCTCACCCGTGCCGCGGATCGTCAGCGGCTGGGTGCCGATCCGTGCACCGGTGCGCGGGTCCGTGACGCGCGGGGCGTCCGGCGGGGTCCGGTCGATCGTGATCGATACCGGCTGCGACGCGGCGCTGCGGAGGTCCGAGCGGAACCCGTTCGCGGTGCTGGCCGTCTGGGTGGCCGTCATCGCGACGGTGCCGCTCGGATGCGGCGATGCACCCGTCGCCCAGGACACGATCCAGCGGCCGTCGGGCCCGACGACGGCGGTGCGATCGGCTGCGCCCCCGTTCGTCGTGGTGCCGGAGAGCGACACCGTGACGGTCATGCCGGCGTTCCCGGTGCCGGAGACGGACCCCGCGGTCGGTGCGCGCGTGGTGATGCTCGGCGGGACGACGACGTCGGACGCAGGAGCGTCGGCGGTGCGGCGGGAGGGGTCGGAAGTGTCCTGCACGGTGAACACCTGCTGCGGACCGGTCTGGACGGTGCCGTAGCAGGACCACGCGCCACCGGCGTCGGCCGTCGCGGTGCACACCGAGCGGCTGGACACGGCGGGGTCCATCACACGGATGCCGTGGCCGGGCGTCGCCGTGCCGTGGAACCGGCCCGTGGCACTCGTGACGTCACCGGGGTCGGCGATCGTCGGGTCGACCGGGGGACGGTCGGTCGGGGGAGCGGTCGGGGTGCCCGTCGGGGCGGACGACGGCGGGGCCGGACGGGTGTCGGACTGGGTGGGGGCGGTCGTGGCCGTCGGCGCCGCGGTGCTCGTCGTTGCCGCAGGAGTGCTGACGGTCGCTGCTGGCCGCGACGTGGCGGTCGCTGCCGGCCGCGACGTGGCGGTCGCTGCTGCCGCCGGGGCCGCCGCGAGGGCGAGCAGGGCTGCGGCGAGCGTCGCGGTCAGGCCCACCAGCACCGTGTCGCGGGCGGACCTCCGGGGTCGACGAGCAGGGCCGTCGCCCCCGACTGCCCTGGTGTCCACGTGGTCCCCGCGCGTGTTCATGCACCTCCATCCCACGGCATGGCGACTGATCGGTCAATACACCTCGCGGATGATGTCCCCGATCCGAGCCGGTCCCGAACGTGCGGTGTGCGTGCCTGGGGAATCGACCGAGAACCTCGGGCCGCGCTCGGAACCGCCACGGAGCGTCGTTAGAATCATCGATGGCCGTCCGGTGCACCATCGGCCGGCCACACGCGAGCATCCCGACGCGACAAGGAGCACTCCCGCATGGACACCGGACTCATCACGACACTGATCGTCATCGGCGTGGTGGTCGTGGTCCTCGTGGTCGTCGGGATCTACCTCTGGGTCACGTACAACTCGCTCGTCACGCTGAAGGTCCGCGTCGACGAGGCGTGGAGCGACATCTCCGTGCAACTGAAGCGCCGCGCGGACCTCATCCCCACGATCGTCGACACGGTGAAGGGGTACGCCACGCACGAGAAGTCCGTCTTCGACGACGTGACGAAGGCCCGCTCCGAGACGTTGAGCGCCGGCGACGCGACCCAGGCATCCGCAGCCGAAGGGCACATGCAGAAGGCCCTCAAGAGCGTGTTCGCCGTCGCCGAGGGGTACCCCCAGCTCCAGTCGAGCCAGAACTTCCTGCAGCTGCAGACCGAACTCGTCGACACCGAGGACAAGATCCAGTCGGCCAGACGGTTCTACAACGGTGGCGTCCGGGAGCTGAACACGAAGATCAAGGTGTTCCCGAACTCGTCCTTCGCGAAGAGCCGCGGCTTCAACGAGGCATCGTTCTTCGAGACGGCCGAGCCCGCGGCGATCGCCGAGCCGCCGCGCGTCCAGTTCTGACGAACCGGCACGGCCTCCGCAGATGTACAGCGCCATCGCGCGCAACAAGCGCAACACCGTCGTCATCGTCTTCGTCTTCCTGCTGATCATCGGCGCCCTCGGGTTCCTCGGCGGGTACCTCGCGGGCAACGTCTCGATCGGTGTGATCGTGCTCGTCGTCGCCATCGGGTACGCCGTGCTGCAGTACTTCACCGCCTCGCGTCAGGCGACCGCCATCGCCGGCGGCATCGAGATCGACCGGAACACCGAACCCCGGCTCTGGCGCACGGTCGAGAACCTCGCGATCGCCACCGGGATGCCGATGCCCCGGGTCTACGTCATCCGTGACCCGTCCCCGAACGCCTTCGCCACCGGCCGCGACCCGGAGCACGCCGTCGTGGCCGCCACCACCGGGCTGCTCGAGATCATGGACGACCAAGAGCTCCAGGGCGTCATGGCGCACGAGCTCGGACACGTCCGGAACTACGACATCCGGGTGTCGACGATGGTCTTCGGGCTGGTCGTCGCGGTCGGCCTCATCGCGGACGTCCTGCTGCGCATCTCGATCTTCAGCGGGCTGGCCGGCGGGCGGAACCGGAACAACGACAACGGCGGCGGCGCGAACCCGATCCTGATGATCGCCGGCATCGTCGCCGTGCTCGTCGCACCGATCGCGGCGATGGGCGTGCAGGCGGCGGTCTCCCGGCAGCGCGAGTACCTCGCCGACGCGACCGGCGCGCTCACCACCCGGCACCCGGAGGGCCTCGCGCGGGCGCTCGAGAAGCTCGGCGCCTACGGTCGGCCGATGCAGACGCAGAACTCCTCGATGGCGCACCTGTGGATCGCGGACCCGATGAAGCCCGGCCTGATGGACCGGTTGTTCTCGACGCACCCGCCGCTGCCGGATCGGATCGCCAGGCTCCGGGCGAACCAGGACCGCTTCTAGACGGCCCCGTCGGCCCCGTCGGCCCCGTCGGCCGCGTCGGGCTCGGGAGCGTCCGCGTCGTCGGCCGCCACGTGCGGCACGGGCGGCACGTTGAGCGCCCCAGCCAGTGCACGGGCGGCGGTCCCGCGATCGGTGACCTCGATGCCGTCGAGCCCCTGCCACGCCGCTGCCCGACGCAGGGTCTCTGCCAGGCGCTCCGGGTCGAGCGCGGCGCCGTCTTCCTGCCAGGCCGTCCGGACGCGGAGCACCCCGCGCTGCCGGTCGCTCTTCAGGTCGACACGGCCGACGAGCGTGTCGTCCTGCAGCACCGGGAGCACGTAGTAGCCGAACACCCGCTTCGGCGCCGGCGTGTAGATCTCGATCCGGTAGTGGAACCCGTACATCCGCTCGGCACGGCGCCGGAACCACACGACCGGGTCGAACGGGCTCAGCACCGCACTGGCCGTCATCGTGCGCGGGACCCGGGCATCGGCGTGCATCCAGGCCCGCTCACGCCATCCCTCGACCCGCACGGGCAGCAGCTCCCCGGCGTCCTGCAGGTCGGCGATGGCCGCAGCGGTGTCGTCCGACCGCAACCGGTAGTAGTCGGCGATGTCCGCACGCGTGCCGACACCGAGCGCACGAGTCGCCCGGCCGACGAGTTCGCGGATCGCGTCGGCGCGCGCCGGTGCCGTCTCGAGGAAGCCGGCCGGCAGCACCTGCGAGGGCAGGGCGTACACGCGCTCGAAGCCCGATCGCCCCGCGCTCACCACGTCGCCCCAACGGAACATCAGCTCGAGCCCGAGCTTGACGTCGCTCCACCCCCACCACGGTCCTCGGCGCACGTTCGACTCGTGCTCGACGGCACTGGCGGGCATCGGCCCCTCGGCGCGGAGCATCGCGTGCAGCTCGCGACGGACGGACTCGGTCCTGGTGACGTGTTCGACGCGGACCGGGGCGGCGTCCCGCTCGCGCATGGCGTCCATCTTCCAGCGGAACAGCCGGAGGTCGTCCCGCGGGATGAACGCGGCTTCGTGCGCCCAGTACTCGAGGTACGGGCCGCGCTTGGCGAACGTCAGCCGGTCGAGCGCGGTGCGGTCGTAGGCTCCGAGCCGGGCGAACAGCGGCAGGTAGTGGCTGCGGTCGAAGACGTTGACCGAGTCGATCTGCAGCAGCCCGAGACGGGTGATCCCCGCGCTGAGCGACCTTGTCGCGACGGTGTCCGCCGGTGGCCGACCGAAGCCCTGCGCGGCGAGTGCGACACGACGGGACTCGGCGGCGGAGAGCGTGGTCCTGACCATGTCCACGACCCTACTGAGCGCCACCGACGTCGACCTGCCGACGGATATGCCGCATCTGGAACCTGTCAGGCGACACACGGATACACTTCCGAGCATGGCATGGGGACGCAAGCAGACTCATCCCGACCCCGTGGTCGAGGACTCGGTACCGACGGGCATGCGCATCGCCGGGGCCTGGTCCTGGCGGGTGCTCGTCGTGGTCGGGGTGATCGCGCTCTTCATCTGGCTGATGACGATCTTCAGCGAGATCCTCATCCCGTTCCTCATCGGCATCGTGATCTCCGCGCTGCTCGTCCCGTTCTCGAACTGGATGCAGCGCCATCACGTCCCGAAGTGGATCGCCGTCATCGTCAGCCTGCTCGCGGGCATCGCCGCGCTCGGCGGCCTGATCTGGCTCGTCGTGGACCAGGTCATCGCGTCGTACCCGTCGCTCCGGGACCGGACGCTCTCGCAGTACGCGAACATCCGCGACTTCGTCCTCAACTCCGGCCTCGGCATCACCCAGAAGGACGTCAACGGCTGGCTCGACGACGCCACGAAGTGGTTGCAGGACAACTCCGGGTCGATCCTCTCCGGCGTCGCGAGCGCCGGATCGAGTGCGACCCACGTGTTCGAAGCGCTGTTCATCATCCTGTTCACGACGATCTTCCTGCTCATCGACGGCAAGAACGTCTGGCGCTGGACCGTGCGGCTCTTCCCGAAGAAGGCGCGCGCAGCGGTCGACGGTGCCGGCGTGGCCGGCTGGATCACGCTGACGAGCTTCATCCGCGTGCAGATCTTCGTCGCGTTCGTCGACGCCGTCGGCATCGGCCTCGGTGCCTGGATCGTCGGGCTGTTCTTCGGCGGCATGCCCCTCGTCATCCCGATCGCCGCGTTCGTGTTCCTCGGGGCGTTCATCCCCGTGGTCGGTGCGATCGTCACCGGGTTCCTGGCGGTCTTCGTCGCCCTGATCTTCAACGGGCCGATCGCCGCGGTCCTCGTGCTCGCGGTCGTCCTGCTCGTGCAGCAGATCGAGGGGCACATCCTCCAGCCGCTGGTGATGGGCAACGCGGTGAAGGTGCACCCGCTCGCGGTCGTCCTCGGCGTCACCGCGGCATCCGGTCTGGCGGGCATCGCCGGGGCGTTCTTCGCGGTCCCCCTGATCGCGACCGTGAACGCGATGGTCACCACCATCGCGAGCGGCCGGTGGCGTCGACTCGACTCGGACCACGTGCTCGAAGCGACCCCGAAGCGCGGGCAGCACGGCAACATCCAGCTCCTCCGACGTCGTCGGCACACCACGCGGGACGACGTCCCGGCCCCCGGCAGCGACAAGGAACCCACGGCCACGGACGGCACCGCCAGCACCAACTGACGTCATCGGTTCGCGGGCGGGGCCCCGCACCGACGATGATGGGGGAGTGACCGACACCAGCGCTCCTCCCCAGGCCCCCACGCTCGCCGACATCGAGGCTGCGCGGGAGACCATCGCGGGCGTCGCGCGCGTGACCCCGATGGAGACGTCGCAGTTCCTCGCGGAGCTCCTCGGGTCGCCCGTGCACCTGAAGTGCGAGAACCTGCAGCGCACCGGTGCGTACAAGGTGCGCGGGGCGTACAACCGCCTGTCAGCGCTGACGCCCGAGCAGCGCGTGAAGGGCGTCGTCGCCGCCAGTGCCGGCAACCACGCCCAGGGCGTCGCCCTCGCCGCCCGTGAGCTCGGGATCCCGGCGACGATCTTCACGCCGGTCGGCGTCGCCCTGCCGAAGCTGCAGGCGACCCGGCACTACGGGGCCGAGGTCGTGCTCCGCGGCCACTCCGTGGAAGAGGCGCTGTCGGCCGCCAAGGACTTCGGCGCCCGCACGGGTGCCGTGTTCATCCCGCCGTTCGACCACCCCGACGTCATCGCCGGGCAGGGCACCCTCGGGCTCGAGATCGTCGACCAGGTGCCCGACGTCGACACTGTCGTCGTCCCGATCGGCGGCGGCGGCGTCATCGCCGGCATCGCCATCGCGGTGAAGGGACTCGCCGAGCGTCTCGGCCGCACGATCCGCGTGATCGGCGTGCAGGCGGCCAACGCCGCGTCCTACCCCGACTCGCTCGACGCCGGGGAGCCGGTGACCATCCAGACCACGCCGACGATCGCGGACGGCATCGCCGTCGCCAGACCCGGCGAGCTCAACTTCCCGATCATCCGCGACCTCGTCGACGAGATCGTCACGGTGTCCGACGACGACGTCGCCCGGGCGCTGCTCGTGCTCCTCGAGCGCGCGAAGCTCGTCGTCGAGGCTGCAGGCGCGGTCGGCGTGGCAGCGATCATGGCCGGGGCCGTCAAGGACACCGGACGGACCGTCGTGCTCCTGAGTGGCGGGAACATCGACCCGCTCATGATGGAGCGCGTGATCACCCGTGGTCTCGTCGCCGCGTCGCGCTACATCGGCATCCGGATCATGCTGCCGGACCGCCCCGGGCAGCTCGCCCGGGTCTCCCAGGTCATCTCCGACGCCGGTGCGAACGTCGTCGAGGTCCTGCACACCCGGCACGGGCAGGGGCTCGTCATCAACGAGGTCGCCCTCGACCTGTCGATCGAGGCCCGCGGCCCCGAGCACGCCGAAGAGGTCATCCAGCGGCTCCACGAGGCGGGCTTCCGCCCGGAGCAGCTGCTGCACTGAGGCGGGACAGCGTCCACCGGGGCCCGGAGCAGCTGCTGCACTGACCAGGGTCAGCACCCCGGACGGGCCGGGGGGGGGGGGGGGGGGGGGCGCCCCCCCCCCCCCCCCCGGCCGGCCAGCGGCGCGGATCGCGCCCCGCAACGAACAACGCGCCCCGTCAGGACGGGGCGCGTTGTTCATGAAAGGGCGCGAGCCTACGGCTCGTAGCGCTCGACCTTCGTCACCTCGACGGCGATGTCCTTGCCGTTCGGCGCGGTGTACGTCGTGGCGTCGCCGGCGCGGAGGCCGACGATCGCGGCACCGACCGGGCTGACCGGGCTGTAGACCGTCAGGTCGGACCCCTCGGCCACGATCTCGCGGCTGCCCACGAGGAACGTCGAGGAGTCGCCCGCGATGGTCGCCGTCACGACGGTGCCCGGCTCGACGGTGCCGTCGAACTCGGCCTCGCGGACGGTCGCCGTCTTCAGCAGGTTCGTCAGCACGCGGATGCGGGCCTCGATCTTGCCCTGCTCGTCCTTCGCCGCGTGGTAGCCGCCGTTCTCCTTGAGGTCGCCCTCTTCGCGCGCGGCCTCGATGCGGCGGGCGATCTCGGCACGGCCTTCGCCGCTCAGCTCCTCGAGCTCCGCCTGGAGGCGGTCGAACGCCTCCTGCGTGAGCCAGGTGGCCTGCGTGTCGTTGCTCATGAAAGTCAATCCCTTCGGCCATGAAAGAACGAGACCGACCGGAGCGGTCGATCTCGTCAGGCGAATCAGGGCAGTCTAGGGAACCCAGCAGGTGTGGATCAAGCCGGTCACGCCGCGTGTCGTGGTGTTCACCTCGGTCGTGATCGACCGCGAACGCTCGGTGGCGGCGGGCAGCGACACCGTCTTCCAGCCGACGATCGTGTACGACTTGTCGAGCACCTGGACGGCGCACTCGGCCTTCGTGCCCGGATCGACCGACACCTGCGAGTGCACGACGGCCTTGTGCGCCGAGAGGATCTCGTAGCCGACGTCCTCGGTGTCCAGGCCGTGCGAGGTCTGTCCAGGACCCGCCCAGATGACCCAGGCGCCGAACACGACGACGATCGCGGCCGCCGCGGCGATGGCGATCGTGCGGGCGCGACGAGCACGCCCGGGGGTAAGGCCGTAGCGGTCGTCGAGGGTGGCCGCGGTGGTCGGGCCAGACGTGGTCGGGCCAGACGTGGTCGGGCCAGACGTGGTCGGGCCAGACGTGGTCGGGTTCAGCTGTTCGGACAGTTCGGGGCTCCCGGGGTGATTATCCTGATCCCAGGGTAGTTCACGCTCTCCGTGCGCCACCCGCACCCCCGATGCGCGCGACGTGCATCCCGATCGCCAGCAGTGAGGAACGTCCGGTGCCCTACCGCCTGATGGCCGTGCACGCCCATCCCGACGACGAGTCGAGCAAGGGAGCGGCCACCTCGGCGAAGTACGTGGCCGACGGTGACCAGGTCCTCGTGGTCTCCTGCACCGGGGGCGAGGCCGGCGACATCCTCAACGACCACCTCGGCGAGCCCGCCACGAGCCACGCGCACCGCGACATGGCCGGCTACCGCCGCGGCGAGATGGCGGCTGCGCAGGCGGCACTCGGCATCGACCACGTCTGGCTCGGCTACCACGACTCGGGGCTGCCCGACGCCGAAAAGGGCGAGACCGTGCGACCCGGCACGTTCTCCACCGTGCCGCTCGAGTACAGCACCGAGGCCCTCGTCCGCGTGATCCGTCGGTTCCGCCCGCACGTGCTCGTTACCTACGACGAGAACGGCGGGTACCCGCACCCCGACCACATCCGCACGCACGAGGTCTCCGTGGCCGCGTGGCGCGACGCCGCCGACCCGGCGAAGTACCCGGAGGCCGGGGAACCCTGGTCGATCTCGAAGCTCTACTACGAGCGCACTATGAACCCGCGCCGCTTCACCGCGTTCTACGAGGCCCTCGAGGAACGCGAGCCGGAGAGCCCGCTCCTCGAACAGCTCGGCGAGTGGGTGGAGCGGTTCGCCGACCGCCCCGATCTCGCGACGACGCACGTGGACGTGCACGAGTACTTCGACGCCCGCGACGCCGCACTCCGTGCGCACGCCAGCCAGGTGCCGCCGGACAGCCCCTTCTTCTACTGGCCGAACGACCTCCTCGCGACGGTGTGGCCGACCGAGGACTACCAGCTGGTCGAGGCCCGTGTGCCCATCGACCTGCCGGAGTCCGACCTCTTCGCGGGGATCCCACCGGAACAGGACGTCAACGCGTGAGCACCATCGCGGCAGTACTCGCCGCCACCCCGAGCCCCAGCCCGACTTCGGCCGTCCCCGACGTGGACGTCACGCCGGGGGTCGCCGGGTTCATCGCGATCGCGGTCATCGCGGTCCTGACGATCCTGCTCGTGGTGGACATGACCCGCCGCATCCGGCGCACCCGCTACCGTGCCGAGATCCGGGAGCGCCTCGAGGCGGAGGCCCGTGGCGAGGACGTCGGCGACGCCGACGGGCCGGGCCGCACCGACGTCGCGGACGACACCGAACGCGGCTAGCGGGACCGGTCGCCGGCCTGGAGGCCCCTCCCGGGCCCCGCCACGAGCCTCCCGTCCGCCGTTCCCCGCATCGCGCCCGGTGGGCGGAATCGCGCGTAGGGAGCCGAATCGCGCGTAGGAGGCCGAATGTTCGGGCTACCTACGCGCGATTCGGCTTCCTATCGCACGCGTTGTGGGACGGAACGTGCGCGCTACCGAGCCGTCCGCGGGGTCAACGGACCGGGTGCAGGGCCACCAGCAGGATGCCGACCCACTGCGCCGCGAACGCGGCGACCGTGAGCGCGTGGAAGACCTCGTGGAACCCGAAGACCGTCGGGGACGGGTTCGGCCGCTTGAAGCCGTAGACGAGCGCGCCGACGACGTACGCGAGCCCGCCGGACAGCACGAGCACCGTCATCGGGACGCTCGCCGCGAAGAGCTGCGGCAGGATCCCGAGCGCGGCCATGCCGAGCGCCAGGTAGAGCGGGACGTAGAGCCAGCGCGGTGCGCCGATCCAGAACACCCGGAAGGCGATGCCGAGGAGCGCGCCGCCCCACATCACCCAGAGCACCACGAGCATGAGCGTGTGCGGCAGGGCGCACACCGCGACCGGCGTGTACGTGCCGGCGATGAGCAGGAAGATGTTCGTGTGGTCGATCCGCTTCAGGACCTTCTTGACCACCGGCCCCCACGGGAAGCGGTGGTAGGTCGCAGAGACGCCGAACATGATCAGCGACGTGGTCATGAACACGGCGGACCCGGCCTTCGCTGCCGGACTCGCAGCGAGTGACACGAGCACGATGCCCATCGCGATGGCGAACGGGAACGTGCCGAGGTGGATCCAGCCGCGCCAGGCCGGACGCGGCTCGGCGGTCGCGACGGCTGCCTGCGACGCTTCCGCCGCGGCCTCGTCCGCCGCTTCCTCCGTGAACGGGACGTGGGGGAGGGTGTCGCTGTCCCGGTCGTGCTGCATCCTCCGACGATATGTCCGGCCGGCACCCGGACGGCTGGGAGTCCGCACCGAGGAGCCGTGCACTACAGTCGTTGCGTGACCGGCAGGCTGGGACGGGAAGGACGCGGGATCCTCTACCGCGCCTACCAGCAGCGCATCCGCAGGCAGATCGACGGGGCACCGACGCCGAAGCACGTCGCGATGATCGTGGACGGGAACCGTCGCTGGGCGAAGCAGCTCGGCCTCGAGACCGCCGCCCATGGACACCGGGCAGGCGCGGCGAAGATCCCCGAGTTCCTGACCTGGTGCGAAGACCTCGACGTGCAGGTCGTCACGCTCTACCTGCTGTCGGCGGACAACCTCAAGGGGCGCGGCGGCGACGAGCTCCAGGAACTCATCGGCATCATCGCCGCGCTGGCCGATCGCCTGTCGCGGCAGGGCACGTGGCGTGTGCAGCACGTCGGGTCGAACGACGGGCTGCCCGACGAGCTCGTCGCGGCGCTGTCGGAAGCGGAAGTCAGGAGCGCCGACAACACCGGGCTGCACATCAACCTGGCGGTCGGGTACGGCGGCCGGCGGGAGATCGCCGACGCCATGCGCAGCATCGTCCGCGCGCACGGCGAAGGCGGTGGGACGCTCGACACCCTCGCCGAGGTGCTGACGCCCGAGCTCATCGGCGACCACCTGTACACGCAGGGGCAGCCGGACCCCGACCTGATGATCCGCACCTCGGGCGAACAACGACTGTCGGACTTCATGCTGTGGCAGAGCGCGCACAGCGAGTTCTACTTCGTCGAGGCGTTCTACCCGGACCTGCGCGAGGTCGACTTCCTCCGTGCCGTGCGCGACTTCGGGCGGCGGTCGCGGCGGTTCGGCGGCTGAGGCCCGGTTCGGCGGCTGCCCCGGGTCCCAGTACACTCACAGGGTTCTGTTCCTGTGAAAGGTGTCCGCTGTGACCACGATCGACGAGTACGCCGCCGGCTTCGCCGAGGATCCCGGATACCTCGACCACGCGGCCTTCGGGCCCGTGCAGACCGCCGTGCTCGAGGAGCAGCGCGTCCTCGGGACGATCCAGGAGCACATGCGCTTCGGGGCGATGGAGACGCTCGACGAGCAGGACGCCCGCGTCCGGGCCGTCGCAGCGAGGCTGGTCGGCGTCCGCGCGGACCAGGTCGTCTCGCAGACCGCGACGACGCCCGGGTTGCTGCACACCGCGTTCGGGCTGACCGGTGGCGTGCTCGTCGCCGCGGACGAGTACCCGTCGATGCCGCTGGCATTGGCGAGTGCCGCGTCGGCCACCGGGGGCCGTGTGCGCCCGGTCGTCATCGAGTCCGGCGCTGGCTGGGTGACGCCGTCGCTGGTCGCGTCACGACTCGCCGCGGCCGCCGAGTCCGGGGCCGATGACATCACCGCCGTCGCCGTGTCGCTCGTCGACTGGCGCACCGGGTACCGCGCCGACCTCGCCGGCATCCGCGAGGTCATCGGTGACCGGCTGCTCATCGTCGACGCGATCCAGGGCTTCGGCGTCGTCGACGCCCCGTACGAGGTCGCCGACGTCGTCGCGACCGGGGGCCAGAAGTGGCTGCACGCCGGGTGGGGCACGGGCTTCGTGTCGTTCAGCGACCGTGCGCTCGGCCGCTTGCAGCCGGCACTCTCCGGGCCGCACGGCACGACCGGGTGGCCGGTCGAGGTGCCGTCGGTGCGTCCGGGAGCCGCCGGCTTCACGATGACGCGGATCGACCCCGTCGCACAGGCACGGCTCGCGGTCTCCCTCGAGCGGCTCACCGCGGTCGGGGTGTCCGCCGTGCAGGAGCGCGTCGCGGACCGCGTGGAGCGGGTGTTCCAGATCGCGGACGAGTTCGGGCTCGAGGTCGAGTCGAGCCGCGACCCCGCCGAGCGTGCGGGCATCGTCGTGCTCCGGCCCGCCGAGGGGCGACTCACCGCGCTGTCGGCGGCGCTGCACAACCACGGGGTCACCGCGAGTACCCGACTCGGCACGGTCCGGGTGTCGGTCTTCGCGTCGACGACGGACGAGACCCTCGACATGTTCCGGGACGCCTGCATCTCCTACGCCACCTCGTTCTGACGCGCGCCGCTCAGGTGGCGTTCACATGAACGTAACCGAGCAATCCGCGTGTCGCTGGCGTGCTGTCAGAGGGTCGTCGTAGCTTTGCCGCATCGGGCACCGCGCCCGATCGAAGCGGCCACAGATGGTGCTTCGGGACCCGCTCCGTGGCCGTGTCGAGGACAAGGACCGGGTCGCGTGCGGCCCGGGGATGGAGTGGTCGTGACCTCTCAGAACGTCTCCCACGGAACCTCGTCAGCAGCGTCGACCTCGGCTTCCGCCGCGGCGTCGACCGGCACGGACCAGCGCACCTACGTGCTGGACACCTCGGTGCTGTTGAGTGATCCGCGGGCCCTGTTCCGCTTCGACGAGCACGCCGTCGTGCTGCCCGTCGTGGTCGTCAGCGAACTGGAGTCCAAGCGCAACGACCCGGAGATCGGGTACTTCGCCCGGCAGGCCCTCCGGATCCTCGACGAACTCCGCATCGAGCACGAGCGCCTGGACTTCCCGGTCGCGGTCGGCGAAGGCGGGTCGCTCCGCGTCGAGCTGAACCACTCGAACCAGTCCGTCCTGCCGTCCGGCCTCCAGCTCGGCGACAACGACTCCCGGATCCTCGCGGTCGCGTCGAACCTCGCCAACGACGGGCTCGACGTCGTCGTCGTGTCGAAGGACCTCCCGCTGCGCGTCAAGGCCGCCTCGATCGGCCTCGCGGCAGAGGAGTACCGCGCCGAACTCGCCGTCGACTCCGGGTACACGGGCATCGCCGAGCTGCAGATCTCCGGCGAGCAGATGTCCGACCTCTACGAGAAGGAAGAGATCCGGTCGTCGCAGCTCGACGGCGTCCCGGTCAACACCGGCGTCGTCATCCACTCCGAACGGGGATCCGGACTCGGCCGCGTGCACACCACCGGTTCGGTGGCCCTCGTCCGCGGCGACCGGGAGGTCTTCGGGCTCCGCGGCCGCTCCGCCGAGCAGCGGCTCGCGATCGACGCGCTCCTCGACCCGGAGATCGGGATCGTCTCGCTCGGCGGCAGCGCCGGCACGGGCAAGTCGGCCCTCGCGCTCTGCGCCGGACTCGAAGCCGTGCTCGAACGGCAGCAGCACAAGAAGATCATGGTGTTCCGGCCGCTCTACGCGGTCGGCGGGCAGGAGCTCGGCTTCCTCCCCGGCGACGCGAGCGAGAAGATGAACCCGTGGGCGCAGGCCGTCTACGACACGCTCGGCGCGCTGGTGTCCGACAACGTCCTCGACGAGGTCGTTGAACGCGGCATGCTCGAGGTGCTCCCGCTGACCCACATCCGCGGGCGCTCCCTGCACGACGCGTTCGTCATCGTCGACGAGGCCCAGTCGCTCGAACGGAACGTCCTGCTGACGATGCTCTCCCGCATCGGGCAGAACTCCCGCGTCGTGCTCACCCACGACGTCGCGCAGCGCGACAACCTGCGGGTCGGTCGGCACGACGGGGTCGCGTCGGTGATCGAGCGGCTCAAGGGGCACCCACTGTTCGCGCACGTCACGCTGACGCGTTCCGAGCGCTCCGCGATCGCGGCGCTGGTGACGGAGATGCTGGACTCGCCCGACCTGGTCTAGGCGCGCGGGACGCGACCGCAGACGGACGGGAGGCCCCGGGGCCACCGGCGGCCCGGCGCCCCGCCGCGGGGGGGGGGGG
>JASCOI010000046.1 GCA_029959665.1 Microbacteriaceae bacterium PS02333
CTGGAGGCTCGGTGCCAGCCGACACCGAGCCTCCAGTCCGCCACAGGGCGCGCCCGGCGACCGCCGCCTGGAGCCGTTTGTCCGGTTCGCTCCGGGTGCCGGCCTGCGGTGGTCAACCGATGCGACGCATCGCGCGCTGTTCCCGACGGAGCGGCCGCTACGATGGATCTCGAGGGCCTTTAGCTCAGCTGGTAGAGCGCCACGTTTACACCGTGGATGTCAGTCCCGTCGCTCGCGCTCCGCTGGTCGCCGAAAGACCAGGTCAGGACGGTGATCGTCCCGTTCCCTCTGACTGGTCCGAGCGTTGCTCCGTGTCCGTGTCGGTTTGGTGTCGGTGCGGAAATGGCAACGGCTAGGCGGCAGCGACCGGTTCCACCGTGACCGAAGCCGCACCGATGTACGAGAGGCCCGGCACGACGGCGGCGCACATCTGCTCGAAGTGCGGCCGATCCACTGCCGCGATGAAGCGGAACACCGACTCGAGGACGACCACCGCCTCGTGCACGTCCACGGGCCGAGAGATGTCCGCTTCTTCGCTGTGCGACGACTGGTGAAGGAACCGCACCAGACGCTGGCGGAGTGGCTGCTCGATCTGGTGTTCGTCGAACGCCGTCCGCATGCTCCCTTCGAAGTCGCCCATGAGCACTGGCAACCGAAAGGCCAGGAACGACTCCAAGAGCCGCCTCGCGGCGTTCGGTAGGAGCGCAGCAGCTTCAAGCTCAGCCTCGAACTGCGTACCGGAGTTCCGCTCGAGGACGGCACTGCCGACTCGCCAGAACAGGTAGTGGTACTGGGAGCGCAGCTTCTTGCGGAGCTGAGGGTCGCTCCAGCTCCGCAGCACAGGCACACGACGGGGAACGTCCTCAGCGTCGCGACTCACCCTCGAGCGCAGCTCGTGCAATGAGTACGAGTTGTCCCGGCGGAGCCGCGAGTGCAGCCGGTCCAGTTGGTTCACCCACATCCGGAAGAGCTCGAAGCTGTGCGTGAGCAGGATCAACTGGTGGCGGATGCCCGCTCCGACGAAGGTGTTCCAGAGGTGCCCGGAGACGCCGACCATGATCTCCTGGTCCAGACTCGACACCGGATCGTCAATGACGACGGTCAGGTCGGCGCCACGCATCGTCTCGTCGCGGAGGCTGCACAGGAAGTGGAGCAGCGAGATCGCCGTCCGCTCGCCCTCGCTGAGACCGACGGCCGGGCGCCCGTCCCGTTCGATGGCGTAACGCCCATCGACGGCGGTGAAGCGGAGCTCGTCGCGACCGAGGAGGACGGCAACGTCTCGGGTGAGCTCGCTTGCAAGTGGTCCCGCGTCGAGCCCGGCAGAATTCAGGCGCCCACGTTCGCGGGTCAACTGCTCGCGCTCGGCGCCGTGGTCTGCCGCTTGTTGCTCGGCGCCGAGCGCTCGCTCCGACAGCGACACGTACTCCGAGCGGATCAACTCGACCCGAGCGCGCTCGACACGGTCGGCGGCGTCCGCGCGGATCGACTCGAACGCCGCCGAACGCTCGTTGTGGTCCCGCAGCACGAGGTTGATCGCGGCCACGTCGTCCGATTGGCCGTCGACAACACCGGGATCGAACGTGACCACGTCGAACATCGCGGAGCGCTTGGTCTCGATCGCACGGCGAACCGCGTCGAGGGCCTCGCTTCGAGACGTGGTGGCCTCTCGCACCCCGGCGAGCAGCTCACCGTACGACTCCCGGAGCGGCGGGTACAGGAGATTTGCTGCCGGCGCGCGGGAGATCATGCCCTGCTGAGCCGCGATGACCGCTGCGACGCGGCCGTCCAGCATGTCGAGCGTGCGCTCCAGCTGCCGGAACCGGCCGTCGAAGTGCGCGGCCAGAGCACCTCGGCGTTCGTCGGTCACCACACCGCCACAGAACAGGCACCGATCGCGTTGCTCGTGCCTCGACACGCCTTCACTCACCCAGGTGCTGTCCTCGGGATGCGCGGCCAGGTCGTCGAGGACCACGTTCGACACCGAGGTGGCAAGCGCGTCACCCACCTCGGCGACGAGCGGAACGACACTTTCACCGGTGATGGTGAGGAGGGAGACTGGCTCCATCTTCTGCGGACGAACAGTGCCGAGATGCGTCGAGATGACCTCGTCGAGGGGTTCGTCGAACCTGGTCGGCAAGGCATCCAGCAAGGTCTTCACCTGGCGACGGTTGTAGGCCCGGCCGTACCGTGCGCTCACGTGCTGCAGCTCGCTGTGGATCGTCGTCGCGGTCGCAGTTGCGAGACGGTCCGCAGCGTTTCTCGCGCGGCCGGCGTCCTCAACCGCGAGACGCTCCTCGCTCTCGATGATCTCGAGGCGTTCGGCGATCTGCGCGAGCCGTGTCTCGCGACCAACGCTCTTCTGGCCGAGGACGAGAAGCGGTGCTGCCTCGCTGCGATCGGTGCCGAAGCTCAGGTTGTTCTCGACGTAGTCCTGGTTGAACACGCGGACGCGTGTCCAGAAGGGGTCCTCGCTCGACGTGACTTGGCGAAGCCTGTCGCCGTCTTCGACTGAGACGTGCACGGTCGAGGCCGATGATGCCGCGGTCGCCTCGCCGAACGCGCGTGCGACTGACGACTTGCCGGTGCCGTTGCCGCCATAGACGACGTTGATCCGTTCGAAGTTGGAGGAATCGCTGCCGGGCTGCCAACGCCGGAAAAGACCGATGCCGTCGATACGGACGATGCGCTTGATCACGGGACCCCCGGCCCTTCGAGTGTGGACCCGGTCGGGTCGAACGAGCGCCGCAGCGCCGAGGGCAAGTATCGCGCAGGCGAGAGTCGGCCACCGTCGTCGGCGACGGCGAGTCAAGTCGCTCGTCGTCACGATGTCAGCTCATCGCCAAGTAGGATCGGCCTTGAGGGCTCTTAGCTCAGTTGGTAGAGCACTTCGCTTACACCGAAGTGGTCGGCGGTTCGAGCCCGCCAGAGCCCACCGGACCCTGGCAATGGTTCCGGCTCGAGCACGGGTCAGCTCCGCCGACTCGGCTCGTGATCAGCCGACGTAGAACACGTGGGGCGCACGGGCCTGCACCGAGAGCTGTCCGCCGGGACCGTTGCCCCCTACGATGACTTTGAACGGCTGCCCCGAGCCGTGATTTCGTCCAGCGCATGCGCACTCACACAGCCATGCGTTTTCGGGGAGTCCCGTCTTCCAGCACGCTTCCACGCACTTCTCGACACCGCCATGCTGAATCACCGTTACCCGGCCGTATCGTGCGGCGAGACCGTGGATGACAGCGTTCGTGTGCGGCCGCGAGACCGACCATGATCGGGAGCTGGGGGAGTAGTCGACCTGACCACGCCGTGAAGCGTTGAACATGTCTCCGAGGATGGTGTAGCCGCGTCCGTTGCCCTCGAACGGCATGTTCTGGATCTCCGTGCGCCGACCAGGACGAATCGTCACCGTGAGATCACCCATGCTCGGAGCCTAGAGGCTCTCGAGCGGTGCGCGCCGGAGGTCTGGAGCGGGATTGGGGCAAGGCGCACTTGTACGCGTCACCTTCTTGATGGCCTCCGGTCGGCGAGTTGACTTGCTCGACACCCGAACTCGGGGTCGCTTCGAAGGCCGACATGAGGGATCGTCGGTCGGATGGGGAGCACGGCAGCCACCGAGTCTGGATCGTTGAGCCACCACGCGGTGTTGCCGTGAGCGCCGACCAGCCAGGGACGATCGCGGTCACTCTGCACGGGAGCCGCGTGATGATCGACCGCGTCGTCTTCGTCGAGCTGTTCGAGAACTCTGTCGTGAGTGCACGCGTTCCGTATCGCCACGCCCTCGAACGGTCAACGATCAGCTTTTCTGATCTCGTCGATCTGGCGCGCACCGCACAGGTGCCGTACGCACTCTGCTTCGCGCCGCGCGAGCTGGTTCGGGCGCAGGTCGAAACGAAGACGCAGAAGCTGCTGCAAGGGTTGAGCAAAGACACCTTCGCCGTCAACTCGCGTACGACGATCGAGCTCAGCGACGTCGAGCTCATCGTCAAGGATCTTGTGCGGAAGCAGATGATGCTGCGCACTCACGACGAGTCGCTCGCCGAGAACAAGATCGTTGGAGTCCTCCGGAAGCCTCGGGCGACGATCGAGGAGGACGTCGCCGTGCTGCTCACAGCTCTCGACTTGGATGTGGCCGTACTCCGCTCGGCTCGATCGAAGGGCGCCGCCCTGTCGTTGCTCATCGAGACGCTGGAGTCGCACCAGATCCTCGTCTCGCGCAGCGTCCGCGGCTTCATGCCGCAGCTCATCGAGGTCAAGTTCAGTGGGCTGACCATCAAGGACAAGAAGGTCCCGTACATCTTCCTCTCGCGGGGGAGTCACGGCGACGACGAGGAGCCGGAGGGGCGTCAGCTCTTCACGCTTACCCTTCTCACCGTCTTGGTCGCTCGCGGCATCTTCGCCCCGGTGACCTACGACGGCCGGAACCTTGCGTCGAACCCGGGCCGCGAGTACGACATCGTTGGCGAGGTCCTAATGCCGGCGGCGCAGATGCGAACGGTTCCGTCCGACGACCTCGGGAAAATCAGGAGCACCGCCGACTCGTTCAAGGTGACTCCGAGCGCGCTGGTCGTGCGCCTCCAGCGGCTCGGACTCATCAGTTGTGTCGGTGCTCAGCAACACCTCGAGGAACTTCGCCTCGAGTTCGCCAACCGGCCGAAGTCGCAGGGCCGCCAACCGAAACCCGTGAACGGGGTCCGGACGTACAACGGCCGGGAGCTGTCCGTTCGCATGCTCGGCGCGCTGGATGCCGGCAAGATCACCGAAGGTGAGTTCTGCCGAGCGGTCTGCGCGAACAAGATCCGACCGCGAGAGATCCGGGACTTCCGGGAGGCGCTCGGATGATGGGGACGTTCTACCTCCTCGACAACAACGCGTTGACTCGGCTGACGCCGGAGCAACGCTCCTCGGCGTTCGTGCACGAACAGTGTCGGCTACCGTCCGAAGTGCTCCACGAAGCACGATTCCTTCCGGACGTCGATTCGCTGCGCGCGCTCGAATACTCGACCGATGAGGGCGTCCTCCTGCACCTCGCTGCCGTCCTTCAATGTGTTCCAGCCGACGACACGACCCTCATCGACCTCTACGCAAATCTCGGGAATGCCGACCCGATGTTGCTCGCGTGCGCGCTCGACGCGATGGCCGAGGCTGAGCTGGGTCTGTTCGGTGCGGAGTGGGTGGTCGTGTCGAACGACCGCGCCGTGGTGACGCTGGCTGGTGACCTAGGCGTGCCGACACTCTCGAGCGACGAGTTCTCGTTGGTGCTCATCGAGGAGGGCTGAGACGGAGCGGCCGGGCCGGGCCCCGTTCGGTTCCGCTGCCTCCGCCTCATGACAAGTCTCGCTCCTCGGAGCGCTCGCGTCGAGCTCGCATCATCCGGGCGATGGCGGCCATGTCGCCGTCGTCGTTCATCCAGTGGGAGTAGCGGTTGACGGTCTGCTGTGTCGTGCTGTGACCGAGCCATACAGAGATGGTCTTGACGTTGATTCCGTCGCTCATCCACGCCGTCGCGGCGGTGTGGCGAAGGTCGTGGACACGATGGTTCCCTGCCGTCGTCTTCCAGCGAAGGTCGCGGGTGAAGTTCGGTCCGCTCAGTTCGGAGCCGCCGGTCGACCGGAACAGGAACGCGTCGGGCGACTTGCCATCAGCATGGCGCATCGCGATTTCCTCTGCGTTGCCCATGAGAGGGACCTTCCGGCTTCGCCGTCCTTTCGTCTGCTTTTCGGGGTACCCGTCGCTCTTCGAGCGCTCGACCATGACTGCGGGGAAGGGGTTCGTGACGATGTTGCGGACACGGAGCGCCTTCATCTCTCCCCAGCGCAAGCCGGTCTCCCGAAGAAACTCGACAACGTCGGCGTAGTTCGGGTTCAGGGCTCGCTGAGCCACGAGCATCGACCTGAACTCCGACTCGGTGAAGGGCCGGACGGTGTTCGTTTCCGTTCCGTCCCCGCGACCGAGCGGCGCATCCAGGACTGGGTTGTGCGAGATGTACGCCTCCCGCACCGCGTACGCGAAGACCCCACCGAGCGACTCCCGAATTCGCTTCGCGGTGCTGTGCCGCTTGGTGCGCACGAGGTTGGCGACGTACCTTCGCAGCTGCCGGCCGTCGATGGAACCGATGGGAAGCCGCTTCATCTGGTCTGAGACGTGGAGGCGGAGGTTTGTCTCATCGGTGTCGTAGGTCTGCTGCGAGACGAGTCCGCGCCGCTCGGTCAGGAACTCCTTGATGAGTTCTGCGAGCGTCATCTCGGCGTTGCGAGGGTCGGACCAGGTTCCGGATGCGAGAGTCGTCTTCTGGCCGAGCTCCCAAGCGTCGGCGTCCTTCTTCCGGTCGAACGTCGCCATCGAGACCTGCTTGCCGCGGTGGTAGACGCGGGCGCGCCAACGTCCGTTGTCCGCCTTCTTGACGCTCATCAGGCTGCCTCCGCCTCGTCGCTCAGCATGTTGAGCCATGCATCGACGTCGGACGTCCGAAACCTGAGGGCTCGACCGATGCGGACGCCCCTCGGGCCGCGTCCCTGGCTTCGCAGCGAGTAGAGCGTGCTCTTCGAGGTCTGCGTGTAGTGGCTGAGCTCGTCCATCGTGAGCATTGGCTCCAGCTGGGGGTTCGCGCTCGCGTCGGTCATGGATTGTGTATGCGCGGACGCATTCGGTACGCCGCACGTCGCGCAGCGGGTCTGGGTTTCGGTCATGGGAGGCCTATGCGTCGCTCACGGGACCAGCACCCGGAAACCGGGTTTTGCCTGGTCAGGCGGTAACTCGGGACGATCGTCGCCAGTCCAGTCGGTCACGATCGCACGCGAGACCGGGGAGTGGGGCGCCCGTTCCTTGAACATCTGGCACCCTTTGAGCGTGGCAACGATCATGACGAAGACAAAGGCAGCCGCGACCATCCGGGAGCACCTCGCCCAGAGCGGCGTCGATGTGACGAAGCTCCACACGGTCACGAACACCGCTCAGCTCGTCATTCTCGAAGACGACCTCGTCGTTTCTGCAGCGTTGCTTCGGCCGCGCGGCGTGACCGCCGACCAGGTCACGCCGGTCCTCGAGCGAGCTGAGATGCGAGCGGTTCGGGTGTACGTGGTGTCTGGCTGGAACGAGGATGCAACTGCGGCTCTTGACGCGGTAGGCATCGAGCGATTCAGCATTGGGTCAAACGGTGTTGTCACAGCGGACAACGTGGTGGCGGAGATCTCGGCTGCCTCGGGAGCGCTGCTGGACGAGGCTAGGGCGCTGAGCGTTGTCAACGACATCGCGGCCGCCGCACACCGGCTCCAGGCTGCGGCGGAGCAGCTTGTCGATCTGGCTTTGCGAGTCCGTATCGCGCAACAGCGCGGAGCTGTCACGTCGACGGAATGGTTGGACGTCGTGGACATTCGGAGACGAGTAGACGACGCGCGGAACTTGCTGGCTCCTGCTCTTGATCGTGCGAAGGTGGCGGTGCCCTTCGGCCGTGTTCCAGCGAGTCGGATCGCTCGTTGGCTTCCGGTCAGATCTGCGAACGAGACGCTGGCGGAAGTCATGGCAATCGGTCGCCGAGAGATCGACGCGTCGCAGAGGGCGCTCGGGCTGGCGTAGCGTCGCCAGCCCTGGCGTCAGGGCTCGTCGGGCAGCTCCGTCAGGGTGCGTCGAATGAGCTCGTGGGAGAGCACTCCGACATCCGTTCCGGCGTGCAAGGCCTTGAGTGCTCCGATGAGCTCCTCCCGCGCGATGTTCGCAACCTCCCCGCTGTCCCAAACTTCGGCCGCGCGCACCCGCCATCGGGTGCGTCGGATGACCTCGAACGCGGTCTCGTCCGACGCCGGGTCCTGCGCGGCGAGAAGAACGAGTCGTTCGAGTTCACGTGAGGTCTGGAGCAGCGCCCATCGTGCGCGCAGTTGAGATGCGATATCCATGCTCGTCTCTATGCGCGGAGTTCCTCGACCTGCTCCTCCGAGCCGTGCGAATTGGGCCTCAGAATGACACGCCGGGGCCAGCGCCAGCTCGCCAATTTCGCCCAGAACAGGGCCGAATTTTCGCTCGACGCCTCACCCATGTCGGAGACGGCGGAACCGTTGCGTCTTGTGAGGAAAGACCAACGGGCCAGACGACGTGGCACGCGGCGATGCGATCCTACGAGGCTCCCGCTGGTCCGTTGCGCCCGTGTCAGGCTCCGGTAGAGGAGCGGCGCGACGACGATGTCGTGGAGGCCTGAGGTCACCTCTCAGACCGTTCATGCGCGGCTCCTGTCGTCGACACGTCATCGCTTCGCCTTCGCCGAGCCCGCTGTCGTACACACCACGGGTCACGGCGGACGCACCGCGAGTGTCCTCGTCTCGTCAATTCACGTCGGGCCGACATCAGGGTGCTGCCGAAGACGGCCCCGCATGCTCGCCGCCCAGGTCGTGATCTCCCGGCAAGGCGTCGTGCGCCTGCCACGCGCGTCACATCTTGGTGATGTCCTTCTGGACACTGTGCCGACGTGAGCGCACCGACGTGGCGCTGCCGTTTGCGGTTCGCCGACCGTTCCTCCTGGACGATTCGACATCATCACACCGCTCGCTACGACGCTGTCGGCCAACACGCGATCTTGGCTGACGATCTCGCGCCGGTCCTACTGCCTTGGCACGACCAGGCTCCACCCATTGATGGTCATTAGCGGCGCTACCGCGCACATAAGGAGAACCGGGACCGCGGATACTCCGACCCTCCCTAACGTTGACGGTCGAGGGGTGACACGTCTGGCAGTGACGCCGACTGGCCCAGCCCTCGTGTCCGCTCAACGAGGAGAGGCCCAATGCAGTCCACCCGCACCGTCGCGCGAGCACGACGCGCAGCTTTCGCCAGCTTCCTCGGCGGCACCCTGGAGTACTACGACTTCTTCGTGTACACGACCGCGGCATCGCTGATCTTCGGCCGGGTGTTCTTCCCTGCGGGGGATCCGACCGCCGCGCTGATCCAGTCCTTCGCGGTGCTCGGAGTCGGATACGTGTTCCGGCCGATCGGCGCCTTCATCTTCGGGCACCTCGGCGACCGCGTCGGCCGGAAGAACACGCTCGTGGCGACGCTGACGATCATGGGCGCCTCGACGTTCCTCATCGGCGTCCTCCCCACGTTCCAGACGGCCGGCTACCTCGCGCCGATTCTGCTCGTCGTGCTCCGGATCCTGCAGGGCTTGTCCGCCGGTGGCGAGACCGCCGGCGCTTCCACGTTGACGGTCGAGGAGTCGCCGGAGGGTCGCCGGGCGTTCTACGCGAGTTTCACGTCTTCGGGCATCAGCGCCGGGATCGTCCTGGCATCGCTCGTCTTCCTTCCCGTCGCCGCGCTGCCGGAAGCCGCCCGCGACAGCTGGGGATGGCGAGTCCCGTTCCTGCTTTCCGTCGTCGTCCTGATCGTCGCGTACCTCGTGCGCCGCCGCCTCGAGGAACCTGAGGTGTTCGTCGACGAGAAGGACGCCCATCGGCGCGCCCGTCTGCCGATCGTCGAGCTGTTCCGGTCGAATCCGAAGGCGTTCCTGGTCGTCGTACTGATGTCGCTGGTGATCGTCATCAACACGTTCATGCAGTCGTTCGGCCTCGCGTACGCGACCCAGATCAGCACGCTGTCACCGGCGGACATGCTCTGGACCAGCGTCGCGGGCAACGTGCTCGCTGTCGTCTGGGGACAGCCCGTTCATCGTCGCGGCCCCGGGGACATCGCGGAACTCGAATCAGGACACTCCGACGACTGGGGTCCACGAGCGCTTCTTGCCTGTCTACGGAAGCTTTGTGGCGGCGGGCCCACGGAAGCCGAGCGGGTGGTCGTTGAAGACGCCTGGGCCACAAACGATGAGTTTCGCGTCATCTACTCCTGGACCGGTGGCCGACGAGTCGGCATCATCCGGAATAGAGAGACCACCATCGACCGGATGGACGTCTACGCAACCGGAGACATTGCGACACCCGAAGAGTTCGGCCAGGAGGTAGCGGACTTCAACATCGGAGAGCCCCTGGGGGCGTACGGCGACATCCTCGATGTTGATGCCGACGGTCTCGGGTGGTGGGGCCACATCCCCCTTTGCCGCCGCTCGTGACCGCCCGTTGAGTGGTCCAGCGTGCGTATCCACGTCGCTGGTGCTGCGCGTCCGCGAGCGATAGACAAGGAGCTACGGCCGCCGAAGGAGTTGTCGATGCTGGTTCAGGTTTGTGGTCTTCCTGGTGCAGGGAAGTCGACGCTGTCTGCTGCTATCGCGGAGCTGATGCCCTCGCTGACGCTCCGCGTCGACGCGATCGAGGGCGCGATGTGGAAGTACCAAATCCCACGCGAGCAGTCCGGTATCGCTGCGTACTCGATCATGCATGCCATCGCGGTACCGAACCTCCGTCGCGGTCAGGTGGTCATCGCGGACGCGGTGAGCGGCGTTGAACCTGCTCGGGCTGGGTGGGTGTCCACGGCTGATGCCGCCGGGGTGCCGCTGCGCGTGATCGAGGTCGTGTGTGCCGACGTCGACGAACACCGCCGCCGCGTGGAACAGCGTGCGAACGACCTGCCCGGGTTCACGTTGCCGACGTGGGACGAGGTACAGCGCACCGCCGACGAGTACGAGCCCCGCACGGACGATCGGCTCATCACCGACAGCACCCGCCCTCTCGAAGAGACGGTTCGCCAGGCACTCGACTACCTCGAACTCCACGCCCGGTAGGCGATCGGCTACCGGACGGCGGAGGTGGGGGGCGCGGTCCTACGGAATGGTCAGGTGTGCGAGTGGCCGTGGCTGTTCTCCTCGGGTGCGTCGCTCATCATGCGGAGCATCGACCAGGAACCGCTGCGGATGAACACGACCAGCAGGAACGCGGCGATCAGGAGGAACACGATGTTGAGCCAGGTGGTGTAGTTCCAGCTGATTGTGGTCGCGACGATGCTCAGGTGCCGGTTCGTGGGAATCAGGCCCAGCGGAGTGAACAGCAGCTCGACGGCCCACCCGGCGAGGACCATGGCGCCGTAGAAGATGCCGGTGATCCGGAGGGCGGCCTTCCAGCCGTAGTACTTCCGGTAGATGACGATGATCGGGATGATGATCAGGTCGGCGAAGATGAAGCTGATCACGCCGCCGAAGCTGATCCCACCGTTCCAGAGCACTGCAGCCAGGGGCACGTTACCGACGGAGCAGACGAAGCTCACCATCGCCAGGATCGGTCCGATGATTGGGTCGATGATGAACGCGAGCGTGGGGTGCCCTTCGAGGAAGATCGCTTGCAGCCAGGCTTTCGGCACCCACGCGTCGAATGCGCCGGCGATGAGCAGACCGATGATGACGTCGCGGATGACGGATGCCCAGTCCATGACGAAGTACTGCGACACACTTGTCAGCCCCGGCTTCGAGAACAGTCGCCGCCAAAACCCCTGGTTGCCCTGCACGGACATGTCCATCGCCGCGTGGCCCTCCATCGATCCGGCAAGGCCCTTGTCGGCTTGCTCGCGGGCGGCGTCGAGGATCTTGCCACGCATCCAGAGTCGGAAACCGAGGGCGATGAGGATGATCATGATTGGGCCGCCGATGAACTCCGCGAGGGTGAACTGCCAGCCCATCACGAACGCCAGGATCAGGCCGAGTTCGACGACGAGGTTCGTCGATGCGACCTCGAACGCCATCGCGGATGACAGGCTCGCGCCTTTCCGGAACAGGGCTCGTGCGAGTGCGACTGCGGCGTAGGAGCAGGACGATGACAGGGCGCCGAGTCCGGTCGCGACGCTGATCGCGCGAGGCGAGTCGTCGTGCATGAGCTTCATGATCCGGTCCGTGCGGACGACGGCTTGGATGATACCGGACAGGGTGAAGCCGAGGATGAGGGGCCAGAGGATCTCCCACCCCATGGAGCCAGCGGCTGCGAGGGCGTCGCCGAGCGCGTTGAGGATGAACATGTACACCTACTTCGTTGCGGTGCGGGAAGAGTGTCCCGCAGCGTCGTGAGAATGAGGGAGACCGGACCGGGTCGGACCGGACCGGTTGCGGGCCCCGGCGGCGGGGGAGCCCCCCCCCGCGCGCGGCGGGGGGGGGGGCGGGGGGGCGGGGGCGCGCCGCCCCCCCCCCCCCCCCCCCCCCCCCCCCCGCGCCGGGTCACTTGGATGCGAGCATGTCCTGCATCTGGGTGATCTGCTCGGTCTGGCTCTGCACGATCGACTTCGCGAGTGCGACCGCGTCTGCGTTCTTGCCCTTGGTGACTTCGGTTTTCGCCATGTCGACGGCGCTGGTGTGGTGCTGGATCATCTGCTCGAGGTAGAGCTGCCCGGCGTCCCGCGGGGACGCGTTCTGGAGGTCCTGCATGTCGGAGTCGGACATCATCCCCGACATCGCAGAGTGGTTCATCCCAGACATGCTCGGCATCTGGGTCGGTTTGTTCCACGCCTTCAGCCAGCCGGTCATTTCCATGATCTCGGGGACCTGTTCGGCCTTGATCTGCTTCGCCAGCGTCCCGACGTCGGCCTGCACGCCGGAGCCCTTCGCGAGGAGCATGTCGCTCATCTCGATGGCCTGCTGGTGGTGGGGCAGCATCTGCTGCGTGAACTTGACGTCCTGATCGTTGTGCGACGCCGCGGAGGTGGATTTCGACGACGAGGATTCCGACGACGACGTCTCTGGGCTGCTGGTGTTGTTGGTGGAGCAGCCCGCGAGAGTGAGCCCGATGGCCAGGGCTGCGGCGGCCGCGAGAGCGCGCATGGTGGTGGTCTGCATGGTGGATTCCGTTTCCGTGGATGCGTCAGATGGGTGCGGGCAGGCGACTGCCTGCCCGGGTTCTGGGCATGCGGGTGCTCCCGGAGGGTGGGAGGACCCGCCGGGGTGGAATCAGACTCGGATGATCTGCAATGCCGATAGTGACGGCGGCCGCGGCGCCGCGACACGGCGTGCCACGTGGGCTGCGAGGGCGAGCAGCCGCGCGAGGAGATGCAGCACCCCGCCACTCCGGGCGCGGAGCAGCACCCACGCGAACAGGGCGATCGTCAGCATGCACGCCATCCCCATCAGCGAGCACATCAGCGCACACAAGCCACCATCGCAGCCGGCATCGCTCAGGACGTTCTTCACCGCAACCGCGGGAACCACGTCTTGAGCATGACCGGTGGCCGCGGTGTGACTGGTGGCAGCGGCCGGGTGGTGCTCCATCGCGGCGGTGGGAGCTGTCATCGGATGCTCAGGGTCGGCGGTGTGCCCGGCCATGGTGTGCATCAGGACCGTGAACCCGACCAGCAGCAGCAACGCCATCGTCGCCGTGACCTGCAACAGCAGTCGGCGACGCGGAGACGTGGTGATGATCATCTGGTTTCAGTGGGTCGGAGAGCGTCAGCCGTGCGAGGCGACAGGTGACCGTCATGATACCCGCAAGGGGTACCCGCCGTCCGAGGATCGTGGAGGGCAGCAGCCAGCACAGGTATCGAGGTGCGGAAGATTGTCGGTGCAGGCATGGGGTGGTGGGTGCATACTTGTGGGGTCTTCGGACCCGGCAGTGGGGCTTGCCGGACCCAACCTCGACAATCGTCGACAACAGTCCCTATCTCAGCTGGTCGCGCTTTTGCGCGCCTGAGGTAGGGATATGTCATGGTCGAGTCGAACACTGCCGGTGTTGTCGTCGTCGGTGTGCAGCCAGGGCAGGCGCACGACGTCGTCGGTGTCGCGGCTGCCGTCGCTGAACGCTTCAGCGCCCGCCTGGTGTGTGTGGTCATCGATCCGGCGCTGCTGTCGACGGGGTTCCGTGCGGATGGGTCGGAGATCATCGAACCGATTGACCCGGACACGGCGGACAGCGACCCGCAGCAGCTCCCCGACGAAGACGTGCGGGTCATTCAGGAGCTCGCTGCAGCGCGATTAGTGGACGTGGAAGTTGCCTTCCGGGTCGGGGATCCGGGTCGCGCACTCGCTGCGGTGGCTGAGGAACGTGATGCGGTGATGATCGTCGTCGGATCGCAGACCGGCCGACGCCGGGTGACGGAACTGCTCAATGGGTCTGTCGCCGCGCACTTGACCCATCAGCAGCACCGGCCGGTGTTGGTCGTCCCGCATGACCCGGTTGGTGCCACCGTGGTCCGGCCGTCGGATGCCCCGTGACGGGCACGCTGATGCTTCTGCGGCATGGGGAGAGCACCGCGAACGAAGCCGGCACTTTCACCGGGCTCCTCGACGTCCCGCTCACGCCTCACGGTGAAGAGCAAGCGGCAGCGGCGGGGCAGCTTCTTCGGTCGAAGCACATCACGCCGGACGTCGTGGTCACCTCCACATTGCGCCGAGCCGTCCGCACCGCCGAACTGGTCTGCGACGCCCTCGGGACACAGATGCCCACAGAAGCGGTGTGGCAGTTCAACGAACGCAACTACGGTGCTCTGACCGGGATGACGAAGACCGACGCCCGTCGGATGCTCGGTGACGACAAGTACTTGCGGCTCCGCAGGTCCCGTACCGGCGCGCCGCCACCGATGTCGCTGCAGCTGTGGGAGGAACTGCGGTCAAGTTCCGCGCTGCGCGGCCTGCCCGACGGCGCTCTCCGACGCACCGAGGCCCTCTCGGACGTCATCGAGCGGGTCCGCCCCGTCCTGCACGACCGGCTCCTGCCGATGCTGCGGGCAGGGCGGAGCGTCCTCGTCGTCGCGCACGGGAACTCGCTCCGTGCGTTGTGCGCATGCATTGGCGACCTCACCGGCCCGGAGCTCGAGCAGCTGAACCTGCCGACCGGGCAACCCGTGCAGTACCACCTCGCCCCGACGGGTGCTCTCGTCCCGCGGGGTGGGGCGTTCCTGGATCCGACAGCAGCACAGCACGCCGCGGCGTTGGTCGCGGCAGAAGGCGGAACATGACCACCCGAACGGACACCCCGATGCCCGACGACCAGCTCCCCTCCGACCCGGACGTCGACGTCTCCGACCCCGCAGCGACCATGCGGCCGGTGCATCTGCGGTGGCGGTACGTCGGCCTCGTCGCAGTCGGTGGGGCCGCTGGTACTGCCCTCCGTGACGTCATCAGCATCGTGCTTCCTGCCGATGGCGGGGTGAGTTGGTCGATCTTCTGGATCAACATCACCGGCGCGTTGGCCCTCGGTGTGCTGTTGGAAGCGCTCGCGCACCGCGGGCCCGATGCCGGCCGCCGGAGGGTGCTGCGGCTGCTCCTCGGGACCGGGGTCCTCGGCGGGTTCACCACCTACAGCACCCTCGCCGAGTCCACCGCCGCCCTGTTCCTCGACGGGCACGGACTCGCCGGCACCGGGTACGCGCTCCTGACCGTCCTGTCCGGCGCGATCGCGACCGCCTGCGGTCTCGTCGTCGCCGGCTGGTTCCGACCCCGAACGGAGGACGCATGAACGCCGCGCTCATCCTCGCCGTCGCCGTCGCCGGCGGTGCCGGCGCTGCCGGCCGGTTCCTCCTCGACGGGGTGATCAACACCGGCCGGGAGTTCCGGCTCCCCGTCGGCACGTTGACGATCAACGTAACCGGGTCGCTGCTGCTGGGGATCATCGTCGGTGCCGCCACCCACCTCGGTGCGGTGCCGGTCGCGGTCCTCGGCACCGGGGTGATGGGCGGCTACACCACGTTCAGCACCGCCAGCTTCGAAACCGTCCGCCTCGCCCGCAGCGGCCGGATCACCGCCGCCGCGATCAACGTTCTCGGGATGCTCGTCGTCTCCGTCGCCGCCGCGACCGCCGGCATTCTCCTCGGCGGCACCCTGTGACCACCCCGCCCACTGACCACACACCCGCTCCAGAACCGGAGGCGCTGATGCTGTTCGACGTCACGATCGAGATTCCCCGCGGCAGCGGCAACAAGTACGAAGTCGACCACACCACCGGCCGGATCCGGCTCGACCGGGCGGTGTTCACCAGCATGGTGTTCCCCCAGGACTACGGCTCCATCGACAACACCCTCGGCGAGGACGGCGACCCCCTCGACGCCCTCGTGCTCCTACCCCGTCCCACGTTCCCTGGCGTCGTCATCACGGTCCGGCCGGTCGGGATGCTGCGCATGGTCGACGAGAACGGCGGCGACGACAAGATCCTCACCGTCCCCGCTGGCGACGACCGCTTCGCGCAGCTGCAGGACATCACCGATGTGCCGGAGCCCACGCTGGCGGAGATCGAGCACTTCTTCGCCCACTACAAGGAGATCGAGCACGGTAAGCACGTCACCACCAACGGGTGGGCCGACCGTGCTGCTGCCGAAGCCGTCATCCGCACCGCACAGGAAGCCCACACCCGACACCCGTGACCCACGGGTCCACAGACTGCCGCGGGGAGGCACTGGCGCTGAGTGATCGCCAGGAGGTCGTCCCTCCGCCTCCCCGCGGCTTCCCCGCAACCACCCGCCAGCTCGACGCATGACCCGAACCGAAGGAGCGTCACCATGAACGACTACATCAGCGGCATCCACCACCACGGAGCACATCAGGGCGAGTACGTCACCCACCACGACCACCCCGTCACCATCGACGCCGTCCACGGCGCCCGCATCCTCGACTCCCGCGGCCACCCGACCGTTCGCGTCTCCCTCGAGCTCGACGACGGCCGCACCGTCACCGGGGACGCCCCCGCGGGCGCATCCACCGGCGCCCACGAAGCCGTCGAGCTCCGCGACGGCGGTTCCAAGTTCGGCGGCCGCGACGTTACTCAGGCGCTCCACCTGATCAACACCGACATCTCAGGGCTCCTCACTGGCCGGTCATGGTCTTCGATCGGGCGGATCGACGCCGCCCTCGCCGAACTCGACGGCACCACCGGGTACCGCCGGCTCGGCGCGAACAGCGTCGTCGCCACCTCGATCGCCGCATCCCGGGCCCTCGCCCACGCCGCGGACCTCCCGCTCTGGCAGTGGATCGCCGAGATCACCGGCTCGACGCCGCGCCTACCGGTCCCGCACTTCAACGTCCTCAACGGCGGCGCGCACGCAGCGAACGCCCTGGACTTCCAGGAGTTCATGATCGCCCCCGTCGATGCCGACTCGATGGCCGACGCCGTCCGCATCGGCGCGGACGTCTACCACGCGCTCGCGGCCCTGGTGCGGGACCGGTTCGGCAGCCTCGGCCTCGGCGACGAGGGTGGCTTCGCACCGTCAATTGCCGCCCCCGAGGAAGCGCTCGACCTGCTCGTCGCCGCGATCCGTGCCGCCGGCTACGAGCCGGGCGTCGATCAGGTGGCGATCGCCCTCGACCCGGCCGCGAACGAGTTCTCCCAGGGCGCCGGCTCCTATCGGATGCTTGACGACAGCCTCGACCGGGACGGGCTGGTCGACTACTACCGGCACCTGGTCGACGCGTATCCGATCCGGAGCGTCGAAGACGGGTTCGCGGAAGACGACCATGAGGGGTTCCGCCGCATGCAGGCAGCGCTCGGAGACCGGATCCAGATCGTCGGCGACGACCTCTACGTCACCGACCCGCAACGGATCCGCGACGGCGGCGAACAGCAGCTGACGAACGCGGCACTGATCAAGCCGAACCAGATCGGCACCGTCTCCCAGACCCTCGGCGCGATCGCCACCGCCACCAGCGTCGGGATGGCCAGCATGGTGTCGCACCGTTCCGGGGAGACCACGGACACGTTCATCGCGGACCTCGTTGTCGGGACCGGCACCGGGCAGATCAAGTCCGGCGCACCCGCCCGCGGGGAACGCGTCGCGAAGTACAACCGGCTCATCGAAATCGCCGAACAGCACCCGGAGCTGCCCTACGGACTGATCTGACCACCGGCGCTCGAGCTGCGGGCGGTGTCTAGGAACGCCGTCACAGCGGGCCCCGGGCGGCCCGTCCAGATTGCGCGCAGCGGCCGGATCAGTGGCGGGCCGAGTAGCGGCACTCGGACGAGGGCACCGTCGGCGAGGTCGGTGTCGACGGTGCGGAGACTCATCACCGCCGGCGCGATGCCGGCCCGCGCGTTGGCGCGGATGATGCCGGTCGTCTCCAGCACGGCCGCTGGGGCGACCAGGCGGAGCCCAGCACGGTCGAGCCACGCTTCGACCGTGGCGCGGGTGCCGGACCCTTCCTCGCGGAGCAGCAGTGGCGTCTCCGCGAGGTCATCCGCGGTGATGCCTGAAGCGCTTGCCCACGGGTGGTGCGGGGCGACGACGACCACGAGTTCGTCCTCGTCGACCACCAGCGAGGACAGGTCAGGTGGCGCAGCAGGTGTCTCCGTGAATCCGACGTCGGCAGCGCCGGAACGGACGAGGTCGGTCACGTCGGCGGAGTTCCCCGCGATCAAGCGCACCGACGCATCCGGCGCGGCAGCACGGTGGGTGAGCAACCACCCGGGGAGCAGGAGTTCGGCGATCGTCTGCGACGCTGCAACGACGAGGGATCCCGCGGGTTCTCGAAGCGCGGCGACGCCTGCTTCGAGCCGCCGGGATGCCTCCAGCACCGGGACGGCCAGACCGAGCACCACTCGGCCGGCGTCGGTCAGCGCGGTCCCTGATGCCGTCCGGTGCGCCAGCGGCTGACCGATTGCCTGTTCCGCGGCACGCAAGCGTGCCGACACCGCCTGCTGTGTCACCCCCAACACGTCGGCCGCGCGGGTCAACGAACCGGTCTCCGCGACGCGGACGAGGACCTCGAGGGTGTCGAGGTCCAGAGTCCGGTCCGTCAGCCGCCGCAGTGCCACAAGCAGCCATTGTGCCC
This sequence comes from Microbacteriaceae bacterium PS02333, assembly GCA_029959665.1. Classification (GTDB taxonomy): domain Bacteria; phylum Actinomycetota; class Actinomycetes; order Actinomycetales; family Microbacteriaceae; genus Curtobacterium; species Curtobacterium guangdongense. The sequence goes on from JASCOI010000046.1 coordinate 18,593, forward strand.
TGCCAACGAGTTCGCCGTTCCCGAACCATGGGGCACACGCGCACGATGGGTGCATGTCCGCTCACCTCGCCCACGCACCCACGACGTCCGAGCATGGTGTGCGCGACCGGCGGTTGTTCCGAGAGTTGGAACGGCCGGGCCTGATCGTGTCGAACCTGACTCCGAACTGGTTCGCGTCGATCATGGGCACCGGGATCGTCGCCGTCGCGGCAGCGTCGCTGCCGCTGCAGTTCCCGGGGCTCCGGACTGCGGCGACGGTCGTCTGGGCGATCGCGGCGGTCCTGCTCGTCGCCCTCACCATCGCGACGGTCCTGCACTGGATCCGCTACCGGAGCACAGCGGCAAAGCACCACCTGCACCCGGTGATCTCGCACTTCTACGGGGCACCGCCGATGGCGTTCCTCACCGTCGGCGCCGGAACGATCCTCCTCGGCAAGGACTGGATCGGCCTCCCCGCCGCTGTCACCATCGACTGGGTCCTCTGGACCGTCGGCACCGTCGGCGGACTGCTCACTGCGGTCCTCGTGCCGTACCTGGCGTTCACCCGCCACGAGAACGGACCCGACTCCGCGTTCGGCGGTTGGCTGATGCCGATCGTCCCGCCGATGGTGTCGGCCTCCACCGGCGCACTCCTGCTGCCGTACGCGCCCGCCGGGCAAGCACGCGAGACCCTCCTGTGGTCCTGCTACGGCTTCTTCGGCCTCAGCCTCATCACGTCCCTGGTCGTGATCACGTTGATCTGGAACCGGCTCGCGCAGCACAAGGTCGGTGCCGCAGGCATGGTCCCGACTTTGTGGATCGTGCTCGGACCGGTCGGGCAGTCGATCACCGCAGTGAACCTCCTCGCCTCGAACGCCCCCACCGTCGTCGACGCCTCCACCGCCCACGCACTGCTGGTCGTGGCGTTGGTGTACGGGTTCGCGATGCTCGGCTTCGCGCTGCTGTGGACCGTCATCGCCCTTGCCATCACCATCCGGACCGCCCGCGAGCACCTGCCGTTCAGCCTGACGTGGTGGTCGTTCACGTTCCCCGTCGGGACCTGCGTCACCGGCCTGAACGGCCTGGCCCTGCACTCCGGACTCACTGTCGTCGCCGTGCTCGCGGTCGTCTACTACGCCGGCCTCGTCGCCGCATGGATCACCGTCGCCGTCCGCACGTTCCACGGCTCCGTCATCCGCGGCACACTCCTCGCACCACCACAGCCGGCGTGAGCACGCCGGACGAATTCGCGGATGAGGTCGCGGACGTTCGATCGCTGAACGCCCTCGCGGAGACATGGCGCACCGCACCCGACGGTGCGCGGCGCTTCGTCCCGAGTTTCGACCCACGATCCGGCGGCACGTCCAGCCGAGTGCTGGTCCTCATGCAGTCACCCGGCCCCCAGACGATCGCCGCAGCGCACGCGGCGGTCTGCAGCGAGGACAACCCGGGGCCGACCGCGGCCGCGTATCGCGCAGCCCGCATCGAGTCCGGACTCGCACGCAAGGAGTACCTTCGCTGGAACCTCATCCCGTGGGAGCTCCCCGGGCGCATACGACCTGCGGACATCGACGAGGGACGACATGCCCTGAGCGTTCTCCTCAAGGCGCTCCCCTCCGTCGAAGCGATTGTCACGTACGGGAGCATCGCTCTCGACGGAGTCATGCGGTACCTCACCTTGGACGAGCACGCCCGACTCGTCCCCGTCATCGCGGCACCACACCCCTCGCCCGCCAACGGCCGCCACCGCTCGGAACAACACCGACGTTCCGTTCAGGCACTCCGACTCGCCGCACGGATGCGTCGAATGTAGCGAGGCTTCAGCTGCCTCCACTGGCAAGGCACGAGTGACCGATAGCCGGTCGTCGACCGGCCGGCTGCGGACCGCCGCTCGATCGAGGGTTCGAGTGTCGCATATAGATGGTCCGCTTTGATTCTCTCAAGGCTGCCCCATACGAACGCTTCTGGCCGGCGGGCGCAGCGCGTCTGCTCGGCATTCAGAGGCCGAGGTCGTAGCGGCGCAGCGACGGACTCCAGGCGCCCGCGGACTCCTTTGATCGCGGGGCTCCCGTCGTGGCTGGTTCAATCTGTGCGGAGGAGAAGCCGATTGCTGTGTCGTCGAGGTCAGGCCTGTCGGCGCGGTCACTCCGAGTGGTTCGTTGTCGTGCTGAGGCGCCTTTTCGTCGCCCGACGGTCGCCAACCGAGGCCTGGTCGACTGAGGTGACGCGTCACGGGCTCGAGGCGACGTGCCACACCCCGTCGTTGGTCTCAACGAGTCCCGGCACGGGCGCGGGGTCCGCGGTTCGGCAGTTGTCGCACGAGACGCCGGCGCAATCTGGGGCGCCCACAGTCGTGGGTGACACTTCCGATGCTTGAAGCGTGCTGTCGTACGGGCCTGTCACGAAGGAAGATGGTGGATGAGGTCGTAGTGGACGTCGGTGCGGAAGTGGATTCGGCTGCGGAGCTGGTTGGCGAGGTCAGTTTCGTGGTAGCCGCGCATGAGAGTGGCTACGGTGATGGTGTCGTCGGTGATGCCGCCGGCGGAGAAGTTCGACGTCGCGAAGATGGTCTCGTCCTCGGGGACAGCGACGGTGAACTTCGGTCGCGCCCTCCCATCCCTTGGTGGGACGGCGGGCGTGAATCCCAGCGCGGCCATGTCGGGCATGTTGCGGGTGAACGCCACCCGTGTTCGTCCGGTTCCGACGTCGTCTTTCCGGCCGAGATACGAAAGGCCAGGGAACGGGGTCATCGCCGCCCAGGCGCCGGAGACGAGTGCGCCGGCGTCGATGAGGAGGCGCGCTTGTTCTTTGACGGTACCGGGGTGGTGCCAGCTGGTGGCGGTACCACCGGGCCCGTTGTAGGTCATCGCCCAGTCGGCGAGGGCGAACATGTCGACCGCTTCCCATCCGATGTCGACGTGCCGAACGGTGTCGCCGAGAACGCTGAGCGCGTCACCGACCCGTCCAACGCTCATCCCCGTGTGGGCCGCGATCTGATCGATACGGCCGCTGGCAACAGGGAGGGTGCGTGCGACGGCGAACACCGCGTACCGGTCACTTCGGAGCTCTTGGAACGCAGGCTCTCCGGCGATCTGCCGGCCGTCCTCCCATACCTGGGAGCCGTCAACGAGCAGCACGTTCGGTGCGGACCGCGCTACTTCGACGAAGGTGCGGCGGTTGACGTACGCCGGTGTCGGCACGAGCAGCAGTTCTGGCTCGTCGTCGAGACTCAGGCCGGGTTGGCGGCGGGGGGATGCGGCTGGTGCGACGCGGGCGCGGCGGCCGTCGGCGAGGCGGATTGTGTCGTGGGTCTCGATCGTGGCGGGCAGGCCCGCGCGTTCGAGGGCGACGAGTTCGCGCGTGATGTCGACCGGCCACGTGGACCAATCCCGCAAGTCGAGGATGTCGGTACGTTGCCGGGCTTGAGACCACCATTCGTCGCTGGCGCTGTGCATCAGATTCCCTTCGAGATCGGATCTGCCGTGCCGGCGACTGTCTCGGATGGAGACCGGCGGGGCTACCTGCGATATGTGCGGAGGTAGCGAGGTCATCGACAACATGCCTCGAGTGACCCCTCGAGGCGAGTCAGCATTCACAACCACGGAGGTCACATCAGATGGCACCCCGGTTCGCGACTTGCGGCGCTCCCAAAGCCCGTCCTGTCCGCGCATAGGAACGGCGCCGCCGATGTCCGGCCGGCTTCAAGAGAGGAACGACCATGATGATTTCCGCCGGAACCGTTGTCGCTGCGAGCAAGGACCATGGGGGAACGAGCAGGACGTTCGTACCCGGAGGGTGTCGTGGCGTCGTCACCAAGGGTGGCGGTTGGCCTCTCCAGGTGCGTTGGGAAGGTCTCGCGTGCGCACAGCCCGCATACCGTGACGAGATCATCTGACGAAGGCCGAGCTCGTGGCGGTCGGCTGACATCGCTCGGCCGACCCCCACCCTCACGCGGCCTGCGACCGGTTCAGCGCGGCGCCGAGGCGTCGCCCGTTGGCGTTGTCGGCTTCGATCGACGCGGAGAAGTCGGCGACCCAGTTCTCGCCGTCCTCGCGGGGCATCCGCATCTCGTTCCCGACGTAGAACGTCGAGTCCGGCAGCGGAACGATGTTGATGATGTAGTAGAGGGACTGTCGAGGGCATCCGATTTCATCAGCGAGCCACCCCAGGCCCACTGTCGCTCGCGATGCCTGTCGGCGCCTTGGGAACGGGCGTCGTCGGCGGCTGCGCTGCTCCTCGGCAAAGGTGCGTGCGTCTTCGATGGGCATCTGGATGGATCGCCCGATCCGTCGCGCGGATGCAGGCAGCGCGCCCTCTGCACTCAGGGCCCACACCCGGCGCAGTGACACGTTCAACTGAGCGGCGAGCCACTCGAGCCCGACTGTCTCGACATCCGGCGGGAACGGTTCGGTGTTCTGTCCGAAGAAGCGCTGCTTGTCCGCACGCCGTTCTGCGATGAGCACGTCGGCGTCAGCGCGAGGGATCCAGAACTTTCCGTCGACCTTGGATGCAGACTCGGGGAGCATGCCCTTGGCGCTCCAGGCGTAAACGGTGCCGAGGGTGACGTCAGCCGCCGCAGCGAGCTCTCGGAGTGACATGGCGCCGTTGCCGGCGGGCTGATTGGTGGGGGACATGTGTTCGCTTCCTCGTGGTGGACGGACAGGCTGTTTGCTGTCCACCCACCTCTATGCGGCGAAAATGTCGGAGTGACCGAGACGGGCTGAGTTGACCTGTGTTTCGGTCCAGTCCAGCGACGGCGAGGCCGGTGTGTCATAGCCGCCGTCCTCAGGGAGGAACCGGGCTGATGGCCCTTGTCGTCGGGGCTCCTGACATGCACCCAGGGTGCCCGGATCGTCGTTCCTGGCGGATAGTGCTTGCCCGTGATGAGCCCTGGAAGTGTCAGAAAAGTCGGTCTGAACTGGGGAAACCTCTCGTGGCTTCCGTGCATGACCGTTGCGGGGAGGTACAGCTATAGACCTTTTAGGGGGTATATAGGTGTGGGGATCTAGGGCCGATCTACTTCTTCTTCTTCTTCTTTGTATCCTCTATACATAAGTCTTCAAGTCAAAGGGCCCTCTACCCCTTCCGATCGGCTTGCCACCGGCGATCTGCGGTGACTTGACGATCCCGTCCACCCGTCGAGCACCGGCAAGTCACCGCTTGCTCGATGACGGCCGGATCGCGCCGGCCCTCGAGAAAGTCGCGTCAACGCCGCGGTTCGCCGCATAGAAGCGTTCGTGATGAACTCAGCCCCCGCCGCGCATTCGGACCTTCGACGCACGGACGCACCGCGTGCGGATGATCAGCACCAGCCCGAATGCTGTCGTCGTTCCGTCCGTACGCACGCATGTCGTGCAATCCGCGCATACATCTCTCGTGAACGGATCAGGATCGACCGGGGCGCCACGCGCGATCACTCCGGCAGCTGTGGACCTCGCATGAGCGGCTACCCCGAGGCCAAGCAGCACCTCGCGGCGGAGACGCTCTCCGTGCTGCAAGCGGGCGGCGGTACGTGGCGAGCCATCTCGTGGGGGCGCCTGCGTTCGACTGTCGATGCGCATTCGTCGTCGCCGACCACCGGCGAGCCGATGCTCATCGAGTACCGCAGTGGGCCCGAGGACGACGCGGAGGTCCGCGTTCGTGCGCAGGTCCTCACGCTTGGTCCCGGCGTCGGGTTGATAGTCGAGCTCGTCACCCCGCAGGAAGGCGCTAGGGAGTACGCGCGCGTTGCGAAGCGAGATGCGCCCGACGAGGTCCGCCGCGTCCACATCCGCGCTGGTTGGACCGCGGTGGTGCGGGCAGGCGAGATCTTCTCACCCGCTGAGGCGACCGCTCTCCTCGGCTGGGCAATGCCGGAAGACGGCCGCCTGCTCGATGCGCTGTGGTCGCTGCAACAACCGCTCGACTACCTCGCCGACATTCGCGCAGGACGGCGTCGGCCGCCGTCGTGACCATCGAGCCGTCGGCCCACACCCTCGTCCACATCAGCGGAGACTGGATGCTGTTCGATGACCCGCGAGCCGCGCTGGCTCAACTGCTCCCGGGCGCCTCGAATCGCGCCGAGCTGATGATTGCCGTCGCACAGAGAGCACAGCACGCCGAACTGGAACACTGGGAGCGCGTGCATCGCCGTCAGGGCACCGCGTCGATGACGGTTGAGGAGCTGGCCATCTACACGGCACCGAAGGGCGAGCGATTCGAATCCGACCTCCCGGAGCAGTGGGTCGGAAAACCGGCCCTCTACCTCACCGTCATGCAGCTGCACGGTGCGCCGTTACCGCTGGGTTCGGTAGAGCGGGTGGGGCCGAGCGACGGGCAGATGCTTCTGATGTTGGAGCGCGCTGGCATTCTCGACGTGATGTGAGCGCGCGAAGAAGCCCTCAACGCGAACTCGCATCGAGGGCCTCTGGGGAACCCGGTGGTCAGCTCAGAACGGAGAAGCAGAGCCCGAGGTCGGCCTGGCGGAGAACTCTCGCGGCCCGCTCTCCCCACGCCAGGAACATCGACCCCGCGCCAGGCGACCCCTGTGGCCGGCCCGTCCGGCCGTTGATGAACTTGATGCGGCCAGCGGTGAAGCAGACGACGTCGGCCGAAGCCATCGCCTTGTGCGCCCACTTGGTGTCCGTGCGTGCGAAGACGAGTGCGATGCCATCGCCGTGTGCAGCCAGCTTCTCGAGCCATGCGTCCGTGTCGTCGTAAGGCGGGTTTACCCAGCACATGCCGTGCCACGGGGAGGTCAGCCCGTCATCGTTGATGGTGAAGCAGTTCACGGCCGGAACGTTCGAGAGCGCGGAACCGGGGGAGCAGGGGTCCAGGTCGAAATCGACGCCCAGAGCGTCGAACACGGCGGCCGGGGTGTACCACTCGATGTTCGGGTTGTTCGGGCCCGACTCGTGGGTGAAACCGCGGCCTCGACGAGAAGGGGCGGTCTGGCCGTTCGACGTCTGAGCGCTGCGGGCCTTGATGGTGTGGGTGTTTGCGTTGGTCATGCACGCCCTATGCATGACCCGACGCCGCGGGGGCCTTGTTCGAGGAAAGCCCAGGTCAAGTCGGGTATCGTCGAGCACCCGGCGCAGCTGACTCGTCGCGCGGACCCTCGCCGCCTACAGTGCCGACGCCGCGAGTCCTGGTGTGTGCGGTGGAGCTTCCGCGTGTCGGTGTGATGTTGGTGAAGACGCGGAGGCGGTGGCAACTAACCGCAAAGAACCGGACTTTGAACAGCTGCGATGGTTGCGGTTACTTGCCTACCGGTCTGGCAGCGTCCAGGGATAAGGACATTTACACCGTGGATGTCGTCGGTTCGATCCCGGCAGGGCCCACCGAGGAGAGCCGAGCTGGCCGCTCACCGATCAGCTATCGAGAAGGTCACGGTAGAAGTCCTGTGGACAGCCGCTCGGGCCCGACTGGATTCCTTCGTCAGAACAGCGAGTCCAACTCGCCGTAGTCCATGGCCGAGGCCAGGGATTCGTACGTGCCGGTGGTCAGCAGCTCGGCAGCGGCCCATCGAGCGGTCTCGTACGCAGCCTGAGCCACACCGGAGCCAACGCTCACTCGTGCCACCCCGAGCCCCGCGAGCTGCGCGGTGTTCGGGGAGCCAGGGCCGGCCATCACGTTGAGCGGATGGTCGATCGCTTCCGCCAGGGCTCTGATCGTGTCGACATCGCTGACTCCGGGAACGAAGATGCCATCTGCTCCTGCTGCGAGGTAGCGCTTCGCCCGGTGGAGGGTCTCGGAGAGGTGCTGAGCCGGAGCGACCAGGCCAGCGAGGTACACGTCCGTCCGTGCATTGATGAACATCGGCACCCCGGCACGATCGGCTGCACGTCGGGCAGCGCCGATCCGGTCCACCAGATCGGCCGGCGGCAAGGCGCCGTCCTCGATGTTGATACCGACCGCACCGGCTTCGAGCACGGCGTGGACCGTGCGCTCCACGCCGTCTGCGTCATCGGCGTATCCGGTTTCGATGTCCGCGGTGACCGGCAGGGACACCGCGGCGGCTATCCGAGCGAGTGCCGCAGCGGCCTCTTCGCGCCCCAGCGCATTCCCGTCCGCGCGGCCGAGCGACCAAGCGACACCCGCGCTGGTGGTAGCGATGGCTGCCGCGCCCGCCCTCTCCACGAGTCGGGCACTTGCGACGTCCCAAACGTTGGGGAGGACGAGCGGCTGAGCGGGATCGGAGTGAAGGGCGCGGAAGGCGTTGGCTTGGGTAGTCCTGTTCATCACCTCCTCAGTTCAGCCGAGTCGCGGGCCTGCCTCTGGCGGTGATCGGACGACGCGGGACGATGCTGGGGCCGTTTTGATGGCCGATCGGCCATCGAGGCGAGCATGCGCTGCCGACGTCCGTCGGGCGATCGGTTGACGAGACAGCCCCTCTGCGCCATGTTCGTGGGATGCCTGAGTGGAGCGGTCTTCAGATCCCGGTGACTGATCTCCGTCTCGTGTTCGATCGGATCCTTCAGCCGAAGCCACGATCGGACGGTTGACCGAGTCGTGGGACAACCCGACGTCGTCGCCGGCCGCCGATCGGACGTTGAACTGGGAACTCGTTTGGCTGGGCGACGTCCTACGAGCCCTCGGGCATCTCCTGCCCGAGGGCGAGCAGCGTTCGACAGACCGGTGGCCGATCCTCTAACGGACGCGGCTAGTCGTACTCCCCGATGGAGTGTCGGAGCCGATCGATCTGCTCTTCGATGGCCTCGTAGCACTCCTGGTCGGTCGGTGTGTGCCCGAGATCACGTCCGAGGTCGTTGCGGAACCTGTCGGTCATGTGTCGCATGAGTGAGCCAGCAGCGCGAGGGTGGTCGACTGCGCCGAGGAAGGCGGCTGCGAGGTTGGCGAGGACGCCGATCATGATGCGACGGTCAGCGACGGTGACGAGCCCGGGATGGTCCATGACGGCGTGCCTACTCCGTTCAGGCGATACGGGATGAGCTGGACTTTCGTTCGGTAGTCAATCCGTTGATGAGATGGGCAAGGTCGGAGAATGACTGTTCCTCCCGCGTTGTGGGTCTCGTGAGATAACTCGCGTTCTGCTTGGATACTCTGGTGCCGGTGTTCTGATCCGGACGGTGTCGTGTCTGGCTGCATTCGGGTTGCAGCCAGACACTGCTTCCTGGGTGCCTTGACGGATGCGAAGCTGATTCGACAGTGACGGGCAACCCGGTCGAGCAGACGGCGCCGGCAGCGCACGCGCTGCTGGGCGGGACGAACGTCACTGTCCAGTGGCCGTCATCCGTGCGCGGCGACTGGGAGTCGGCGTTGGTGGGGGCGTAGCGTCGTTCGGGCTACCCCGTAGTCCCTAGCTGCGGGTGCCCGGACCCCTGTTCCTGGGCTGGCCTCGTCATGACCTGTTGCGTCGAACCCGGCGGCGTCGTAGCGGGGGGGGGGGGGGGGCCCCGCCCCCCCCCCCCGCCCCCCCCCCCCCCCCCCGGCCCGGGGGGGGG